>JAJRQB010000031.1 GCA_024280485.1 Deltaproteobacteria bacterium
GAAACATCAGGAGGAACAACAGCATGGCAGTGAAAATCAGGCTCGCACGTGGCGGCGCAAAGAAGAAACCTTTCTATCAGGTCGTTGTGGCCGATGCGCGCTCTCCCCGGGATGGCCGTTTCATTGAAGCACTAGGTCAGTATGACCCTAGCCAAGAGCAACCGCTGCTCAATCTTAAAGAAGATCGTGCTCTTGCCTGGTTGGGTGAGGGCGCTCAACCAACTGACACTGTTCGTCGTCTGTTGCGTGATGCCGGTGTCTGGGCCAAGTTCAAAGGCGGAGAGTCTACACCAGCCTGAATCTGGTCCGAATCCGGGGCCACGGCCCCATCCACCCGGAGGATGACCCATGAAAGATCTGATCGAGTACATCGCCAAATCGTTGGTCGAAAAGCCTGATGAGATCGAAATTACTGAGGAAATCGCTGAGGATGGTTCGATCCTGGTTAAGCTGGCCGCTGCGCAGGAGGATATGGGGCGGATCATCGGCAAGCAGGGTCGTAACGCCAAGGCGATGCGGACTCTCCTCAACGCCAAGGCGACCCGTGAAAGTAAACGGGCTTCGCTGCAGATCATGGAGTGATACCGGTTGCATCTGATTGTGTGCCGGATCAAGGCTAGCAGTTGATGGCGATATCGGAAGACTTCCTGGTAGAATCAGGGCAAATTGTGGGAACCCACGGTTTACGTGGCGATGTCAAGGTACGACCACTGTCGGGTGATCCTGCCCTATTGTTGTCGGCTACTGAGGTGTTTCTGCGTTTGCCTGACGGTCGGCTTAAAAAAACAGAACCTTTGCGCCAGTCATTGCACAAGGGAATTGTTCTTTTCAGGTTTGATGGCTTTGAGTCGTTGACCGCTGTAGAAGGGCTTAAAGGCTGTCGGATTTTGCTTGATCGGAATCTGCTTCCCGAGTTAGCTCCAGATGAGTTCTACTGGCATCAGATTGAAGGTGCAAAGGTGATCGATCGCGAGTACGGCGAACTTGGTCATTTGAAATCGATGTTTACCACTGCCGCTCATGATACATGGGTTGTTGAGGGCCTGGCTGGTGAAGTTATGATTCCAGTGGTTGCTGAGTTCATTGTCTCCATCAGCGCTGAGCAAAAATTGATTGAGGTCGATTTACCTACTGGGCTGATCGGTATCTATAAGTGATCTTTGATGTATTAACTCTTTTTCCGGCGATGTTTGCTGCGCCAATGGATGAGAGTATCCTGGGCCGTGCTATTCGCAGTCAGTTGATGGATCTGAAAATCCACAATCTGCGTGATTGGGCAGAAGGGAAACATCTTCAAGTCGACGATTCGCCTTATGGTGGTGGCGACGGAATGGTGATGAAACCAGAGCCTGTTGGCCGCGCTCTAGATACACTTAAGGAGAACGCGCCGAAGAGCCGGGTCTTGTTGATGACACCTCAGGGTCAGCCTTTTGATCAGGGTCATGCCAAGCGATTGGCGCACGAAGAGGGTTTGATCTTTCTTTGCGGGCGCTATGCTGGCTTTGATGAACGGATTCGCCAGTCGATGGTTGATGAGGAGTTTTCGATTGGTGACTTCGTTCTGACTGGCGGTGAGCTTCCCGCCATGGTGATGATTGATGCGATATCGCGGCACCTGCCGGGTGTGCTAGGTAATACGAGTAGTGCCGAAACCGATTCCTTTGCGGATGGGCTTCTTGAGTTTCCGCAATATACGCGTCCAGCTAATTATCAGGGGATGAAAGTTCCAGATATGTTGCTATCGGGAGACCATGGCAAAATTGCTTGCTGGAGACGCGAGCAACAATTAGTTCGCACCCTGCAACGTCGACCTGACTTGTTGGAGACTGCTGAGCTGAGTGAGCAGGATATTGAGGTAATTAAACAACTGCGTAGAAAAGTGCAGTGAACATAAATGGCGACCGAACATGTCGCTCAAAATTATACCAAACGACTGAAAACAGATTTTTAACAAAATAGGTAACAGGGAGGAAGAAGGATGAACATCGTCGATCAACTCGAATTGGAACAGATGAAGAAGGATATCCCGATCTTTAAGGCTGGTGACACTTTGAAAGTGCATGTAAAAATCACTGAGGGTGACAAGCAACGGATCCAGATTTATCAAGGGATGTGTATTAGGCGTCGCAATCGTGGCCTTGGGTCTTCTTACACCGTACGTAAGATCTCTGGTAGTGTTGGTGTTGAGCGGGTGTTCCCACTTCACTCACCAAGTGTTGCCCGGATTGAGGTCGTTCGCTACGGTCGTGTGCGTCGCGCCAAGCTTTATTATCTACGCAACCTGCGTGGTAAGGCTGCACGTATTCCTGAGAAGCGTATGGTCTGATATTGTATTATTGATTACCATGAGCCCCGGCAATTTGCCGGGGCTTTTTTGTAGGGAGATTGTGATACCGTGGCCAACCTTGAGCTTTTCACTGAACAGGCCTTTTCGACCTTACACTTTGAAAAACAGGCACAAGAGAAAGGTTTTTCTGCTGTCGTCGGAATTGATGAGGCTGGCCGCGGTCCGCTCGCCGGCCCTGTGGTTGCGGCAGCCGTCATTTTGCCTGATAGCTTCCAGTTGGAGGGGCTAACCGATTCGAAAAAGTTGAGCGAAAAGAAACGCGAAGAGCTTTTTCCATTGATTCGACAGCAGGCACGAGCATACGGTATCGGTCTCGCTTCAGCTCAGGAGGTCGATCGATTGAATGTTCTGCAGGCGACTCTCTTGGCGATGCAGCGTGCTCTGAAAAAATTGCAGGGGGAGCCTGATTACTTGCTGATCGATGGGATTACCCCCTTGCCGGTTGATTTGCCGCAGCTAACATTAAAAAAAGGCGACAGCCGGTCATTGTCAATTGCAGCGGCTTCGGTTTTGGCCAAGGTTGCACGTGATCGGCTTATGGTGGAGCTTGATCGACAGTATCCCGGCTACGGCTTCGCTGAACATAAAGGCTATGGGACTTTGGCGCATCGTCGGGCTATCGCTACCAAAGGTCCTGTTTTACCCCACCGATTAACCTTCGCTGGGGTAAAAGAATTTGTGGAGGGGTAATGAGTCAGGCTAGACTCGATCTTGGTACTTGGGGTGAGGATCAGGCGGTGCTCTACCTGCAGCGTCAGGGCCTGAAGATCATCGAGCGCAATTTCATGACACCGGTTGGGGAGGTCGACATTATCTCCCGTACGAAAAAAGAGCTGATCTTTGTCGAAGTAAAGACCCGCCGCAGTAACGCTTATGGCACTCCGGCTGAAGCCGTCGGTTTACGTAAGCAACGCCAGATCATTCGTGCAGCGCAGTGGTATCTGGCAAAGACTAAAATCTCTCTGCAGCCGCGCTTCGATGTGATCGCGGTCATGCCAGATTGCGATGGACGTGCTCGGATTGAGCATCTGTCCGCTGCCTTTGATCTGTCAGAGTTTTAACGCTTCGATACCGAACCTTTGCTCTTTGGTTTATACGATGGCAATTGGCCATCGTATACCCTGATTTGTCCAATACATATGAAACTGTGCCATAATCCTGAGAAATGATCGGGAGTAGCTGATGTCTTTAAATTTGAAACAACTGGGAATGCTGCGGCTGGCTGTCGTTACACCAGAGCTGCGGGTGGCAGATGTTGACTTCAACTTGACCGAGATCAAGTCGACAGCACTAGAAGCAGGTCGACAAGGAGCGGCACTCTGCCTGTATCCTGAGCTCAGTCTTACAGGTTATACCTGCGGAGATCTTTTTTTTCAGACACTCCTTCAGCAACAGGTTACAGAGGCGCTGCTTGATCTTGTTCGTTTTAGTGCAGGGGAGAATACGCCGGTGCTTGTCGTTGGGGCACCTGTGGAGCAGGGTGGCCGTCTGTTCAACTGTGCGTTCTTTATCGCCGGAGGAGTCCTCTGTGGCGCAGTCCCGAAAACTTTTTTACCTAACCGCGGTGAATTTTACGAGCAACGCTGGTTCTCTTCGGCAACCGAACGTAATAGTGACCAGCTATTGCTAGCTGGGGAGCCGATCCCCTTTGGTGAAGATCTGCTGTTTCAGGACCAATCTTTTACGGAGCTGCGTGTCGGCATAGAGCTGTGTGAAGATCTCTGGGCAGTCGAACCACCCAGTGGGTCCCAAGCTCTTGCGGGGGCGACTCTGTTACTTAACCTGTCAGCCAGCCCTGAGCTGCTTGGTAAGCGTAACTATCGTAATCAATTAGTCTCTTCACAGTCGGCTCGTTGTCTGGCCGCCTATGCCTATGCCTCAGCTGGCCCGAATGAGTCGAGTACTGACCTGGTTTTTTCCGGGCATAGCCTGATTGCCGAATATGGTCAGGTTCTGTCTGAAACCGATCGGTTCTGTTTTGACAGCCAGCTAGCTCTGGCAGATATCGATCTGCAGCGCTTGATAGGTGAGCGACAGCGCAATAGCAGTTTTGCCAATGCGAGGCCGCAGCGCAGCTATCGGGTCATCAATTTCTCCCTGACATCTTTTGAAGTCGACCATTTACTGCGTTCGGTGAGTCGAACGCCGTTCGTCCCGACGCTTGAGCTGGAGCGATCCGAGCGCTGCCAAGAGATCTTTGCCTTGCAGACCAGTGGCTTGGCCAAGCGTTTGCGACATACTGGATGTGCTGATGTGGTCATTGGCCTCTCCGGCGGTCTCGACTCGACCCTCGCGCTGCTGGTTGCGATTCACGCCTTCGATCGCCTCGGCCTTGCACGCAAAGGGATCCACGCTCTGACCATGCCCGGATTTGGGACCAGTGCCCGCACCAGATCCAACGCTGAAAAGCTTGCAGAACTGCTTGGGTGTTCGTTGCGTGTTGTGTCGATAGACGCTGCTGTGCGTCAGCACTTTGCCGATATCGGTCATGATGAGAAACAGCAGGATATCGTTTACGAGAACTCTCAGGCCCGCGAGCGAACCCAGATTTTGATGGATGTCGCTAATCAGGTTGGTGGGCTGGTGATCGGGACCGGAGACCTCTCCGAGTTGGCTCTTGGATGGTGCACCTATAACGGTGATCATATGTCGATGTACGCCGTTAACTGTGGGGTGCCTAAAACGCTGGTGCGCTACCTGGTAGACTGGTGTGCTGAGTACGAATTTGAGGGTGAAATTTCCAAGGTGTTAGCCGATGTTTGTGCGACACCGGTCAGCCCTGAATTGCTCCCTCCAGATGAAAATGGTGATATTGGCCAGATCACCGAAGAGGTGGTCGGCCCCTATCTGCTGCACGATTTCTATCTCTATAATCTGGTGCGTTTACACTATCCACCCCAAAAGATTTTGCAACTGGCGGCACAGGCTTTTGACGGAGAATACCCTCTCGAAGAACTCCGCAAGTGGCTCCTGCTCTTTTATCGTCGTTTTTTCAGCCAACAGTTCAAACGTTCTTGTCTGCCTGATGGCCCTAAGGTTGGAACCATTGCTTTGTCACCGCGAGGAGATTGGCGGATGCCGAGTGATGCCAGCGTTGCACTCTGGATCAAAGAGTTGGAGCAGCAGAATTGAGCGGAACTCTTTACGTGGTCGCAACCCCGATCGGTAATCTAGAAGATATGAGTTATCGCGCAGTGCGGATTCTCTCTGAGGTTGCGCTGATCGCCGCCGAAGATACCCGTCATAGTCGCCGCTTGCTCGATCACTATGGTATTAAGTCCCGGCTGATCTCCTGTCATGAACATAATGAACACGCGCGTAGCCCCGAGCTGGTGGCCAGACTGCAAGCTGGTGATGATGTTGCTTTGATCAGTGACGCAGGGACCCCGGCAATTGCCGACCCCGGTTATCGGCTGGTACGCAGCTGCCGAGAGGCTGGCGTTGAGGTCGTTTGCGTACCGGGCTGTAACGCAATGATTGCCGGACTGTCGATCAGCGGTCTGCCGACTGACAGTTTTCGATTTGTCGGTTTTCTCCCATCGAAAAGAAGCGCACGACAAAAGTTCATCGAAGCGCTCTCTGCTGTTGATTACACTCTGGTCTTTTATGAATCTCCGCACCGCTTGTGTGCCGCGCTCGATGACTTAAGTGAGATCTGCAACCCCGAGCGTGAAATCGCTGTTGGGCGTGAACTGA
This sequence comes from Deltaproteobacteria bacterium, assembly GCA_024280485.1. Taxonomy (GTDB): domain Bacteria; phylum Desulfobacterota; class Desulfuromonadia; order Desulfuromonadales; family Geopsychrobacteraceae; genus Geopsychrobacter. The sequence continues at coordinate 6,044 of JAJRQB010000031.1, forward strand.
CAAAAAAGCATGAAGAACTTTTTCTGGGTTCATTGGCCGGTGCTGTCGAACATTTTTCACAGAAGACGGTAAAAGGGGAGTTGGTGCTGATGTTGGCGGCCGGGGAGAAGGAACTACCGCAAGAGAGCGTAGAAGAATCTCTGCGGCGCCTACATGCAGAAGGTGGTCTGAGCTGGAAAGAGATCGTAAAGCGGGTTGCACGCGAGCATGGGCTACCAGGCAGCGATGTCTATAGTTTATCCCTGCCTCTTCGGAAGAGGGAGTAATATCTCAACTATGAGTCCGCCAGTGGAACGGTTAAATGCCTTGATGCTGCCACCATGTAAGCGTATCGCCTGCTCCGCAATGGCTAAGCCGATGCCTGTACCACCGCTCAGCCGGTCACGAGCGTCAGCAACCCGGTAGAAAGGCTCGAACAGCTTGCTTAATGATTCTTCTGGGACCCCTGGACCCTGATCGGAAATCCGGATCAGGATTTTATCTGCCTCAAGTTTTAGATCGACATTTACCAGAGACTCATCTTCGGTATAATGAATTCCATTCCGAATAACATGTTCCAATGCCCTCGACAGAAGTTCTTCCTGTCCATCAAAACTTAAACTTTCGGGTCCGGTAAAGGTCACCTGTTTGTTGAGGTTCTTTGCCTCGTAGTTAGAATCCTGTACCAGCCGAGAAAGCAACCCACAAAGGTCAAGTGCTGCGCGTGATAAATCATTTGAGGCATTTTCCATACGGGTTAGGCTGAGGAGCTGGCCAATCATTTCATTCATACGTTCAGCTTCCAGCTCTATTCTGCTGAACGCTTTTTGCTGTGACTCTGCGCTGCTGTTTTGTCGCGCCAGCTCCAGCGCTACTCCCAGGCGTGCTAAAGGCGAACGTAATTCATGAGAGATATCCCGTAATAAGCGTTTTTGACTGCCAACGAGGTCTTCGATTTTACCAGCCATCTCATCAAAATCTTTTGCCAACCCTGCGATTTCATTCTTGCCTGAGATCTGGCCGCCGACACGTGTCGATAGGTCACCTGCCGCAAATTGACGAGTTGCCTGCCTGAGCCGGCGGATCGGTGAGGTCAATGACCGAGCCAGCCAGAAGCATATCGCCGCGGTTACCAAAAGCAGGATGAGCAGTCGCCAGCCGAGAAATCCGTGAGTCAGCCCTTTGAGAATATGTTCCCCCGAGGGTTGGCCTGGCAGGCCGAGGGCAACAACATAGTTCTTGCCCTCACGGTTCTTAATCGGGCTGGCAAGCCAGTTACGCTGACCCCTCATTGGGTAAACGATTTCGCCGCTGCGTAGCGCCCGTTGACTCATATGCTGCATAGGTCGCGGAACACGATGGTGAGTCAGTGGGCGACCATCTTCAGCAAAAAGGATAATGCGAATACCTGTATCGGCCATCAGTTTTTCGGAGAAGATGTCGAGCTCAGGGATTCCCTTCTCTTCAAAGACGTTGATGGCGCGATGACCATACTCAGCAATGGCGTGTTTAGCAAAACTCTGGTGGGCCAGCGGTGGAAACTCCTGATCGCGTAGGTAGGTCAGGAACACTCCGGCTGAGGTCACGATGATGATAGTCAGCAGGAAATAGAGGAAAATTTTGACAAACAGGCTATGCATCAGTTGGTACTTTCCGGTTGGGCATAGAGATAACCGATGCCGCGGATGGTCTTGATCCGTTCGGTTTTTTCGTATTGATGGCCGAGCTTTTTGCGCAGAGCACTGATATGGACATCAATGCTGCGATCATAGGCTGATAAGCGGCGGCCGAGGGCTTTTGCGACCAGCTCTTCGCGACTGATCACCTGACCCGCCTGTCGCAACAGCACTTCAAGCAGGGTAAATTCAACCGAAGTCAGCTCGATCTGCATGCCGTTTCGTTTAACGCTACGGTTGAGGGTGCTGAGTACAATGTCGCCAACACCTAATTCTTTTGGGAAGTGCCTCGTGCTGGATTGTGGTGCCGAAGTTTCGGTCCGTCGTTGAATCGCTCGCACCCGTGCAACGAGTTCACGTGGATTAAACGGCTTTGGCAGATAGTCGTCAGCACCCAGTTCCAGCCCGACAATCCGGTCGATATCGTCGCCGCGAGCAGTCAGCATAATCACCGGTAATTTGCTGGTTTCACGGATCTTGCGCAACACGTCAAATCCGTTCATCCCGGGCAACATCACATCGAGTATCACCAGAGCGTATTCCTCTGTCAGTGCCTGCATTGCGCCTTGTTTACCGTGATTAACTGTTCGGACTTCAAAACCCTCACTGCCCAGATAATCGCTTAGCAGTTCGCAGAGTTCTGTGTCGTCATCTATGATCAGAATTCGATTCAGCATAATTTCTCCAGTTAGTTTTCTTATCATAACGAAAACCATTCTAGGGGGGTGTAAAGAAATGTAAACCCTGGAAAAACGCAAAAGCCCATAAACTCAGGTCTTCCTGGAATCGGACCTTTAAGTCTCTTTACACAACTTTGCACAAGAGGCACAGCTCTTAACCCTCTCTTAAGGTTCTTTTTTTTATAGTGGAAAGAACAAAGGGCAGACAAACCACTTACAGCAAAGAGGAGAATGACCATGAAAAAAAGAATTCTGATTCCAACCCTGGTACTTGGCGCACTACTTACCGGGAGCCTGGCCCTGGCAGGGGCAGGAGGTTATGGCTCATGTGATAAAAGAAGCGACAGTGGCAGCCGTGGACAAGGTCAGGGCGCTTTGAACTTTGAGAAACATGAGGACCGGATGGGTCATCGAATGGAGATGATGTCTACTATCCTTGATCTTACCGAAGAGCAGAAAGCTCAGTTAGAAGCGCTGATGACTCAGCAGTGGCAAGACAGACAACCGCTTCGTGAGAAGATGCATGCCAGCCGTGATGCGTTACGCGAACTCGAAGCTGCCGATACTTTTAACGAGGCGGATTTTCTTGCTAAGTCAATCAAACAAGCAGAATTGAAGACTGAAATGATGGTTGAGAGAGCCGAAATGAAACAGCAGATTTATGCTCTCCTCACCCCGGAACAACAGGAGAAAGCTGACAAGCTCGCAGAGGTGAAGGGTCATCGTGGAAAAGGTCGCCATGGTGGATTCTAATTGATTTAAAAGTAAGCCCTATCATTGATCGAATTCTGTAGCCTGTGGGGTTCGATCAGTGATGGGGACCCGTTGTTTGAAATAGTTACCTTTCAGCGAATTCTGAAAGCCTCAAACTCTCCAATGAATTCCCGTGCCTCAACCAAAACCTGATCAACCCGGCCCCACTCAGGCCCGGAGCGACACCAGGCAACGGTCGCATTAACCGCCAGTTCTTCACCTTCAATCAGCGCCTCCACCCGGCCGTCAGGCAGGTTGCGAACCCAGCCGGTGACACCATTCTTTAGTGCGGTCTGCCGGGTGTAGTAACGGAAGCTGACACCCTGTACGCGGCCAGCAATCAACAGGTGTTGACGAATTTGAGGCATCTTCAGTCTTCCTCCGATGCTTCCTTGATCAATTGCAGGAACTCATCTTCACCCAGAACCTTTACGCCGAGTTGTTCGGCCTTGGATAGCTTGCTGCCAGCACCTGGCCCAGCGATCAGAAAATCGGTCTTCTTGCTCACCGAACCACTGGCACGACCACCCTGTATCTCCACCAGTCCTTCGCCTTCACTGCGGCTGAACCTTTCAAGTTTGCCGGTAAAGACAAAAATCTTACCCGCTAAAGCTGCCCCCTGTGGAGAAATACTGGTGTCTGGTTGAACCCCGAATTTTTCCAGTTGGCTAAGAACTTCGAGATTATGGTCATCGGCAAACAAGGCCAGCAAGCTATCCGCAACCTGTGGACCGACTTCATGAGTTTCGATCAGTGTTTCACGACTCGCCTGTCGCAGGCCTTCGAGGTTGCCAAAGCGACGGTTCAAAATCTTTGCCAGATGAACTCCGACATGACGGATTCCCAGGCCAAAAAGCAGCCGCTCAAGGGGCTGCGTGCGACTGGAATCGATGGCAGCCAGAAGCTTTTCGGCGAGGACATCACCCATCCGCTCGAGGCGGAAGAAATCTTCTTTGGTCAGACGGTAGAGATCAGCCACGTTATGAACCAATCCGACCTTTAAGAGTTGCTCAACGAAGCGATCTCCAAGGCCCTCGATATCCATGGCACCGCGTGAGGCGAAATGCTTGAGTGATTCCTTTAGTCGGGCAGGACAGGCTAGCCCCTGACAGCGGGGGACGACTTCGCCAGAGCCACGAGTGACTGGGGAGCTGCATACCGGACAGATAGTTGGTTCGGGGATTGGCTGCTCATCGCCACTGCGTTTTTCCAGAACAACCTTAACGATATCGGGGATGACGTCTCCGGCACGCTCGACAATGACCCGGTCGCCTATCCTGACACCAAGACGTTCAATTTCATCCCAGTTGTGCAAGCTGGCACTGGATACGGTGACACCGCTGACATTGATCGGGCGCAGGTTCGCGACTGGGGTTATGGCCCCGGTTCGTCCGACCTGAAAGCGCACTGACTCAAGTATTGTCTCTGCCTGACGTGGCGGAAACTTACAAGCAATCGCCCAACGGGGAGTTCGACTCTTCTCGCCGAGTTCTTGTTGAAGTGCGAAGCTGTTGACCTTGACCACCATACCATCGATTTCGAACGGCAGGCTGTCACGTTTTGCAAGCATTTTTTGGTACTGTTCAAGAACCTCGTCAATATCTCTGGCCAGGGCGACAGTCTCCAGGTTGACGCGCAGACCCCATTCGCGCAGCTTCTGTAGCATCTCGAGTTGACTTGTTGGAGGATTGACGGAGTGGATCTCACCCAGTCCATAGCAGCTGATCGTGAGCGGGCGGTTGGCCGTAATGCGTGGGTCGAGTTGACGTAGGCTGCCGGCGGTTGCATTGCGCGGATTTGCGAAGGTTTTTTCTCCTTCGTCGCGCCGTTGTTCGTTCAGTTGACGAAAAGGCGAAAGTTCCATATAAACCTCACCACGCACTTCGAGCAATTGAGGTGCATCGGCTTGTAGCTGCAGAGGAATGGCGCCTATGGTGCGGGCATTGGCGGTGACCTCTTCACCGACTTGACCGTCACCGCGGGTCGAAGCGTGTTGCAGTTGTCCCTGCTGGTAGACCAGTTCGACCGCAACTCCGTCGAGTTTCATTTCGCAGAGATACTCGATCGACTCATCGCTGCCCATGAAACGCTTGAGTCGGGCATCGAACTCACGCAGATCTTCTGTGCTGAAGGCATTTTCCAGTGACAGCATCGGACGGTTGTGGGCGATCTGCCGAAAGCCCGATTCTGGACTGCTGCCGACCCGTTGTGAGGGGGAGTTTGGGTTAACCAGCTCGGGAAGGTCCCGTTCAATTTCGAGTAACTGGCGCATTAACTGATCGTATTCTGTATCACTGATCTGAGGCGTATTTAGGCTGTGATAGAGGTAGTTGTGATGATGCAGCTGGAGGCAAAGTTCTGCGTGCTTATTGAGGCTTTCTTTTGGGATTGTCATGGAGAGTCCTACTGAGGAAAGCGGTTGATCTTGTGCATTCCTGCCGCTTATACCATGGTCTATGTGTGTGCGGCAATTGTCAGTTTAGACCATTAGGTTACAACGGGTCTGTCGACAGGCTTTTGCAACTGCTATAGTATGTGCGCTGGCATATTGTGTTTTGTTTAACTTGGAGTGATTGATGTCAGAGGAAAATTTATGGCGGTTGGCAGTGTTGTTTCTGCTTCTGCTCCTGTCCGGGTTCTTTTCAGGTTCGGAGACCGCGTTATTGGCTCTTGATAAATTGCGGGTAAAGTTTCTACAACAAAAAGGGCGGGCCGGGGCCGCTCAGTTGGCAGAAATGCTTGAGCGGCCTGACCGACTTTTGGGCGGCATTCTGGTTGGCAATAACCTGGTTAATATTGCAGCTTCGGTTGTTGCGACCGGGTTTTTTGTCAGTCAATATGGTGAGCGTGGCGAATTGATGACTATCCTGATCCTGACGCCAGTCCTCTTGATTATTTCTGAAGTATGCCCTAAAACCTACGCGGCCCAACATCCTGAGAAAACTTCATTTTTTGTTTTACGTCCGATATTGTTGGTTCTATGGATTCTCTCCCCGGTTATTTATGTCGTTATCAAAATTTCTGGATTGTTGACCGGTTTTTTCCATCGTGGTGAGAGCGAGGATTCCACTCTTTCTGAAGATGAGATTCGTGCCATTATCGAAGCAGGCGAAGTGAGCGGGGTGGTTGCAGCAGAGCAGCGGCGTATGTTGCATGGTGTCTTTGATTTGTCGGAGACGCGGGTCCGTGACGTCATGCTGCCGCGTACTGAGATTGTCGGTGTTGAAGCTGAAAGCAGTTTTGATGAAATTCTTGAGATTTTGCGATCGGCTCGGCATTCACGCTTTCCGGTTTATAAGGAAAATCTCGACAATATTGTTGGTGTCATTCATTCAAAAGATATCCTTAGTTGGATCGGCAAGGAGGATGTTTTTTCTCTAAAAGAAATTTGCCGTAAGCCTCACTTTGTGCCGGAGTCGAACCGGATTGCTGTGTTGTTGCAGAGTTTTCGTAAGCGTAAGGAGCACTTGGCGATTGTGGTTGATGAGTATGGAGGTGTTGAAGGCCTGGTTACGTTGGAAGACGTGGTCGAGGAGATTGTTGGCGAGATTAATGACGAGCATGATATTGAAGAGGCAGATTTCAGCCCACTTGGGCCGAAGCGTTTTATGGTTGATGGTGCCGTTTCTTTAAAGGCTTTGAATCGACATTTTCACCTGGAGCTCCCCGAAGAACATGTCACGACTCTGGCAGGACTTTTGATGCAGAAAATGGGGAAAATTCCGGTTGAGGGTGATTCTTGTGAAATTGATGCCATTCGCTTTGGAGTTCGGCAGATGGATGATCGTCGAATCGAAGCGGTTGAGATGCGTTTACCCTGATTTTTTGAAGCGTTAAGAATTCTTCTCTCGTTAATCAAGTGAAATGATTAGCGTTTTTTAAATATTTTAACCCTCTTCGCGATGTGAAGAGGGCTTTTTTGTTTTTTGGTCCTTTTCCCCTCTAGAACAAACCCCTCGAAAAATCACAATTATTCTTGACAGAGAGCAGGTCTCTAGGTATATTTTCCCCAAATCGTGTCTAATAGTGTTAAATGGTGACAGGGAAGCTATGTTCTACGGAGAATTCAATAATACTGTCGATTTAAAAGGGCGGGCGAGCATTCCGGCAATCTTCCGGGAATCTCTGCTGAATTCGACAGGAGATGAATCTCTTTTTGTCACCAAGTCTGACGGCGGCTTGACCGCCTATCCTGCCTCAGCGTGGAAGAAGATCTGCGAAAATGTCATGTCTTTGCCCGCAGGCCCCAAGCGCACAGCAAACCTGCGCACCCGCATCGCTCCCGCCAGAGAATGTCGCTTTGACCGTCAGGGGCGAATCCAGGTTCCACAGTCTCTGCGTGAATATGCAGCCTTGGAAAAAGACATTGTTGTTGTTGGTATGATCGAAAAAATTGAAATCTGGAATTTACAGCGCCATGTCGATGCTACAGGTGAGTCGGAGTCCCTGCTTCGCGAGGATGAGCAGGGTCAAGCCGATCTCGGTTTTTAACCGCTGTGGACTTGCTCTTTGAACATCAATCAGTTATGCCGCGTGAAGTTCTCGACCTGTTGCAGCCAACGGCTGGTGGAGTCTACCTCGATGGAACTCTCGGCGGGGCGGGTCACTCTCGCCTTATTCTGGAGAAGGCCCCTGAAGCACGATTGATCGGGATTGATCGTGACTCATCAGCGCTTGCCAAGGCCGCGGAAGTCTTATCTCCCTGGGAGGGTCGCTTCAGCCTGCATCATAAGACCTTTGATCAGGCTGCTGAGGTTCTGGCTGAGCTTGGGATTGACGGCCTGGATGGCATGCTGCTCGACCTAGGGGTCTCTTCGCATCAACTCGATACGGCCGAGCGCGGCTTTTCGTTTCGTTTTGATGCACCACTCGATATGCGGATGGATAGCAGTGTCGGGCAGACCGCAGGTGAGTTGGTGAACGAACTGCCGGCAGAGGAGCTCATCAGGATATTTTTTCAGTATGGCGAAGAGCGTTACTCCAAACGCATCGTTCGGGCGATATTGAAGCAGCGTGAGACCGCACCCTTTAGCCGCACTGGGGAATTAGCAGAACTCATTCGTAATGCGATTCCGGGCAGCTATAAACCCTCGAGGATCGATCCGGCAACAAGGGTTTTTCAGGCGCTGCGGATTGCAGTCAACCAGGAGTTGGAGCAGGTTGAACAAGGCGTTAGCCGTGGAATCAAGCTGCTCAAGCCAGGAGGGCGTCTGGTGGTCATCAGCTTTCATTCACTGGAAGACCGGATCGTCAAGCACATGTTTCGTGATCAGAGCAGGGGCTGTATCTGTCCGCCACGACTCCCTGTTTGTCGGTGCGAAAACAAACCCGCCGTAAAAGTTTTGACCCGTAAGGGTTTGAAACCGCAGGCGGACGAAATTGAAATGAATCCCCGTTCTCGCAGCGCAGTGCTGCGGGCTGTCAGTCGCCTGGATTGACAGCGGGAAATTGAGATCTACAGGAGGTGGCGATGTCTGAAGCCGTACAGCGTACAGTTATAAATATTAACGGTTTTGTGATGCATCGTCCGCGCTTGACCCCCGTCTTTATTGCCATTGTTCTGGTGGCGGTCCTTTCACTCGTGTTTGTCTGGTCGCGCTTGCAGGCGATCAACCTTGAGTATGATATCTCCCGAATCGAAAGCCAGATTCGCTCCGTTAAAGAAGAGGTCAAGGGCCTTGAGCTCGAAGCAGCGCACCTGGGCAGTCTTCAACGGATAGAGGGCCTGGCTCGTCAAAAACTGGGCTTGCGTCTACCAGCCCCTGGCCAAATCATAAGGGTGGATTGATATGGCGCCGACTGAACGGAGCATGCAGTTACGCATCCGGATAATCGGCGCAATATTTGTCGCGGTTTTTTTGATCATTGCTGCTCGTGCCAGCTATCTGCAGTTGGTGTTGGCCGAAGATCTTAGCGCTCGTGGAGATCAACAGCATCAGCGCATAGTCAAATTAACGCCACAGCGTGGAGCCATCTATGATCGCAATGGCGAAGCATTGGCTTTAAGTCTTGAGGTGAAATCACTTTACGCCAACCCAACTGAAATTCAGTCAGTGAGTAAGGTCGCCGAACGGTTGGCCAGGGTGTTGGATATTCCTGAAAAACGTCTGCGCGCCAAGCTGAGTAAGAGCAAAAGATTCGTATGGATCGAAAGGCGGCTTTCACCGGAGATCGCACAGCAGGTTGAAAATCTCAGGCTGGCGGGACTGCACTTTGTTCGTGAGCATAAGCGTTATTACCCCAGAGGGCAGGTTGCATCGCAAGTGGTTGGTTTTACCGGTCTTGACCCTAAGGGTCTTGAGGGTATCGAGCTAATATACGATGCCGATTTACAGGGGGAAGGCGGACTGTTGATCTCTGAGCGCGATGCGCGTGGGAGAGGGTTGGCAACTGCTGAACAGGATATCCGCGGGGGTGTTCCGGGTGGCAGCCTCTATCTGACGATCGATCGGACGCTGCAATATATCGCTGAGAAGGAGTTGGCTCGGCAAGTCAAAGAGAGTAACGCGGTTGGCGGTACCGTTGTAATGATCGAACCGACGAGTGGGCGCGTGCTGGCAATGGCGAGTCAACCGTCTTACAACCCTAACGCGACGAACCGTTATCAACCTGGAGACTGGCGAAACAGAACAGTTAGCGATTCATTTGAGCCGGGGTCTATTTTTAAACCTTTCCTGTTAGCGGGCATCTTGGAAGAAGGGTTGCTCAGTCCTGGAAGTCAAATTGATTGTGAAAACGGACGTTTTGAGGTTGGTGGCAAGGTCATCCGTGATCACAAAGGTTATGGGCGTCTTAATTTAAGCAAGATGCTGAAATACAGTTCGAATATCGGTTTTGCCAAACTAGGTAAGAAGTTGGAGCGGGAGCTCCTCTATCAATATTTAAGTGATTTTGGTTTCGGAAAGAAGACTGGGATTGACTTGCCTGGTGAAGAGAATGGGTTGCTGCGCAAGCCGGATCGTTGGTTCGAAATTGACCTGGCAACAGCTTCGTTTGGGCAGGGAGTGAGTGTTACACCGCTACAGATGGTCGTAGCTATGGGGGTTATTGCCAATGGTGGTTTGCTGATGGAGCCCTATCTGGTTGAGAGGGTCGTTGATGGTCAGGGAGACCAGACTTATCGACGTCAGCCAAATGCTGTTCGCCGTGTCATCTCCGAAAGTACTGCAAAAACGGTTAGAGACATGATGGTCGGTGTCACGGAGCCGGGGGGGACGGGAACCCGGGGGGCGGTTGTCGGCTACAAGGTCGCGGGAAAGACTGGCACTGCGCAGAAGGTTGATCCAGTGACCGGTGGTTACTCAGTAGATAAGACTGTCTCGTCTTTCATTGGGATGGTCCCGGCAGAAAACCCGGCGATGTTGCTGTTGGTGACGATCGACGAGCCCCAGGATCAGACCTATGGAGGATTGGTTGCTGCTCCAGTGTTTAGTCGTATCGCTGAGGACTCACTACGCTATCTTGATATCCCACATACTGAAATGGTCGCAAAACAGACTCTTCCAGAGCGACACATGAAAGGCAAAACTGTAAAGGGCAAGGCTAAAATTTTTGCGGCAGTGGTTGCCGGAGAGACGAGCAGGATGCCTGATTTCGGCGGAATGAGCTACCGACAGGTTCTGGAGTCAATGAGCCGTAGCGGACTGAATATCAAGTTGACTGGCAGTGGTAAAGTGATAGAACAGTCGCCGCGAGCGGGTGATACGATTCGTTACGGTGCAAAAATCTGGGTACGGTTTGGTGCCTGATATGGGGTCTTCTTTGGAAAATAATTTCCAACTGAATGAGTTGATTTCAGGGCTTTCAGGGCTGCTGATGACCGGCGGAACTGCTGAGGTAAGCGGTTTGGCTTGTGATTCGCGCAAGCTTGAAAAGGGTGACCTTTTCTTCGCCTTGCCCGGGGTTGATACTGATGGTCATGACTATGTTCCTGCTGCGCTAGCAGCTGGAGCATCTGCACTTGTTTTGAGTCGCATCCCTGAGAAGAACTACGGAGTTCCGGTGGTCGTGGCTGAAAATGTAAGACTGGCTATGGCCAAAATTGCCCAACGTTTTTATGGTGATCCAACGGCAGATATCCTGGTCATCGGAGTCACTGGGACTAATGGTAAAACCACAACAACTTATCTCCTTGAATCGATTCTACAGGTTGCCGGTTATAAACCTGCGGTTTTCGGGACGGTCGATTATCGTTTTGACGGAAAGAAGATCACCGCAACGCACACGACTCCAGAATCACTAGAGTTATTAAAAACAATAGCTGGTTTTCGTGATGCAGGAGCCGATGCTCTGGTGCTTGAGGTTTCATCTCATGCTCTGGAGCAATATCGAGTTGACGGCATCATGTTTAATGTTGCCATCTTTACAAATTTGACTCCTGAGCATCTTGACTATCACGGGGATATGGACTCCTATTTTGCGAGTAAATCCAGGCTTTTTGAAATGGTCACTGCACGGGCGTCGATCATCAATCTGGATGACAGCTATGGGGTTTGGTTAAAAGAACAGCATCCCGATGCCATCGGGTTTTCTCGTGAACAGAAGGCCAATGTTGGCATTGAAAAGTTAATTTCAAGTGCAGAGGGGCAACAGGGCGTACTTAGTATTGAGGGCAAGTTCTTGGAGTTAAAATCACCTCTGGTTGGTGATTTTAATGTGAGCAACATTCTAGGTGCTGTTGCGGCGGCATATTCCGCAGGAATTGATCCTGAAAGTATTGGTCGCGGGGTTGCTGAAGCACCTCAAGTTCCAGGTCGACTTGAAAAAGTTGAAAATGAACAGGGTGTCCTCGCGCTTGTCGATTACGCACATACCAGTGATGCATTGACTCAGGTTTTGGTGGCATTGGCTGGAATTTCTGCCAATCGTCGGATTACCCTTGTCGGTTGCGGAGGTGATCGTGATCAGAAGAAGCGACCTCTGATGGCCGCAGCGGCTGTCAAGGCGTCCAGCTTAACGGTGTTGACTTCAGACAACCCAAGAACTGAGGACCCATTGGCAATTCTTGAGCAGATGCGCCAGGGAGCAGTCGAAACAGGTGAATCTGAGCTGAGCATGGAGCAAGCACTTGCTGGTAGGTCTGGTTTTATAGTTATTCCCGACCGGCGTAAGGCCATTGAGTTTGCGACCAATCTTGCCGCATCAGGCGATCTGTTGCTGGTTGCGGGCAAAGGACATGAGGACTATCAGATTTTGGGAACCACGAAGGTACATTTTGATGATCGTGAGGAGTTACGCCGAGCTTTTAGTGGAACAAATATGCTAAGGGGGAGTGATGAAATTTGATCTTGAAATGCTTGCGCGAATCACCGACTCGACGTTGCCAGACTCTGGCAAGGGTGTGCAAATTACGGGAATCTCGACCGATAGTCGAAATATAAATTCAGGTGAACTCTTTGTTCCCTTGCGTGGCGAGCAATTTGATGGACACGATTATATTATTCAAGCTGTACGTAACGGCGCTGCCGCTTGTTTAAGTGAAGAGGTCATAGCCGGGCTGACTGTGCCAGTATTGTTGGTCAAGGACAGTTTGCGCGCATTGGGTGACATCGCCAGCGCGGTGCGATTGCGCTTAAATGGCCCTTTGATTGCGGTGACAGGTTCCGCAGGTAAGACTACGACCAAAGAGATGTTGGCCACAGTATTGTCGCGGACCGGTGCAGGGCTGAAAACCTCTGGAAATTTCAATAATCTGATCGGTCTGCCATTAACCCTTTTCGGCTTGAAAGATGATCACACCTGGGCGGTTCTGGAGATGGGCACAAGTGCACTTGGCGAAATAGAAAGATTGACTGAAATTGCTGCTCCAGATGTTGGTGTCATTACAAATGTTGGCCCGGCCCATCTTGAAACTCTGAAGGGGCTCGACGGTGTTTCGCGTGCCAAAGGAGAATTGTTCGCTGGTTTAAAAGGTGGGACGGCGATCGTCAATCTTGACGATGAGCGGGTTGCATATCTGCCGATAGCTAATGGCGTAAGGCGTGTAACCTATGGCCTGGATGAAAAGGCTGATGTTCGTGCACAACAGATTCGTAATGGTCGCAGTCAAATCAGTTTCTGCCTTCTATTACCTGACGGAAAACATCAGATCAATCTGCAAACCCCGGGTCGACATAATGTTCACAATGCCTTAGCAGTCGCCGCTACTTGTTGGGTTCTCGGTATTAAGGGCGTAGATATCTCACGAGGCTTGGCAGAATTTGTACCCGTTCCGGGACGAATGAATATCTTCCCTCTTCCTTGCGGTGGGGAGTTGTTGGACGACAGCTACAACGCTAACCCATTGTCTGTGTCTGCCGCTCTGGAGACCCTTGAGGGTAAGGGAGGCAAAGGCCGCAGGATTGCAGTGCTTGGTGACATGCTCGAGTTAGGTGATGAGGAGAGTAAGTTTCATTTTGAGATTGGCCGCAAGGCAGCTAAGTCGACCGATTTGCTGGTCACCGTTGGCCCTTTGTCAAAGGAAATTGCCAGGGGTGCCCGTGATGCCGGATTGGGTGCTGAGATGATTCTCGAACTTGAGGACTGTGACGCGGCGATTGTGGCTGTTGCAGGGTTACAGCGCCCTGGCGATCAGGTTCTGGTCAAAGGGTCACGTGGGATGCGACTGGATCGTCTGGCATCGGCATTACGTCGGGCAGAAGATGACCCCTTACAAGCTCTGCAAGGAGGCTGATTAGATGCTATATCATCTTCTCTATCCACTCCACACCGAATACTCAGTCCTTTTTGTATTCAAGTACATCACCTTCAGGGCAATCTACGCCACTATCACAGCGCTGTTGATTTCGTTTATTCTCGGTCCTTGGCTGATTGAGACCCTGAAAAGATTGCAAATTGGACAAACGATCCGCAAGGTCGGGCCTGAATCGCACTTTGTCAAAGAGGGGACGCCGACCATGGGCGGCGCCTTGATTATATTGGCAATTCTACTGCCGACCCTGATGTGGGCTGATCTGACGAACCTGTATATCTGGGTCGCTTTACTGGTCACAGTCGGATATGGAGCGGTTGGGTTCTGCGACGATTGGTTGAAGGTTGCCAAGAAAAATAGTGCCGGTGTCTCTGCCCGCAGCAAGATGTTCTGGCAATTGTTGATCGCTTTTGCTGCCGCCATGTTGCTCTATCTTCATCCGGGGTTTGACACCACTCTCTCTCTTCCCTTCTTTAAAACGGTTAAACCTGATCTTGGTTGGGGATATATTCCATTTGCCATGCTGGTGATGGTAGGTGCGAGTAATGCTGTAAATTTGACCGACGGGCTTGATGGCCTGGCGATCGGTCCGGTGATCATTGCAGCAGCGACGTTCCTGTTGTTGGCTTATCTGGCAGGAAACGCCAGGTACTCAGCATATCTGCAAATTACCAGTGTGCAGGGAGCTGGAGAGTTGGCGATTCTTTGCGGCTCGATGGTTGGAGCAGGATTGGGATTCTTGTGGTTTAACACTTATCCCGCACAGGTCTTTATGGGAGACGTCGGTAGTCTTTCGCTCGGTGGCGCACTTGGCGTTACTGCCGTGATTGCTAAACAGGAATTTCTGTTGGTCATTGTTGGCGGCATCTTTGTTGCCGAGGCACTTTCGGTCATCTTTCAGGTCATCTCATTTCGATTCTGGGGGAAACGGATCTTCCGCATGGCGCCGGTCCATCACCATTTTGAGCTCAAGGGCTGGGCCGAACCAAAGATCATTGTACGTTTTTGGATTATCAGCATCATTCTCGCATTGATCGGTCTTTCGACCCTGAAACTCAGGTGATTATGGATTATTTGCAGAAAAAAATTGTTGTCATTGGTGCCGGCCTTTCAGGTCAGGCACTGGTGCGTGTTTTCTGTAAAAAGGGCGCCAAAGTCACTCTCTCTGACCGCAGGGCAGAAGCACAGCTTGAAGGTTTGGACGACCTTGTTGGTTGCGATTTGAACTTTGATTTCGGGGGTCATGATCTTGAACTGTTCAGGCAGGCTGACCTTATTGCAGTCAGCCCTGGAGTGCCTTTAAGTATCGAGCCGTTAGTTGAAGCGCGTAAAATTGGAATTCCTTTGCTTGGTGAGATTGAAATCGCAGTGCGCGAACTGAGGCTGCCGATGATCGCAGTGACGGGAACAAATGGGAAATCGACGACAACCAGTCTAATTGGTGAAATGTTGAAAGGCTGGGGTCGCAACTGTTTTGTCGGGGGCAACCTGGGGACACCTCTGGTCAATGCTTGCGATGAAGATTATGACAGTTTGGTTGTTGAACTCTCTTCCTTTCAACTGGAGACGATTGAAACATTTTCTCCCAATTTTGCGTTGATGCTCAACCTCAGTGAAGATCACTTGGACCGTTATCCAGATTTTTCCAGTTACCTGGCTACCAAGGAAGCAATCTTCAGCAATATGGGCGTCGGGCAATATGCCATCCTCAACGAAACTGATGGTCGCGTGCGCGAATTAGCAGTCCCACTTGCAGTCAAGAAAATCTGGTTTTCGTCTTTACGTCTGCTCGATGAGGGGATGGGGCGGCGCGGCAACCAACTCGTCTGGCGTTGGCAGGGTGAAGAAGTTCGTTTTGATCTGGCTCAATTGCAACTCAAGGGCGAACACAATATCGAAAATGTCATGGCTGCGCTGATAGCTCCTCTCGTCTTGGGGATGCCTGCTGAACTCGCCTGGCAGAAAATTTGTGAATTTAAAGGATTGAAGCATCGGATGCAGTTGGTTTCAAATTACAACAATGCGTACTGGTTCAATGATTCAAAAGGAACAAATGTTGGCAGCGTGGTCAAAAGTCTGGCTGGATTGCAGGCCCCGGTCACGTTAATTGCCGGGGGGAAGGACAAGGGGGGCGATTATGCTCCGTTACGTGACCTGCTACGCCAGAAAGTAGCGCTTCTCATCTTGCTGGGTGAAGCGGCAGAGCAAATGAACTCGGTGCTTGGTGATTGTTGTCCAACTCGTCTGGTTGCGAATATGGCCGAGGCCGTAGCTGTTGCTGCTCAGGAGACAACCGGTGGTGGCACGGTCATCTTGTCCCCGGCCTGCTCGAGTTTTGATATGTACTCTGACTATGGTCTACGAGGGGATGATTTTATTGCACAGGTCAAGAAATTGGAGGGGAACGGATGACGTTGAACCGCAATTTCGACAGTACCCTGCTGCTTTTGGCTGTGACCCTGACCTGTCTCGGTGTCGTGATGGTTTTCTCGTCATCTTGTGTCATGGCGGGTGAAAAATATGGGGATGCATTCTTTTTTCTCAAGAAGCAGGCACAATTTGCCCTGTTTGGTGCCTTGTTGATGGCCCTGACAATGTATATCGACTATGAGATTTGGCGCAAAATGGCAATACCTTTGCTGATTCTTAGCATCTGTCTGCTCGGTCTGCTCTTTGTGCCGGGAATGGGAGTCAAGGCGGGTGGTGCAGCCCGCTGGTTACGTCTGCCCGGTGTGACCGTCCAACCTGCAGAATTCGTCAAGCTTGGATTGGTTCTTTACCTGGCAAGTTCGATGACGCGTAAGAAAGAAAAAATTCAGTCATTCACCTTTGGCTTTCTTCCATATGTCCTCGTTCTCGGGTTGATCCTTGGCTTGCTCTTGATGCAACCAGATCTGGGCAGCTCGATAATTATTTCAGGGGTGGCGATGGTGATGTTGTTGCTGGCGGGGGTGCGTTGGCGGTATGTCGTGCCGGCCGTTATTGCGGCACTGCCAGTAATCTACTTTCTGATTATGAATGTTGATTATCGTCGCAGACGGATCCTGGCATTTTTAAATCCCTGGGAAGATCCATACGATACCGGATTTCAAATCATCCAGAGCATGATCGCATTCGGCAGTGGTGGGGTTCTTGGCCGAGGACTTGGAGTTAGCGAACAGAAACTTTTCTATTTACCGGAAGCACATACCGATTTCATATTTGCTGTCATTGGCGAAGAGCTGGGATTGATTGGGGTTTTGGCGGTCAGCGGTCTTTTTTTGCTGCTGGTATTACGTGGGCTACGTATTGCATTGCATGCCGAGGAACCTTTCGCTCGATATCTGGCCTTTGGCTTGACGCTTTTACTCGGGCTCGAGGCGTTCGTGAATATGAGCGTCTGCATGGGGCTGTTGCCCACCAAGGGGCTGGCTCTGCCATTTATCAGTTACGGCGGAACCAGCTTGGTTGCCAGTTTGGTCGCCGTAGGGATGTTGCTGAATATCTCAAGTCGAATTGAGGTGAAGCGATGAAGATGTTGTTAGCCGGAGGCGGAACAGGCGGGCACCTTTTCCCTGCTGTCGCAATCGCCGAGCAGTTGCTCCGCCAAGACAGAAACGCCGAAGTTCGCTTTGTTGGCACAGCTAAAGGGTTAGAAGCTAAACTTTTGCCGAAACTGGGATTAGCCTTGGAGTTGATTGATATGGTGGGGCTGGTTGGGCGCGGTTTAAGTGGTGCTTTGCAGTTAATGCCAAAGTTGTTACTGAGCTTAAGGCAATCACTGGAAATCGTACGACGCTTCAATCCGGATATTGTTGTTGGCGTTGGTGGATATTCCTCGTTTCCGGTGATGGTTGCTGCTCGGTTAAAGGGAGTACCGTTCATTATTCATGAACAGAATGCTACGCCAGGATTAAGTAATCGTGTGTTGGCTCGCTTTGCACAACGTATCTGCCTTTCGATTCCCGGTAGTGGTGAGCGTCTGCCGCAAGGAAAGCTGATCGTTACAGGCAACCCTTTACGACAGGGACTTACCTGCCTGGACTCACCACTTCCGAGTGCAGGAAATATTCTCGTTTTTGGCGGAAGTCGTGGAGCGCATGCAATCAACGAACTAGTGGTCGCTTGTATGCCATTGCTGCGCAAGAACGGGATCGATGCCACAGTTATTCATCAAACCGGTGATGTTGATGAACAACAGGTGACAGCAGCTTATCGTGAAGCAGGGGAGACAGGTGTTGAGGTTTTATCCTTTATTGATGATATGGCGTCAGCCTACAAAGGTGCGCAACTGGTGGTGTGTCGTGCCGGTGCAACAACAATTGCCGAGTTATGCGCCTGTGGCCGACCTGCATTGATGATTCCTTACCCACATGCAGCGGCTGATCATCAGACGGCAAATGCTGATGCCATGGAAGTTGCTGGCGCAGCAATAAAATTAGTGCAGACCGATTTAACCCCAGAAAAATTGGCTACGGCCATAAGCGAACTGTGGAAAGACCAAGACCGTTTGCAGCAGATGGCTGCTGCTGCCAGATCTCTGGGTCAGAGTGATGCTGCGGAACGAGTTGTCGATGTCTGTTTGCAGGTTTTGAGCGAGGATTAAAGAGTGTACGGACGAATTCGTAAAATTCATTTTGTCGGTATTGGTGGCATTGGCATGAGTGGGATTGCTGAGCTCCTGTTGAATCAGGAATACAGGGTGTCGGGTTCTGATCTGCGTGAGTCAGAGACGACGCGTCGTTTACGCGAGCTTGGTGGTGAAATTACGATTGGGCATTCTGAAAAAAATATTGAGGGTGCAGATGTTGTCGTGACATCGACGGCGGTCAAGGCCGATAACCCCGAGGTTGTTGCCGCACATCGAGATCATATTGCGGTTATCCCGCGTGCTGAAATGCTGGCAGAATTGATGCGAATGAAATACGGCATTGCTGTTGCTGGAACCCACGGAAAAACGACAACTACCAGCATGATGGCTATTGTCTTGACCCATGCCGGGATTGATCCGACCGCAGTGATTGGTGGAAAGCTCGATGCGCTTGGCAGTAATGCCAAATTAGGACGCGGCAAGTTTTTGGTTGCTGAGGCAGATGAGTCAGATGGGAGCTTCATGCATCTTTCACCAACGATTGCAGTGGTCACGAATATTGATGAGGATCATCTCGATTTTTATAGCGGGATTGAAGAAATTCGAGAAATTTTTGTCAGCTTTATCAACAAAGTTCCATTTTATGGTCGGGCCATCCTCTGTCTTGATGATCCAAATATTCAGGAGATCCTGCCGTTGGTCAAGAAACGCTATCTGACATATGGGTTGAGTAGCCAGGCAGACTTCCATGCCACCGAAATCCGTATGCGTCAGGGGCGCACGAGCTTTTTGGCTCATTATCAGGGGCAAGAACTAGGGCGGATTTCATTCCGTATGCCGGGACGACACAATGTATTGAATGCCCTGGCCGTAGTCGCTGTAGCGATGGAGCTTGCCGTACCGTTTCGGATGATCGTCGGTGGTTTCCGTAATTTTGGTGGAGTACAACGCCGCTTCCAGGTGCGTGATGAAATCGCTGGTGTAATGATGGTTGATGATTACGGTCATCACCCCGCCGAGATCCAGGCAACTTTGGCTGCTGCTAAATCAGGCTGGAAGAAACGTGTAGTTGCGGTCTTTCAACCACATCGCTATAGCCGCACCAAGGCACTTTTTGATGATTTTCTGACCGCATTCTACCAGGCAGACAAACTGGTTATTACAGATGTATACGCTGCAGGGGAAGCTTCCATTGAAGGGGCCGATGCTGATGCTCTGGCCATTGGTGTCAGGAACCACGGTCATCGTGATGTCAGTTATTGTGCAACTTTAGAAGATGCCGCTGTTTTGCTTGAAACACAAGTTGAGCCAGGCGACATGGTAATCACTCTTGGCGCCGGAAATGTCAATCAGGTTATTGATCTGCTATCTGAAAAGCTGAAGAAGAGAGGGTGACATGCAGGGACTGCTCGAAGATCTGAAAAATGGTTTTCGCGGAGAGCTTCTGGAACAGGAGCCGCTGTCTGCCCATACCAGCTGGAAGCTGGGTGGGCCAGCAGATCTTTTCCTGGTGCCCCAGAATCAAGCCGACTTGCAGTACGCATTGCGCGTCATTAAGAAAAATCAACAGTCCTGGCTGGTGATCGGTAACGGCAGCAATTTGCTGGTTTCAGACACTGGGTTCGCTGGTGTTGTTATTCAATTGGGGCAGTTGGCCAAAATAGCATTTCTGCCCGGAGGGAAAGTTGAGGTTGAGTCAGGAGTTCAGTTGGGTCATTTGATCAAGCTATGCTGCCGTAAGGGGCTTGGTGGGCTGGAAGAGCTGAGTGGAATCCCTGGAATGGTTGGTGGCGCGCTCCTGATGAATGCAGGTGCTATTGATACCGAGATCGCCAGTCTTGTTAGTCAGGTTTATCTGACCGCTGGTCAGGACGAGTGGGCGTTACGCTGCGATCAGATCGATTTTGAATATCGTCACTCGGGCCTCGATGGTCTAGGCGTGATAACCAGGGCTTTGTTGCAACTCAAAGAAGATGATCCCAAAGAGTTGGAAGAGCGACGCTTGAAAATATTGGCTAGACGCAAAGAAGTCCAGAAGGTTTCGGGAGCCCACGCCGGGTCAGTGTTTAAAAACCCTACAGGGGAAAAGGCCTGGCAACTGATTGACAAGGCCGGGTTGCGTGGTCGCCGTATCGGTAAAGCTGAGGTTTCAACCGAACATTGCAACCATATCGTCAATATGGGTGGTGCCAGTTCCGCAGATGTTTTGGCGTTGATCGAAGAAGTACAGCAGGCTGTTTTACGAACCAGCAGACGGCAACTTGAGTTGGAAGTTCGCTTGGTCGGTTGGAAGGATTAGGACCCATGATCGAAAAAGCACAAATGAAAAAAATGAAAATTGGTGTCCTTTATGGCGGTATATCCGCCGAACGTGAAATCTCGCTTAAAACCGGCGTCGCGGTGCTAAAGGCTTTAAAGAGCCTTGGATACTCAGCGATAGGTATAGATGTGAGCATCGATCTGCCAGCACAGCTTAAAGAAGCAGGGATCGAACTGGCTTTTGTCGCATTGCATGGTCGATTTGGTGAAGATGGTCGTGTCCAGGGTTTACTTGAAATGCTCCAGATTCCTTACACCGGGAGCGGAGTGCTCTCTTCAAGCCTGTCTATTGACAAGGTGGCAACCAAGCAGATGTTGCTTTATCACGAGCTACCGACGCCAGGCTTTGAAGTTTTGAAAACTCAGGGACAGGCAGACAAATTACTAAAGAACTGCCGGCATTTCCCTCTGGTCGTAAAGCCCGCCCGAGAAGGGTCAACGATTGGAATCAGTATTGTTCAGAGTCTTGAGGCTTTGCGGCATGGAATAGATATGGCTGCGGCGTTAGATGGAACGGTCTTGATCGAGGAGTTTATTGATGGGTCTGAGTTGACGGTTTCTGTCCTGAATGGCGAAGCCTTGCCGATTATTCAGATTGTGCCGAAAAGTGGATTTTACGATTTTCATGCAAAGTACACTCTGGGCCAGACGGAATATTTGTTACCGGCGCCGCTGGATGCTGCAGTCTATTCCCAGATGCAACAAGCTGCGGTAGCCGCCTGTGAAGTGCTCGGGTGTCGTGGTGCCGCGCGCGTCGATTTTATGCTCCGTGAAAAAGAATTTTACTGTCTGGAAGTCAACACCATTCCAGGGATGACCGAAACCAGCTTATTACCAATGGCTGCCAAAGCTGCGGGCTTAAGTTTCGGAAATTTGGTCGAGAATATTCTTCTCGACGCTGATATTGATAAATAGGGACTATGCGCGATTACAAAGCCAACAGCAGCGGAAGTTTTCGAACTGGCAAACACCGGGTCAAAGCGAACCGCAAAAAACAGCAAAAGAAGCCGCTTAACCTTCGGAAGGTTTTGCATCGCTCCTTACGCGTTGCTGTGTTTGGTTTTACCGGCGCACTGGTTGTTGTTGGCCTCTGCCTGCTGCTGCAATTGCTGGTGGCATCAGACCTTTTCCGTATCGATCAGGTCAGTATCGCAGGTGGTAGCCAGCTGAGACAGGAGCAAATATTAGCACTCTCCGACATCCAGACAGGAATTAGTACCTTCACGCTCGATCTTGAACTGATTGGTCGAAAAATTGCGGAAACCCCCTGGGTACGAAGTGCACGTGTCGAGCGAATATTTCCGCGCCAGGTCAATATCGTAGTTGAAGAACGTGTGCCCGCTGCAATTATTAATCTCGGATACCTCTATTATCTGGATCAAAATGGAGAAGTATTCAAAGTCCTGGGTCGCGACGACAGCTTAAGTTTCCCCGTGGTGACCGGATTTGATCGTAGCGACCTTTTGGACCGGCCGCAGTTGGGTCGTGAACGGTTAGCGAAGGTCGTTGGTTTGATTGAAAACCTGAAATACCGTGAAAAATTCAATTTAACGCAGGTGTCTGAGATTCATCAGGAAAAAAATGGCGGTTTGACTCTCTTCACCCTGATTGGTGGCGTTAAGGTCAAATTGGGGACGGGGAAGTTGCATGAAAAGCTGAATCGACTAGAACGAATTTATGCGCGGCTCAAGCCGCGACTCGAAATGCTCGATTATATTGATTTGAATGTTGATAAACGAATAATTGTCAGAATTGAGAAGCAGGTCCAAACTGCTGCTAGCTGAGAGTCTAAGGGGTTTCTATGAGTAACAAACGTGAAAATTTGATTGTCGGTCTCGATATAGGTACCACAAAGATTTGCTGCATCGTCGGTAATATGACCGATGAGGGTCTCGAAATAGTCGGTATTGGGACCAGCCCCTCAAAAGGATTGCGCAAGGGAGTGGTCATCAATATCGAGAGTACCGTTGCCGCTATTCAAAAAGCAGTGCGTGAGGCCGAATTGATGGCCGGCTGCGAGATCAAGACCATCTATGCAGGGATTGCCGGTGGCCATATCAAGGGTTTGAATTCACAAGGGGTGATCGCGATTAAAAATCGCGAGGTTTCTCCAGAGGATCTCACGCGGGTCATCGACGCTGCCAAAGCGATTGCTATTCCGATGGATCGTGAGGTTCTGCATATCTTGCCGCAGGAATTCATCATTGATGATCAGGATGGTATCCGAGAGCCACTCGGCATGAGCGGAGTCCGTCTGGAAGCCAAGGTCCATATCGTGACCGGGGCAGTCGCTAGTGCACAAAATATCGTGAAAAGCTGCAACCGTGCAGGCTGTGACGTCGCAGATATTGTGCTGGAGCAACTGGCCTCGAGTGAAGCGGTTCTTTCTGCGGATGAGAAGGAGTTAGGCGTTGCGCTGGTCGATCTGGGCGGCGGAACCTCTGATATCGCCATCTTCTCAGAAGGTGCAATCAAGCACACCTCGGTGTTGTCGATTGGCGGAGATCATCTGACCAATGATATCGCTGTTGGCCTGAGGACCCCGATGGCCGAAGCGGAGAAGATCAAGCAGGCCTATGGTTGTTGCCTGACTTCGATGGTTGGCAGGGATGAAACCATTGAGGTCCCATCGGTTGGTGGCCGCGAGGCCCGGGTCTTGTCGCGTCAGTTACTCGCCGAGATCCTTGAACCACGGGTCGAAGAGATTTTCACTCTGGTTAACCGTGAGATCATCAAAAGTGGTTACGAAGATTTGATTGCTTCTGGTGTCGTGATTACGGGAGGCTCTTCAATTCTCCCCGGAATGCCAGAACTGGCCGAACAGATTTTTAATCTACCGGTTCGTCGTGGGCTACCACAGGACATTGGTGGCTTAATCGATGTTGTCAACTCACCAATCTATGCCACCGGTGTTGGACTGGTGAAATATGGAAGTAAAAACCAGGATCGTCAACAGTTCAAAATTGGTCAAGATAATGTTTTTGAAAAAGTGGTTTTGCGTATGAAGGAATGGTTTAACGAGTTTTTCTGAGTTTTCTATCGGTGATTATTTGAGTTCAAAACTGCCAGTGCTAACGCGGAGTGACACACTGGCCATCCAACAAGAGGGAGTCTGCTATGCAAAACAATGAGGGCATCATGTTCCAATTTGAAGAGTCATTGGACCAAGGCGCAAAAATTAAGGTTGTTGGAGTCGGTGGTGGTGGTGGAAATGCAGTTGATACCATGATTCGCAGCCAGGTCGAAGGAGTTGAGTTTATCTGCGCAAATACAGACGCGCAGGCCTTGCGCAGAAGTTCTGCCCCGATGAAGATTCAACTGGGTGGTCAATTGACAAAAGGGCTGGGCGCTGGTGCTAATCCAGATATTGGTCGTCAGGCCGCAGAAGAAGATGCGAGCCGTCTCGAGGATCTTTTTGAAGGTGCTGATATGGTGTTCATTGCTGCCGGTTTAGGTGGTGGGACCGGGTCTGGCGCCGCTCCAGTTATCGCCCGCGCCGCCAAGGCCTCAGGGGCTCTGACTGTTGGGGTGGTGACCAAGCCGTTTTCCCGTGAAGGGAAACAGCGGATGTTGCGCGCTGATGAGGGGGTTAAGGCCCTGGCAGAGGTGGTCGATTCGTTGGTGGTGATTCCCAATGATCGCCTGCTCGGTCTTGCAGGTAAAAACATGAGCATTCTTGATGCCTTTAAGCCTGCTAATGATGTCTTGCGCCAGGCCGTTCAAGGGATTTCTGATCTCATTATTACTGAGGGTTTGATTAACGTCGACTTTGCCGATGTCCGTACGGTTATGAGTAATCGCGGTATGGCAATGATGGGTATCGGTATTGCTGAAGGGGAACGCCGGGCTTTTGAAGCCGCTACTGCGGCGATTAGTAGTCCACTCCTCGAAGAGATTGACATTTCTGGAGCTATGGGTGTGTTGGTCAATATCTCGGGCTCAGCGAATATGACGATGGAGGAATTTGAAGAGGCTTCGACCATTATTCATGAAAAAGTACACGAAGATGCAAATATCATCGTTGGTCTGGTGATTGATGAAGATCTCGGCGACAAAATTAAAATTACTGCGATAGCAACCGGCTTCGGTGAAGATTTCAAAGGGAAGCGTCCGGTTACTGAAGAGATTACCCGTAATGCACAGGTGATGCTACGGAGTCCCAAGGTCGATCTCGATGTACCGACCATCGTACGTAATCAACAAAAGATACAACCACGGATGGCGACATCAAATCGTGACCTGTTTGGTGATGACGAGCAGTTCGACATCCCAACATTTTTACGCAAACGTGTCGATTGAGATTACTGAACGTAATTTCAGATCACAAGAAAAAGCTGTAGACCCTGACTGTCAGGGTATATGGCAACTGATCTGCAGGCGTGATTAATGTCTGGTAGGAGATTTGCGCCTTTTTTAGAAGCTATTGAATGATCTAGCAGTCTGTTGGACTTTCTATGGACCGGCTGCTTGGGTTTCATTGTGATGCTGTGCCGGAACTCCGCCCGGCCGATGTACAGCGGTTCTGTACCTTGAATTTCGACCTCTGACGACTCCCTCGTCTACAGGGGCCACCTAGTGTGGCCCCTTTTTTTATGAACAGTTATGGTATTGAAAGCTTGTTTGTTTGTACGCAGTGGACATAAACTTGGTTCTATGAGCAAGCAGCAGCAAAACTCTGTAACGGTTGGGATTATATCTGTGCAGTGCGAATATTTTAACTTTTGTTGTCTCTGATTCAGAACTTCAAATTATAGCTCACTAGTTAAAGGACTGCTTTTGTCGCGCAAATTATTGGAAAAATTGAGAAACCGCTATAATGATGAATCCGGATTGAACATTCCTGGAACCGGGACTCTGCGCATCGCTCTGGTCTATCCTAACGGATATAATCAGGCGATGGCCAATCTCGGTTTTCAGTCTGTCTACCAGCTATTTAACAATCACCCCGATTGTTGTTGTGAGCGTTTCTTCCTGCCAGACAAGGAGGATCTGCTTGAGCATGAAAAAAGTGGCTTTCCTCTTTGTTCTACTGAAACAAGCACCCCGCTTGCTGAATTTGATCTGATTGCGCTCTCAATCTCGTTCGAGAACGACTACCTCAACCTTCCGAAAATCTTTGAGCTTGGGCAGGTGCCACTCTACTCTGATCAACGGACCGCGAGAGATCCTCTGGTCCTCTTTGGCGGTGTCTGTGCCTTTTTGAACCCTGAACCACTTGCGGAGATTGCAGATATTGTTGCGGTTGGTGAGGCCGAGCCGATACTCCCCGGATTTATCCCTGCACTTAAGGCATTTTTAGATGCTCAAGATAACAATCTTGAAATCTTCGATAATCTTCCCGGTATTTATCTGCCCGCAAAGGAGCAGGTACAATATCTAGAGGATGGATGCATTGCACAAACATCAACATCCCCTGTATCCCGAGTCTATCTCGAAAATCTCGATGACTCAGCCAGTCGTTCTTTTATCTTGAATAAAGAGATCGAGTTTGGCGACATGGCTTTGACGGAAGTCATGCGTGGCTGCTCGCGTGGCTGTCGTTTCTGTGCCGCCGGATATATCTATCTGCCACCTCGAGAACGCAGCTTGGGTAATTTGTTAGAGCAGGTAGAAGATGGCCTCTGCCAGCGCGAAAGAATCGGTTTGGTCGGTGCTGCGGTGGCAGACCACACTCAGATCTCTGAGCTGCAGAAGGAAATTATCACCCGTGGCGGAGAAGTCTCGGTTTCCAGTTTGCGTCTGGATGCTTTAACTGCTGAAGAAGCCAGTCAGTTGCAGGCCGCCGGACTGAAGACTGTCGCCATCGCACCTGAGGCGGGCAGCCAGCGCATGCGTGATCTGATTAACAAAAACCTGGATGAAGAGCAGATTTTACATGCCGTGCAGTTGTTGGCTGACGCGGGACTGATGAACATCAAGCTCTATTTTTTGATCGGTTTGCCGACTGAAGATGATGAGGATATTGATGCCATTTTACAGTTGGCCGATAAGGTTCGCATGATCTGGCGCGAGGTCGGCCGCGTGCGTGGCCGACTCGGTAATCTGACTTTAAGTGTTAACCCTTTTATTCCAAAACCCTTTACCCCATTTCAATGGGCTGGGATGGAAGGGGAGAAAAGTTTAAAAAAGAAGATTCGCAAATTACAGGCGGGCGTGTCCCGCTTGCCGAATACCGAACTGATCAGTGAATCGATCCGTTCATCACAGCTTCAGGCTCTGCTGGCGCGCGCTGATCGGCGTATTGGGCGTCTGTTGCCTGAAATATCTGCTGGCGGAAACCTCGGCCAAATCCTGCGCCGTAACGATCTCAACCTTGATTTCTACGTAACTCGCGAACGCGGCGAAACTGAAATTTTTCCTTGGGAGGTGATCGATCAGGGGAGTAGCCGCAGTTATTTATGGCAGGAATACCGCAAGGGGCTGACCGGGAATTTAACCCCGCGTTGTTTTGCTGATTGCAAACGCTGCGGGATTTGCTAAATCTTTCGTTCCGTCTGGGAGAGACCCCTTGGGACCCACCTGTTCGTGGTACTTAGCCACGTCTGCCCGCCAACTGAAACATCGTCATCCCACCCAGCACCATCAGAATTCCTACCAGGTGAAACCTCTGAAGTTCTTCCCCCAGAAAGAGAATAGCCATGCCGGCGGCGAAGACCGGGATCAGGTTGATAAAGAGGCTGGCGCGGTTTGCACCGATGACCTCAACGCCGCGATTCCAGCAGAGATAGGCGACGATCGAAGGGAAGATGCCAACGTACAGCACTCCGCTCAGCACGTTGAGGTTTGCGGCGGGTGGGCCCTTGATCAGAAGTTCGATGAAAAAGGGGGGGACCAACATCAGGGTACCGAGAGCGATAGTGATGGTTAGAAAACTGAAGGGATGAATTTTGGGACGACGTGGTAGCAAGGTCGAGTAGAGTGCGTAGCAGAAGATCGCCACCAGCATCCACAGGTCTCCTGAAACCAGCTTGAGCGAGCCGATAGACAACAGCTTACCCTGTGATACGACCCAGGCGGCACCCAATGAACAGAGCAGCACTCCCGCCCTCTGTTGCAGACTGACCCTTTCGCGATTGAGTAGATAACCGCAGAGGATGGTCGCCGCAGGCATAAGGGTTTGCATCAAGGCACAGTTGAGCGCAGTAGTCGTTTGGGTGGCGGTGTAGAGCAGGCTGTTGAACATGGCGATACCCAGCAGGGAACAGAGCCAGATGATCGTCCAATGACCGGTCAGCAGGTGCCAATCGCGTTGCAATTGACGCCAGCTGAATGGAGCGAGAAGAAGCAAAGCGGTCGCCCAGCGCAGAAATGATAGAGACATTGGTGGGATCTGGTCGGCCAGCCCCCGTGCAAGAACCACATTGCCTGCCCAGAACAGCGGGGGCAGAAGCAGCAACAGGTAGGGGGCGTAGGTTTTTTGTACGGCGTTGTCGGCTTTATTAGGCATCGAATGGGCATCTCTGAAAATACAGGACTAAAGATATTGGTGATTCTATCAGCACGGGGCTGTCTTTGGTAAGTAAATACGCTGATGTGAAGTCTATGGTTGATCAGAGCTCCATCATGTGCTACAAGTCTGCGTTTGCCGCTGGATTGGTTTGGCGGAGATATTTCTTCCTTGCTCCGGGCAGGACCGGGGCTACTAACTCAAGAGGAGACGCTCAAATGCGTAAGTACGAAAGCCTGTACATTATCCACCCTGAAGTTGTCGGTGATGAACTGACTGCGATGGTGGAGAGATTCCAGACTGTTCTCACTGATCAGAAAGCTGGAATTCTCAAGCTCGACAACTGGGGAACGCGCAAGCTGGCTTACCCAATCCAGAAACAGGAAAAGGGCTGCTATGTGCAGACCATCTTTGAAGCCGATGCTGATGTGATCGCTGAGTATGAGCGTCGCCTGCGTCTTGACGAAAAAGTTCTGCGTTTTATGACTCTTCGCTTCGAAGGCGAGCTGGTTGAAGCTCCTGCTGAAGAAGAGGCTCCGGCTGCTACTGAAGCAGCTCCGGCTGCTGCTGAAGAAACTCCGGCTGCTGCTGAAGAAACTCCGGCTGCTGCTGAAGAAACTCCGGCTGCTGCTGAAGAAACTCCGGCTGCTGCTGAAGAAACTCCGGCTGCTGCTGAAGTTGAGTCTGGAAAAACCGAAACTGCAGAATAAACGTTTACCGCTTTAGAAGGAGAATCCTGTTATGGCTACACAATCTGCAAGTCGTCCATCTGCTCCCGCTCCTCGTCGTCGTTTCGGCCGTCGTAAAATTTGCCGTTTCTGTGCTGAGAAGAACCTGATCATCGACTATAAAGATATCGAAAGCTTGAAGTCTTACCTTTCGGAGCGTGGCAAAATTGTACCGCGCCGTATCTCTGGAACCTGTGCTGCACATCAGCGTCAACTGGCCGAGTCGATCAAAAACGCTCGCCAGGTTGCGCTGCTCCCCTACACCGGCTCTCACGCGATACGTTAAGCCGTCAAGGCAAAGGGGAATGCCCCATGAAAGGGGAAGCGGTACTTTACGGAATAGCTGGTGTCGGCCTGACGTTGCTCTTGTTCTTGAGCTCGCACTGGCTCGGGCCGGTTGGCGCATTCACCAATATGCTGTCGGCCTTGCCGATCTGTTATCTGGTCATGCGTTTTGGCCTGACAACCGGCATCTATGCGGTGCTGGTGTCGGTGACATTACTTTCGGCGCTGATAGAGACTTCAGCTCTGACGAGTTATATGGGGCTTTTTATTGTCCCCTCGCTGCTACTGCCGAGTTTGCTG
Source organism: Deltaproteobacteria bacterium (assembly GCA_024280485.1). Taxonomy (GTDB): domain Bacteria; phylum Desulfobacterota; class Desulfuromonadia; order Desulfuromonadales; family Geopsychrobacteraceae; genus Geopsychrobacter. The sequence goes on from JAJRQB010000031.1 coordinate 35,471, forward strand.
AAGCGTGGTCAGGCCTGGGATCGGGCTTTGCTGATCAGTGGTGGTGTTACCCTGCTGGTGGCTGGCACGTTGTTGATGTTTTACATCGCACTCAGTGGGAAAGAATTTAAGCTGCTGATTGATGGATATCTGCAGGCTGAGATTAATACGGCTATGCAGACCTATTCAGAGGCGGGTTTCAGCGCAGCTCAAATCGATGATCTCAAGGATGTTGCAGTTCAGGTCGCTGATTTTATTCGTAAAACCTTCGTCGGCTTATATGCTAGCGGCGTGTTGGTGATCCATCTTGTAACCCTGCTTGTTTTGCAGCGTTTCAAGAAAGATCAGTATCAGATTGAGGGTCTTGAATTTACTCAGTGGCGCTTGCCAGCCCTGCTGATCTGGCTGTTGATTGCTGCTGGTTTTTCTCTCCTGATACCTTTGCCGGAGTTAGCTCTGGTGGGACGAAATCTGCTGGCGGTTTTATTGCCGCTCTATTTTGTACAGGGGTTGGCAATCGTCTGTTGTTTTTTACAACGAAAGAGTTGGCCGCCAGCCTTAAAAGGCCTGATTTATTTTTTGGTCTTTTTGTTGAACCCGCTACCACTGGTGGTGACCGGAGTCGGGATTTTTGATCTTTGGATCGATTTCCGTCGGCCGCGTAAAAAAGATTTATAAACCGAATTAACATATGGAGGAATCGTCATGAATATCATTCTTAAAGAAAATGTCGATGGTCTTGGCATCATCGGCGAACAGGTATCGGTAAAGCCCGGCTATGCACGTAACTTTCTGCTCCCAAAGGGACTGGCAATTGTTGCTGATATGCGTTCAGTTAAAGAGCTTGACCATCAGAAACGTCAACTGACCCGCAAGCTGGAAAAAGCGACCAAGGATGCTGAAGTCATCAAGGCTCGTATCGAGAAAGTTGCCTGCGAGTTTATTCAGCGTGCTGGTGAAGATGGCAAACTTTTCGGATCTGTGACTTCAATGGATATCGAAGCCAAACTGGTCGATGCCGGTCTCGAGATCGATCGCAAGAAGATTCAACTGATCGAACCGATCAAGGCACTTGGCGAGCATGAAGTTGCTGTCAAACTTGATGCTGGTGTCGTTGCTCAGATCAAAGTTGTTGTTAATGCACTTGCGGAAGAAGCATAAGCTTACGGCTTTAGTTATAAAGAGTGAAAAGGGCGACAGGCTTTTGGCCTGATCGCCCTTTTGTCTTTTATCTCTCACGTTTTATCTTTTGCAGTTTCTTCCTTTTTGTTATGCTTGCAGGCCTATGAAAACCAAAACGAACTACACAGAAGAGACCGCAGGTCACCGCCTCCCCCCGCAAAATCTCGAAGCTGAGATGTCGGTGTTGGGGGGAGTTCTTCTCGAAAATGATGCGCTAAACAGGGCACTTGAGCATCTTGTTGCTGATGATTTCTATCGCCGCGGGCATCAATTGATCTTTGCAGCGATGATCGCGCTTTCAGATCGGAATGAACCCGCCGACCTGGTTACACTGTCTGCGCAACTCAGGTTGAAAGATGTGATGGAAGAGGCCGGAGGGAGCGGATATTTAGCGACCTTGGTCGATTATGTGCCGACGGCGGCCAATATCCAATATTACTGCAAGTTGGTTAAAGAAAAATCTATTGCGCGTAAGTTGATCAGTGTCTCAACTGAGATTGCTACCAGTGGCTACGAGGGTGGCGACATGGAAGTGGTCCTTGATCGCGCCGAAAAGGCGATTTTTGAGATTGCCGAAAACCGTACCCGACCTTCTTATTTTCCGGTACGCGACATTCTTAAGGACACCTTCCGCAATATTGAAGAACTTTATGAGCGTAAAGAGCTGATCACCGGGGTGCCGACCGGTTACACCGATCTCGACAAGATGACCGCAGGTTTACAACCGGGAGATTTGTTGATTGTCGCAGGTCGACCTTCGATGGGTAAGACCGCTTTTGCTCTGAATCTGGTTGAATACGCAACCGCGCATTCTGATAAGAAGGTTCCGGCGGTGGTTTTTTCGCTCGAGATGAGCAAGGAGCAGTTGGTGCAACGTCTGCTCTGCTCGGTCGCAAGAGTCGACGCGGGACGCCTGCGGACTGGTAATCTCGGCGAGTCGGATTGGCCGAAACTGACGATGGCCGCCGGGCAGCTCACTGATACCCAACTCTTCATAGATGACACGCCTGCAATTTCGGTACTTGAACTGCGTTCCAAGGCTCGTCGGTTGAAAGCCGAACATGGCCTGGGGTTGATCGTCATCGATTATCTGCAGTTGATGCGTGGCAGCAGTACTGAGAACCGTCAGCAGGAGATCTCTGAAATTTCCCGATCCCTCAAGGCTCTGGCCAAAGAATTGAGTCTGCCAGTGGTTGCGCTATCACAGCTGAATCGTTCCCTCGAAAGCCGTACCGACAAACGACCCATGATGTCTGATCTGCGAGAATCTGGCGCGATCGAGCAGGATGCTGACGTCATCATGTTTGTTTATCGGGAGGCGGTCTATTGCGAAGATTGCAAGAGTCGTGAGAAAACCTGTGATCAGGGCCATGAAAATGATGCCGAGGTTATCATCGGTAAACAACGTAACGGTGCGATCGGAACTGTACACCTGACCTTCCGTGGTGAATTTACCCGTTTTGAAAACCAGGCAAAACGTACTGATGGGGGCTATTAACGTGAATTTCCCCTTTTTTTTCGTCAATAGTCGAACTGTGTCTGGCTCCGCAGGTGGCAGATGAACCGTACTAAAACTCCTGCTTTTTCAGATTATCTCGTCTATCTGCCCTTGATGGGCCTCAATCTGTTGTCACGTATCCTGCCATTGTTGCTCTGGTGCGAGTTGGGCCGTCTGTTTGGTGGTGTAGTCTTTCTTCTGGGGGCACCTCTTAGACGGATTGCTGCTATCAATCTTAAATTTGCCTATGGTGATGAGTTTAATGACCCGCAGAGACTTAGCATCCTGCGTCGAAATTTTTTGCACTATGGAATTGGTGGGTTCGAATGGATCCGCATGTTTCGTATGACGGAAGCCCGCCGTCAGCAGATCTGTCAAAAGATTGTGATTGAGGGGCAGGAACATCTTGATGCTGCGCGCCGGGACAAACAAAAGATAATTCTGCTCAGCGGGCATTTTGGTCTCTGGGAATATGCAACGATAAAGTATGCCAGTGAGATTAATCCTCTCTCTTTCATCGTGCGGCGGCTCGAAAATCCATTAGTCGAGCAGGAACGCTGCTTTTATCATGAACGTTTTGGAGCGCGGATTCTTTATAAGGAGAACGGCCTGCGTGAAGCGATACGTGGATTGAAAGATGGTGAAGATCTTCTTCTGCTTGCTGATCGTAAGGCTAACCTGCGCGAAGGAATTCCTGCTCAATTTTTTAACCACAAAACGTCAACGTTACCGATCGCCGTCAGCCTGGCTCAAAAATATGACGCCGCCCTAGTTCCGATGTTTATTGTCCGCGGTGAAAAATGTGGTGAGCATAGATTGATCTTTGAACCTGCACTCAAAATTGACGATCTTCCACTCGACGAGGCTGTGCAGTTACAAAACGATTGCATTGAAAAACAAATCCGCCAGAATCCTGATATGTGGCTCTGGTTGCACCGCAAATGGAAGTGTTATCACAAAGAGATCTATCGGCGCTGAGCGCTGTCTCCCTCCTTCTTTTCTCATCCCTTACGCCCAGGCGCTTTATCCTGTCCCGGTTTTAAACCACTTCGTTCAATGAAATTAAATAACCTTTTTGTGGGGTGCCTTGCTATACTTTTGCGGTCCAGATTCTTGACTCACAAATTAGGGTGGCAGGTATGGCAAAAATAGATCAGTTGTTTAAGATTCTTCAACAGCAGGGTGGTTCTGACCTGCACCTCTCTCCAGAGAATCCACCAATGATTCGAGTCGGCGGCCAGCTCAGGCCAGCGGTAACTCAGATATTGAGTGGTGATCAATATAAAGTCCTTATTTATGAAATCATGAGCGAAGTACAGCGCGAAACCTTTGAGAGCTGCCATGATTTGGATTTTGCTTACGAGGTTGGGGCCTTGAACGCTAGGTTCCGCGCCAATATTTTTATGGGCAGGTTGGGTATAAGTGCAGTTTTCAGGATTATTCCTGCAGAAATTCTGACAGTCGAGCAGCTGGGCTTACCGCAGACTGTACTCGAGATGACCGAGTATAAAAAAGGTCTGGTGCTGGTCACTGGCCCGACAGGTAGTGGCAAGTCGACGACACTTGCGGCGATGGTTGATCATATCAACCGCACTCGCAACGAACATATATTAACAGTTGAAGATCCTGTCGAATTTGTCCATAAGAGTCAAAAAAGTTTGGTTAACCAACGGGAGGTGGGGAGGCATACTAAAAGCTTTGCTAGTGCGCTGAAAGCAGCTTTGCGTGAAGATCCTGACATAATTCTGGTTGGGGAAATGCGCGATCTGGAAACTATCGAGTTGGCTATAACTGCGGCGGAAACAGGGCACCTGGTTTTCGGCACTCTACACACCAGCAGTGCTGCAAAAACTGTTGATCGTGTGATTAACGTATTTCCGACCAGCCAGCAGGAACAGATTCGTACTATGCTCGCTGAATCCCTGCGTGGAGTTGTTGCACAGCAACTCTTACGAACAGTCGATGGTAAGCGCTGTGCGGCCCTGGAAATCTTGAAGGTCAACGCGGCTTCGTCTAATCTGATTCGGGAGGGTAAGACCTTCCAACTCCCTTCGGTTATTCAGACCGGCCGTAAAGATGGCATGCAATTGATGGATCAGGCTCTTCAAGAGTTGTTGAATGCAAAGCGGATAGATATTGACGAAGCCCGTCGTTTTGCACAGAACAAGAGTCTGTTCACGGAACAGGCTCAGAAGACCGGAGGCTGAAATGAAAGATCTTCATGTCAGTGTTGAAGCGCGGACCGTTCAGCTTGTTTTGACTAATGGATCTAAGTTGACAGGTGAGATGTACTTGCAATTGCATGGACTTCACCAGTCTGGAACCCAGCGGGTGGGAGAAGTTCTGAACGGTGAAAATAACTTTCTTCCGATTCGAACCTCAGAAGGATTGAAGTTAGTCAACCTCGCTCAGATTGTAACTGTATCGGTTTCGGCAGAAATCGAATTTGACCCAATCCTCTCTTTGGGCGAGGAATACCAGGTAACGGTGACCACGTCGACTGGAGACATCCTTGAAACGCGTATCTACGTGAATCTTCCTAGCGGCCGTAACCGCGCCAAGGATTTTTTAGACCAGAAGAAACGTTTTCTATTATTTATTGAAGGAGAAAACGTTGTTTACATCGCCCGTAGGAAAATTCTGTTAGTTGAAGATTGACGCATCTCTATTCCCCCCGTTTTACAATAATCCCTAGAGTATTAATCTTCTTGCGCAGAGTATTGCGGTTGATGCCAAGAATTTCGGCTGTGCGGACCTGGTTGGAGCGGGTATGCTCCAAAATGATGTTGATCAGCGGTCGTTCAACCTGATGTAGGACCATCTCGTAGAGGTTGTCGAGCTCTTGCAGGTTCATTTGTGCAAGGCTGCTTTGTAACTTACGTGCGACTAATAGTTCCAGAGAATCTTCCTGATTTCCCCGTTCGTTAGAAACGCCCATCTCAGGAAAGTCAGAAGGCAACAGAACATGGTTCGGTGTGAGGAGGCTGGCGCGTTTGATCAGATTCTCCAATTCGCGGATGTTTCCGGGCCAGCTGTGTTGTTTGAGTAAGGTGATGGCCTCCTTGCTCAACTCGCTGACGTTGACCCCCATCTCCTGTGTTGCACGGTGTAAAAAGAATTTAGCTAAATCTTCAATATCGCCAATGCGCTCACGCAGCGGGGGCAGGGAAATCGGGACCACATTCAAACGGTAAAAGAGATCCTCACGGAAGGTTTTGTCGCGTACCATCTCGTTCAGGTCTTGATTGCTGGCGGCAATAATGCGTACATCAATTTGCACAGTGCCACTACCGCCAGTCCGGGTGATCTCTTTCTCTTGCAGGACACGCAGCAGCTTTGCCTGCAGCTCTAAAGGCATGTCGCCTATTTCGTCTAGAAAGAGTGTGCCACCGTTGGCTTGTTCAAATTTGCCAGCTTTACGCTCTATCGCACCGGTAAACGCGCCCTTTTCGTGGCCAAAAAGCTCACTCTCGAGTAGTTCTCGTGGAATCGCAGCACAGTTTATAGCGATGAAGGGTTTCCCCAGGCGTGGACTGTTGTAGTGGACAGCTCGAGCAATCAACTCCTTCCCTGTGCCGCTCTCACCGGTAACCAGCACGGTCACGTCCGATGCGGCGACTCGTCCGACAACCTTGTAGACTTCTTGCATTGCCTGGCTGTTGCCGATGATGGTGCGCCCAAAGCGATATTGGTCTTGAACCTCTTCGCGAAGTTGACCCATCTGATCTGAAACCACTGCTGCTTTTTGAGCTTTAATGATAATTGCATCTAGAGCATCTAGATCAAAGGGCTTTGTCAGGTAGTCGTACGCACCATTTTTCATCGCCGCAATCGCATTTTCCATAGTCGACTCGGCAGTCATCACCACGACTAGGGTTTTCGGGCTCTCTTTCTGCAGGGTTTGCAGCAGTTCAATTCCTTGCAAACCGGGCATCTTTATATCGATGATAGCGAGGTCGTAATGATTTTTTCTTGAAAGTTGCCGGGCCTCGAGACCATCTTCGGCGAGATCGATGTTGAAACCTTGTTTTTTTAAAGATTTGGATAAAACCCAGCGGATGCTCTCTTCATCGTCGGCAACAAGAATGCGGCGAATTGACATTTTTTTTTCCTTCCAGCGTATCTATTGAATAATTCAGTGTCTGTGCAGGGGGAGTGAGACGATAAAAATACAACCACCTTCTTGACGATTTTTAACACTCAGCAGTCCATGATGATCACTAATGATCTTCTGGCAAGTGGCGAGTCCTAATCCGGTACCGCCAGTTTTTGTCGTATAAAACGGAGTGAAAATCCGTTCATATTGCTCGGCTGGGATTCCCGGACCATTGTCTTCAATAATAATCTGGACCAGTGGAACTGCGCGTTCGCCCGGTGAACTCAGGTGATAATCGGAGTCGATTCTGGTTGTAACCCATACTTCCCCATCCTGTCCCACAGCCTCACCGGCATTTTTAATCAGGTTTAAAAAAAGCTGAGTCAGCAGGTTCTGATCTCCAAGGATTGCAGGGATGCTCGGATCAAGGCTGGTTTTAAACTTTATATTTTTTTCAATAAAGGATTGCTTTTGTAGCAGAATAATTTCATTCAGGACTTTGCCGATATTGACTTCAATTCTGACCACCGGTTTAGGTCTCGACAGGTCGAGCAACTCTTCGATGATATTATTGACGCGCTCGGTCTCACGAATCATCACCTGTGGATATTCTGCCAGTGGGCTTCCGGGCTCGAGTTCCATTTGTAATAGTTGTGCCGCCCCTTTGATACCACCAAGCGGGTTCTTGATCTCATGAGCGAGTCCAGCGGCCATGGTTCCAACCATCGACAAATGATCGGCCCGACGGATTGCATCCTCCAGGGTGCGAATCTGGGTCAGATCACGCATGATCAGAACCGCACCCTTCTGATCGCCATTCGGGGTGAAGAGAGGCGAAACTGTGGCACTAACCGGCAATGTTTTTTTTGATTGCTGCAGTTCGACTGTTTCGTGGTCTGCAATTGATCTGCCTTCCGTTAACGCCTTTTCTACCAGGCTGCACAGGATCTTTTGACGACCAAAACACTCACTGAAGATTCTTCCCAGGCACTGTTTTTCGCTCATTCCGGTTAGCGTTTGTGCGGCCGGATTGATGAGGCTGATTCTTTCTTGCGGATCAAGGGCAATCACGGCCTCGCCGACGTTCTCAACGATCAGTGCATAGAGTTGTTGGGAGTCAGGCATGGGTCTCATCCTGTAGTGCGCTGAAAAAATCATCGCAATATTTTAAAAGTTCAGTCCAGATTGTCTGGCTCTGCAATCGGCTGCGAAAGTGGCTGGCACCAGGTAAGCCGCGAACATACCAGCTCAGGTGTTTGCGCATCTCAAGCAGGGCTTTATGTTCGCCAAAATGTGCAGCGTGCCAGTGTAGATGCTGCTGTGCTGTCTGCCAGCGATCCGCCGGGCTCGGTTCTTCTGCTTTATCCCCTTGGAGGATCGCGGCAGTCTGGCTGAAAATCCATGGGTTGCCGTATCCGCCGCGAGCGATCATGACAGCGTCGCATCCTGTGCTTTTCAACATGCCAGCAGCATCCGCAGCAGTAAAGATGTCACCGCTGCCGATAATTGGGATGTTGCTGCAGGCTTTTAATTCTGTGATCTGCTGCCAGTCGGCTTTCCCACCAAAACCCTGGCTGCGGGAACGAGGATGCAGGCAGATAGCATCAACTCCTGCTGCAATCGCGATTTTGGCAACCTCAAGAAAATTGATGTTCGACTGATCCCAGCCTGATCGGATCTTGATCGTTAGGGGACCGCTAAAGTTCGCGCGAACGGCCGCTATGATTCGCCCAACCTGTCGCGGGTCCTGAAGCAGGGCGCTACCCGCACCGCTACGTACGACCTTTTTTACCGGGCAGCCCATGTTGATGTCGAGCAGGTCTGCTCGCTCAGCAACCATCGCGGCTGCCGCTGCCAGAACAGTCGGGTCGTCACCAAACAGTTGGACGCCGAGAGGTTTTTCTTCAGGGCATGTTTCCAGCAGTTCAAAGGTTTTTCGACCGTCGCGGATCAGGCCGTTTGCACTGATCATTTCGGTGAAGACTAGCGATGCGCCGAAAGACTTCATTATCTTGCGGAAGGGGAGGCTGGTGATGCCTGCCATTGGAGCCAGAATTAATGGGTTGTTTAACTGTAGGGAGCCAATTTTGAGTGGTTTTGATTGCATAATAATTAGGCATTCTAGCCTGTTGGTTGAGGAAATCAAGTGAAAAGAGTTGTCTGTGGGTGGTCTGTTCAAGGGGGTCAGAAGGTGTTACTCTTGAATACTGTATACAAGATTCGTCTTGACAAAATAGGGGGTGGTTGTTAGAACAATATTTGGAATTTTAGGAGAAGGAAGGTTTTCCGGCTGCCGATTTTTCAGATCTTGACCGGTTACTACTTTATCCCCTGTATTTCAGATTGCTTGTAAATCCGTTCGGGCGGGCGTTTTTCCTGCAATCGTTGGTATTTTCCGCTCTGCGGACTTTTTTCCCGTTGGCCCCTCTGGGGCATTCAGAACTTCGTTTCATTCAACTAAAGGAGAGAGTAATTATGTCTACACAGATGAAGAAGGTACTTGCTCAAAAAATCGCTGAGCATCGTCCTCGGACTACCCGTCTGCTCAAGGAGCATGGCGATGTAAAGATGGGTGATGTCACTCTTGCCCAGACTATCGGCGGCGCTCGTGGCATCAAGGCGCTGGTTACCGATATTTCCTACCTTGATCCGATGGAAGGTATCCGCTTCCGCGGCAAGACCATTGATGAGACCTTCGCTGCTCTGCCAAAAGTTCCAGGCAGCGAATACCCTTATGTCGAGGGTTTCTGGTACATGCTGATGACGGGTGATGTTCCAACCATGGAGCAGACACTTGAGGTTGTTGAAGACTGGAAGAGCCGCGCTCAGGTTCCAGAGTATGTTTTTGACGTGCTGCGTGCCATGCCACGTGATTCCCACCCGATGACCATGTTCTCTACTGCCGTTCTGACCATGCAACGTGATTCGAAATTTGCTGCGACTTACTCCGCCGGCAAGTTCAACAAGATGACCTGCTGGGAAGATATGTACGAAGATTGTAACAACATGATGGCCAAGCTTGGACCGATTGGTGCCTACATCTATCGTATGAAGTACAAAGGTGATACCCCGATCGCTGCAGATCCAAGCCTCGATTACGGCGGTAACTTCGCGCACATGATGGGCGTTGATGCACCTTATGACGACGTGATGCGGATGTACTTCATCATTCATTCAGACCACGAGTCTGGCAATGTTTCTGCTCACACGACTCACCTGGTTGCTTCGGCTCTTTCCGATGCATACTACAGCTACTGTGCCGGTCTTAACGGCCTGGCAGGTCCACTGCACGGTCTGGCCAACGAAGAAGTTCTCCGCTGGACCCAGAACTTCATGCAGCAGCTCGGTGGCGAGGTTCCAACTGAAGATAAGCTCAAGGAAGCACTCTGGGCTACTCTCAACAGTGGTCAGGTTATCCCGGGTTACGGTCATGCCGTTCTGCGCAAGACCGATCCGCGTTACACCTCACAGCGTGAGTTCTGCATGAAGACCGAAGGTCTCAAGGACTACCCACTGTTCCAGTTGATCAAAATGATCTACGAAGTTGCTCCTGGCGTTCTCACCGAGCATGGCAAGGCGAAAAACCCATGGCCAAATGTTGACTCCCAGTCGGGTGTCATCCAGTGGTACTACGGCGTTACCGAGTATGAGTTCTATACCGTTCTGTTCGGTGTCGGCCGCGCTCTCGGTTGCCTGGCTAACATCACTTGGGACCGCGCTCTCGGTTACGGCATCGAGCGTCCTAAGTCGGTTACGACTTCTATGCTCGAAGCTGCTGCCGGTATCAAGTAAGATTTCCGGTAGTTTGAATTTGAAAAGGGAGACCCGCTTGGGTCTCCCTTTTTTTATGCTGATATTAATTTATGAACCGGTCACATCATTTCCCAATATTGAACTTAACCTGTTTATCACTATGGTCTCCAGCTGGAAACCAGTTTCGCTCCACAATTTGAACCTGTTGTTCTTGATTGATGAGTAAAACCGTTGAGGAGCGGGTGCCGTAGGTTTCAGTTCGTATGAACAGCGGAGACAGGATCTTTTCAAAGTGCTGACCGATCCCTGTGTCTGGTAGTTCGTTGTCTGGTGCCATTTGTTTGTCCTGTAGAGCTTGTAAGAGATCTTCAGGGGTAAAGCTTTGCTGATTCAAGATTTGCTGCATAAGTTGCTTGCCCCTTTCCACTTTCGGCCATGGCGTGTCTAGCAGGCTGTTGCATATGCCGTATATTCCCGATTGCAGTGGAGAGTTTTGGCCACCTCGATTGGAAAACCAGTTTAACTGGTCCCATTTTCCGTAGATCAGATTGAAGCCATTGAAATCTTGAGCATTGCGTTCTAGCCAGTATCTCCAGTCGGAATGCTTTTGTTGGAGGTAGTCACGTACCAAGATGCCCCGTGAAGGACGTTGCGGGAGGTTGTCTCCGGCTTCACGGTAGTTAGTCACCGCAGCAAGGTGTCCTGCACGGTTTAGACTAAACCAGCTACCGCCGCTCTCAAGGTCCTGTCCTCCGAGGAGTTGAGGATCTTCAGGCCACCAATTTAACGACCTGCTTGCTCGCGTGTAGTATTCATCGCGATTAGCTGCAATTATCAGTGGGTAGTCAGGGTGTTTTTTCAGGGCAAGAAGTATCAGGCACATATTTTATTTGTATCCACACCTGAGGCTGTGAACTAAGGAGTAAAACAAAAAAGGCCGGGAAGTCTCCCCGGCCTTTTTTGTTTTACTATTTCTTTTCTTTCTCTTTGCGCGTGGCATAAATCAACAGTTTTTGATCGGTATAGGTTTCGACCTCACCCGCGAAGGATTCAATCTGAAAATAGTCGTGGATTTTGGTTGGGGCATCCATGAAGAAGCGGTTCAGTTCCTGAATCTTCGCTCTGCTCATCCCCGCCCGCCTTGCCCAATCGTGAAAATCGTGTTTTTTGGGTATCACCCTGACTTCGTGAAGAATCAGTTCGGCATCGCCGATCATTTGTACCCATTCGGTTTCACTGAAGGCGCGAATATGAGTTGGGTCACGCATTTTTTCCATGGTTTGATAGAATTCTGCTATTTCAGGGTCTGGTGGCAGCAGGGTGTCGATAATAACCATTCGCCCGCCTCGGCGCAACACGCGGTGAAATTCCTTAAGTGCGCGTGGGACTTCAGGGAAATGGTGTGGTGCAATCCGACAGGTCAGAAGAGTGAAGGAACCTGCCGGAAATGGGAGGTCTTCTGCATCTGCTTCGCGAAAGACAACATTGTCGATATTTCCTTCATCGGCTATGTACTCCTGCGCTTTTTTAAGCATCTGCATGGTGAGGTCCGAAGCGACAACCTGCCTGACTTTGGACGCGAAGTAGAATGCTGTATGCCCACCACCGCAGGCAACATCAAGCATGTTGTCTTCTCTGGTCGGTTTAAGTAATTCTGCGGCGGCATCGAGATCTTTACCGCCAGTGAAAGATTTGGAATAGACATATTCCATGGCAGCTCGACCGAATTGCTCGCGAACCTTATTCTTGAATTTCTGGTCCATCTTGAAACCTCCAGAGATTTTAATCTAAGCTTGTTTGTGTTCTATGGGCCCAGATTTACAGCAGTATAGCATTTCAGGCGAAAATGTCTTGGAGAACTTTGACCAATAAGGTATTTTTTCGCTGACCGAAAGTATGTATCTACTTCAGGCACGGCTTTTGCTCATATTTGACTCCCGGATGGTAGGCATTTCAACGCTCGTCAACATTACGCGGAATACCGTTGGGTGTTGCGGCGAAAAATTGTCGTTCTGGCTAAACTGACGACAAGAATTTTTCAAATTGAAGGGTAGAAGATTGATGGAAAGTGTTCTGCAAGTGATTTCTGAATTGGGTGTCGGGATCTGGGCTGAGTTTATTGATATTCTCCCATATCTGGCCATAGGGGTTCTACTCGAAGCGATCATTCGGACTATGAAGTGGCATCTGAAAATTCGTCACGCACTGACCCGCTTTGGTGGTTATGCAATAATTCTCGGGACATTACTGGGGGTTGTTAGCCCTTTATGTGCTTGCGCGACCTTGCCGCTGGTTATTTCACTGTTGCTCGCAGGATTGCCCCTTGCCCCGGCGATGGCTCTGCTGGTGGCATCGCCTCTGATGAGCCCTGCCGGTTATACCCTCTTAAATTGGGAACTCGGCCCAGTCTGGGCCAATGCTGTTCTTGTCAGTGCGGTCCTGTTTGGACTTTTTGCTGGATATATGACCCTTTTCTTACGCCGCTATGGTTTCTCCGAAGAACTCATATTTAAAAATAGTTTGCCCGAAGGAGATTTTCACGACCCTGAATATCCGGTGGAAGAGCTGCGCTGCGATTGCGGACAGCAACTGTCACATCGCGTCAACCGTTGCACTCATAACAAATTTCTGGTTTTTCTGGCCAAGTTCTGGGAAGGGATGATCAAAATTGGCAAGTTCGCCCTGCTTGGAGTTGTCATAGAGGTCCTGGCGATTCAGTTTATTCCGAACGAATGGGTCTCCGGGATATTGGCGGGTAATGGCGTACTCCCGATTTTCGGTCTTGCCTTTGCGACTATTCCCTTGCATCTCCCCCAGGTGACGGCTGCTGCTATGCTCTACGGGTTTGTTTCACCTGAGTTTGGTGAGGGAATTACCGTGTCTCGGGGGGCCGGGATTGCTTTGCTGGTTGGTGGTCCTGTGACCGCACTGCCGGTTATGGGATTATTTATTGCGATGTTCAAAAAGCGGGTGTTGGCGCTTTATCTGGGAATATGTGTCAGTGGAACCCTGATATTGGCTTTTAGTTACCGCGCCTTACCGTTTTTTTAAAGAAGCATCTACTCCGCAAATAAAAAAGGACTGCCAAGCTATGGCGGTCCTTTTTTATTGATATATCTTTTTGAACCCTGAAGTTTGTCGTCAGGGCTACTGGTCACTTCTCTGGTTCAGTCTCGAACTGAGCGGACTGTCGGTTCAGCTCTTCTAAAATGAGACTGCAGGATTGGAGAATCTCCTGAGGTAAGGATTGCAGCTGTTGCAATTGACCTTCCAGGCGTCTTACCGTGGCCAGAGATTGACGCAATAATTGTTCTTCGGTCAGGCTGTTGGTTTGTCCGGTCAGCTCACGAAACTGCTTGGCAACAGTCGGATGGCTGCGCTCTTTTTCAAAAACGGCCTCGCGCAGTTGTTGATACTGCTCCTCGCTCATCTGCTGTTCTTCCTGGGCCTGTCGCAAAAGGTCGATGGAGCGATAGTCAGGGACTGGCAGCATCTGCTCATTGCGCACCAGAATTTCGGGCTCCGCTTTTTTCAGAAAGTTATAGGCGCCGGTCAATTTGAGAGCGGTGTCTTTTTTGATCCGCACCTCATCGCGACAGTAATCTTCAAAGCTGGTATGGCCCCAGTCGTTGAATTCTCCCTTGTTGCGCACCTGAGATAGCTGCTCTCCCAGTTCGACCCAACTCGATTTAAACTGGCGTGCGACACTCAAGACCCGGTAGCGCGGCGATGCCGGATCGAGTTGCTTCATGATTTGTTCGATCACCAGTTCACCTTTGGTTTTCGGGGTATCGGTCATTTTTGTAATTCCTTCCGTGGGGCGCTATATATTTTAGGCGCTGGGCAGATTATCATAGTGGCGGTTTTCTAGCCCGCATTTCTCACAGAGATTGTCACGAGGAGCCGTAAAGTGCCGTTGCTGTAAGGCACACAAAGAAAAACACGCGCAGGCATACTTGCAGTCTGTCGAGCATTTTTTTTCGAGGGTAACGCAGCAGACATGGTGCTTTCCGGTTCCGCAGCAGATTTGCTGTGAGAAATGTGGGCTAGCCAGTAAAGAGCCGCTCGGTTACAATGCGGCAGAATTTTTACTAAAGGATCTATTTGTTGATGAATAAATATCAAGTTGGACCAGAAACAGTGCGGATGCTCGGCCTGCGCCATCCTTGGGTGATTGCTGATAAATTCACCAAGGAATGGTCTGCGCCGAAAGTCGGAGACCTGGCACTGCTCTGTGATGAAAACAATAAACCTCTGGCAACCGCGCTGATCGATCCCAATGATCGGGTCGTCGCCAGAGTCCTCGGACCTCCCGGTATAAAGCTCGATGCGGGCTGGTTTCGTAATCGTCTGCAAAAAGCCAAGCGTCTGCGTGAGCAGGCCGGGCTGGATGAGACCGATGCCTACCGCCTGGTTAATGCCGAAGGTGACGGCCTGCCCGGCCTGACCATCGATTGCTACGCCGGTTACTTGATGATCCAACTCTATACCCCCGCCTGGGATAACTACCTGCCGACGCTGCTTGAGGTTCTGCAGGAACTTTTTGCGCCCCTCGGGATTTACCGCAAATTGCGTCCCCAGGAGACCCGGCAGCTCGAAGCGAAGAGCGGCAATAAACAGTACAGTCGCCTGCTCAGCGGTCAGCCTGCGCCGACTCCTTTGGAAGTCAAAGAGAACGGCCTGCTTTTTCATACCGATCTTGCTGAAGGTTTGAATACCGGGCTCTTCCCCGATCAACGCCGTCATCGACTCGATCTGATGCAGCGGATCAAAGGCAAGCGCTTCTTAAACCTGTTCGCCTTTACCGGCGCTTTTTCGGTGGCTGCTGCTGCCGCTGGGGCCAAGCAGGTGACCAGTGTCGATGTTTCGGCGAAATATCTGAATATCGCGCGGGATAATTTTTCGCTCAATCGGCTCAACCCAAAACGTCATCGCTTTATCGTCGGTGATGTCTTTGCCGAGCTGGCCAAGATGCAGCAGGCCGGCGAACGTTTCGATGTCATCCTCTTCGATCCGCCCTCATTCTCAACCACCAAGAAGAGTCAGTTTTCCACCCGTGGTGGCACCTCGCAATTAGCCAGCGCCACTCTGTCGCTGCTTGAGCCGGGTGGCCTCTTGATCGGTTCTTCCAATCATCAAAAGGTTGATATGGTCAGCTACGTGAAAGAGCTGCGCCGTGGAGCTATCGAGGTCGGCTGTGAACTACGCACCATCTATCGCAGCGGTCAGCCCGAGGATTTCCCGGTGCCGGTCTGTTTCCCCGAGGGGAACTATCTCAAATACGTGATCAGCGTCAAGGATTAGGAGGTCTGACCCAGATGTTGTTTTTGCTCTTTTTTGTGCCGATCGGTCTGATTGCCGGTTACCTTGCCTTTACCTGTGCCCGCCAGAAATACACCGGTGCAGCTTTCCTGATGGGAGGCGTGTCTGTGGTCTGCTTGGGCATTTCTGCGGTAATCATTGCTGTTGGAGTCTTTTTCGTTAAGGCGGCTTGAGTCGAACGAAGTGTTGAACCTGTTTTGTGACTGGAGATAAGCGCAGTAGTGTGCTTGTCGGCGGTGCCAGAATTGACAGTGTACGACAATTGGCGTACACTTGGAGGGGTGGAAGTTGGTCGGATTTAAACAAGCGAAGGCACAGCTGATCGATTGTTTGCGTAGTGGCCGTGTCAGACATGAAGAGCGCGGCGACATCGAGGTCAAAAATCTGCTGGCAACCGGAATGGTAACACCAGCTCAGGTTGAATCGCTAGTATCTCGGGCGCGTGGTGGTGACCATAGCTGTAGCCCCCATCATTTCGATCGAAAAATATTGGTACATACAATCAAGGTTCGGCATGAGGGGGGCAGCTGGTATATCAAATGGTATTTCCTGGAACCTAATGCGATGTGTATCAGTGTGCACGTCTAAGGTGATAAGTATGGATATTCTCAAAGTTGGAGATCAGGAAAAAGGTGCCTGTGAAAACTGTGCGGTATTCGTAACGATAACTTACCAATTACGCAATGTGCCGTTCAGTGATGGTTGTGGGGTGGTTAAACAGGTGCTGGTCGGTGTCTGCGAACAGTGCGATCAGGTTTGCGTGTTGCCGCAGCAGTCGACTCCAGTAGTTAAACGGGCCTTGGAGAAACACCGCAAGCCTGTCGAAAGCCGGGTTCCGGCTCATATGGTCGATATCCTGAATTTGGCCAGCGCCGAGGTTGGTTGCGGAACTGAGTTCATCCCCTATATCGTCAAATATTACGTTCACTCTCTGGCCAGTCGCCAGATGTCGGCCGGACGTTTACCGGGCTACTTGAATACAGATCTGGCTAAAGGCAAAGCAGATAAGCGGATCTCGTTGAAAGGTCAGCATGTTGTTGAAGAAGTCAACGAGCTCAAAGCCCTGACACACATCGAAAGTACCAGTGATTTGATCAGAGGCGTTATCCTAAAAATCAACGATGATATCGTGCAGCACAAACGCTCAAAGCCGTTGAATGAATTGCGGGGGATTGCGGCGGCTGTTGGTTGACAGGTTTAGACTGTAACAGGTATATATTGGCAACTTAATGAAATGAAATTCTTATCTGAGGGGATGAGACGTGGGGATCTCCGGGAAAGAAATAGATGATTTTGAAAGCCGCTTTTCAGCTTGATGCTGAAGGACGGCTTTTGTTTTTTTGGGTTTGTGACGTGAAATAGGGAAGTGTCCGTTCGCAGTAACAGTTGAATATCTTACGGGTTAAAGTCCCGTCCGGGGAGTTATCCGTTCACCCCGGTAGCTCAAGGGAGCGGCGTTCTGGTAACAGAGGGTCGTAAGTTCCCAATTGGCAAAGC
>JAJRQB010000032.1 GCA_024280485.1 Deltaproteobacteria bacterium
AAAAATGAACAAACACATCGGGTCCATTGTCCTGCTCGATGAAACCAAAACCCTTAGAGTCGTTAAACCATTTTACTGTACCTTCTGCCATTTTTTTTCTCCATGTTCCCCGGTGGGAACTTTTTGTTGTGTAACTATCGATCACTCAAAAAAAAACACGTAGCCCAGTTGGATCTGCGTGTTTTGACTCAGTTTGACACCTTGTCAAACTGACGAGCGACGAAAACTCTTACACAAACTTGCTTAAGTACGCGGACACTAGCATGACCTGTTTTCAAAAAGCAAGCCCTTTAAAGAGCAAGTGGGGAGATCTCTAGATTTAAATCAAAAACCTAGAGTAGCCATCAGTTCCCACCCGCCCCCCTCACATCAGGACCCAGAGTCTTCCTGCGGATCAACAAGATCGCGCAAACGCTTGAATATTTCGCGATATGCTCGCTTGTCCCGATTCGTATGAACCGATCTTGCCAGTCGTGAAATGACACCCCGCTCGACATCTGGCCAGAGACCAATCATCTCGTCGAAAGCTTCTGCAAATGTCTTCTCATCACAAAGACGGTCACGCAACTCTTCCAACTTATGGAACTGGCGTTTTTCACTGCGCTTGACCTGATCAATATCTTCAATCGCAGACAAAAGTGAGACCACCTGGTCCTCAGACTGCCTTAACACTCCAGCAAGATGTTTCACCTGGCGCTTATGTGACCCACGCCCAAGAGTATTCCGTGCCTCTACAACTTCAGCGGCAAGTTCATCAGAAAGTTGTAGTTTCTTAAATTGCGACTGCGGCATCTCAACCAGTGAGTGGGCGAGAGCCTCAATCTCTTTGGCAAGCTTCTTCTTTTTCGTCTTGCTCATAGGCAAGTTTTCTTCTATCTCAGTCATCAGACTCCTCCAAATTAAATGCGCAGCCTGGTACGCCGACAAATTCAATCTACAAGTATGGGCAGCAAAGATAGCACAACACATTCCTTATTCGCTGCTATAATTAGCGGGGTCGGCTTTGCGATACAACGCTCCAGGAGAATACATAGATGCAAAGAGCTCTACTTATCATCGACATGCTTAACGATTTTGTGCGTCCCGGTGCTCCACTTGAGGTACCACACACTCGCGAAATTCTACCAACCCTACAGCAAAGACTTATCAACGCGCGTCAAGACAAAACCCCTGTCATCTTCATCAGCGACGCACATATCCCAGACGACCCTGAGTTCAGTCGCATGGGATGGCCACCCCATGCCATACGTGGCACAGCGGGCGCCGCAGTGATCACTGAACTAGCTCCACAGACAAATGAATCACTGGTGACAAAAACCACCTACTCGGGCTTCAACGATACCAACCTTGAAGAGACCCTGAAAAAACTCAATATCGAAGAACTGGTCCTGACCGGTTGCATCAGCAATATATGCATCCTTTACACTGCGGCCGATGCCGTCATGAAAGGCTACAGTGTAATCGTACCGACCGACTGCATCGCCCATCTTGATCCGGCCGAGGGGGAATTTGCCCTCAACCAGATGAAGAACATCCTCGGCGTCCAGATCGAGCGTCCCGCCTGACAGGCAATCCCCTGAAACCGCTGGGTTCAATCTCCACAACTGCAGTTTGCTACAGAAACTGCTACAAGGAGTTTGCCCAATGGGAGCAACACACGTAATACAGCGCGGCGGGATCTATCACTTTCGGCGCGCTGTCCCTTCCGACCTCCTACACCTAATAGGCCGCACTGAAATCTGGAAGTCGACCAACTCACGGCGCCACCATGATGCTATGATCCTGGTGCGCCGCTGGTCGGCGGCCTTCGATCAATTAATCTTTCAAGTAAGGAGTGGGTTTGTGCTTGATGCTGAAATTAAATTTGCCGTGTCTGACTTTCTCAGAATCATGCTGGAAGGTTTTGAGGCAAGAAGGGCCAAGTGGGCCGAGCGTGACCTCAACGCTGAGGAACTCGCAAAAACCTACGAGGAAAAGCAACAGTCCAGACTGATGGCACTGGACAGGGCACAAAATCTCAGAATGAAACTGGCGGTCAGCCAAGAAGACTCGACCGTGACGCGGCTAACCGATTACCTGATCCGTACTCATGGATTTAAGTTGGCGCCTGATACAGATCAATATCGAGAAATGCGCCGTGAAGTTGCAGCAGAATACATCACGATGTGGGAGACCGAGGCGGAACGCGCTGTCGGGAACTACGACACCCCCTACGATCTGGCACGTCGAATCAATGCCATAGCTGATATTACAAGCCCTCCAGTTGAGTCTGAAACACCTGTACTCTCCGAATTGATTGAGCCCTACTTGATCGCGAAAAACGCAGAAAAAAAGCTACAACCACAAACCATCAGCGACAAGCGTCGAGCAATACAGCAGTTCGTCCTGATCGTAGAGGACAAGCCCACAGGCCAACTAATCGCGGGCGACATTCACCGCTACCTTGATGCGATGCGCAAACTCCCCGCGAGTCCAGCCACTTCGGACAAATTCAAAGACAAAACAATCCCCGAAATGCTGGCCATGGCTGTAGAGGATAGCGAACGTCAAGCTGAGGGCACTATCGACAAAAAATACAAGGAGATCAAAACGTTCTGTCGCTGGTTAAAATCCAACAAACATAACCCCGATGTCGTTACAGACGAGATCAGGTTTGTTATCTCGGACGGTCAAAAAGCATCTGACAAGAAGAATGCCTATGAAGTCCCGGTTGACCTTGAGATGATGGCTATCGGCCTGGTAGCCGTGCGGATTAAGTTCAATAAAAAGGGCGTAGTCGTGCCGAACAAGACGTTCCTGGATCGACCGGAACGGCACTGGGTACCACTGCTTGCAACATTTAGCGGTTTCCGCCTGGAAGAGGCCTGCCAGCTATTAACGACAGACATCATCAAAATTGATGGAATTTGGTGTGCAAATTGTGACTGGTACGATGATAACGGCAATGCTGTTAAAAGACTCAAGAATATTAATGCTAAGCGGATACAGCCATTACACCAGACGCTCCTTGACCTAGGATTTCTGGAGTTTTGGAATCAAATGAAAGTGGCCAAACACGAACGACTGTTCCACCGTCTAACTCCAAACAAAACCACCGGAAAGCTCCAAGCTAACTTCGCGTCCTGGTATAACGGGCACAATGGCCTAACAGATTATAACAAACTTAAAGCGCCAGGCTTCGAGAGGATTTTCATTGACGACGATCCACTCAAATCGTTCCATTCGACTCGACATACCTTTTGCACCGCATTGGGACATACTGATATCAACGACCGGATGTTATCCGACCTGATGGGACACAGTAAGGCAACGATTGCAGGGAAGACATACACCAAGGAACAACTGATCAAAGCCAAGGCGGAGGAGATTAACGGGATCGACTACGGTGTGGATTTTGTTGGTATTCTGGGTCACTGGGACGATTGGCACTAACGGCGACGCCGGGGGCTGAATCACCCTCAGAATTAAGGACTGGCCCTGATGTGATCTATATAGGGTCAGGATTTTACTTTCATGGGAACAGTGAAGGGCACAGCGTATATGAGCTTCGATCTCCACGATTAGGCGCCCCGACCTCCCGAGAAGGCATCAAGGCCAGGGGCGCCGAAAGATCGTCGCCTGTACGGGCGCTAGGGAGCTCGGTTATATCTCGTTAGCGAACATGTCGGCGACGTCTTGCTCCTGCAGTCCAATGTAGCCCAATGTCACCGCCTGGGAACTGTGATTCAGTGCCCGCATGAGCGCTGGCAGTTCTGCACCGAAATGCTTGTACTGAGCATGTGCCCAGGTCTTCCGCAGGGTGTGGCTGCCGAAGTTGCCCTTGATGTTCGCTGCGACACACCATGACTTGACCAGTCGGTTTAGCTGGATGGTGGTCAACTGGCCCTTGCCCTTACGGCTCTGGAACAGCAGGTCATCGTCCTGTGCCTCCCCCAGGGTCAACAACAGGGCCTGTACGACCTCAACTATCGAATTGTTGATGGTGACACGCCGCGCCTTGCTTGTCTTCCGCTCGATCAGATTGAACGACTCTCCTGCCTGCAGGTAGCGCACATGGCCGACGGTGATACGCAGTAGATCCGATGCCCGCAGGTTGCTGTTGGCTCCAACAGTGAACAGCGCCAGGTCGCGAGGCCTGTCCGCCAGCAGTCGCTTGATGACGGCCACGTCCGCAAGGTCGCGGATCGGGTCAACGGTCTTGCTCTGGCCCTTGGTTGACTTCCGAATAACTGTCATATCTCTGCTCTCCTCCAATGTTTACTTGCGTTGGTATACACTCGAAAACATACATTGATGAGGGAGGAGTGTCAAGTCCATAACCACAAATACCCCGCAACGCCCCATATCGAGAGGGTTGCGGGGTATTTATCGATCGACGCCGAATGTAAACTTTTGTGAAAAGTAAACATTCGACAATCACCGCCGGGTCATAATCGAGTGGCCCTACAAGCCGAATCCATCAATTGGGTTGAGCACCCTGCGGTATATACCCTTCAAGACACCAAATTCAATCCTATTGATAGGGGGAATCTGGGTGCTGGCACTTATCACCGGGGTGTACCCATATGACAGTTTGCACCCGCGATTCCGATCGCTGTCCTTTATATATTGGAAAGAGATTAAACTCTTTAAAGCTTCATTATTTATGATAACGTGTCGACTTCATGTACATTATTTAAACTATATTGAATACAATCAAGGGGAATATATGAACTGGCGTGTAGCACTTATTGGGTTCTGCCTTACCTTTACAATTACATGCAGTAGCTGGGCCGATGCTTTGGACGAAGGTGTGAGTGCTTTCAACTCTAAAGACTATGTAGCCGCAATGAAAATATTTTCCCCACTGGCCGAACAGGGAAACGCAGAGGCTCAATCCTATCTTGGCTTTTTGTATGACGTCGGCTTCAGCGTCCCTGAAGACAATAAAATAGCGGTCAAATGGTACTCTGCTGCTGCCAAACAGGGGAACGCGAGGGCTCAGCTATATCTTGGTAAAAAATATAAAGCTGGCGAGGGTGTCCCGGTGGACTATAAAGCAGCAGTCAAGTGGTTCACCGCGGCCGCAGAGCAGGGAGCTGCAACGGCTCAGTTCATCCTCGGGTATGCGTATTACATCGGCGAGGGAGTACCGGTAGACCATATAGCAGCAGCCAAGTGGTTCACCGCGGCCGCAGAGCAGGGACATTCCTTTGCTCAGTACAACCTCGGGCATGCGTATTACAACGGCGAAGGCGTACCGGTGGACCGTAAAGCCGCAGTCAAGTGGTTCACTGCGGCCGCAGAGCAAAGACATCCTATGGCTCAGAACAGCCTCGGGCATGCGTATTACAACGGCCAGGGAGTGCCAGTGGACTATAAAGCAGCAGTCAAGTGGTTCACCGCGGCCGCGGAGCAAGGAAACCAATCCGGCCAAACCAAACTTGGAATTGCATATTACAGCGGTAACGGAGTGCCCGTTGACTATGTTCAGGCCTACGCCTGGTGGTCTGTTTCCGCAGCTAATGGGAACGAGGACGCTCAAAAACTCAGGAAAATGATAGAAGAAGTGATGACCTCTTCCCAAAAAGAGAAGGGTCAACTATTGAGCAATCAAATATGGGCAAAGTTAGAAAACTAAGTAACGTTAAATTCAACCCAGTACCCACCAAGCACATCAGCCCGACAGTGATTCACTGCCGGGCTTTTTTGTCTCTAGAATCTTCGATCCTTGAAGAGGTCCAAACGAAAATAAATAAGGGCCTCCCCGGTCAAGTAGGGAGACCCCAATCACGCCAAGAGGAACAGGCTCTCAGCGATTCAAAAGATTAACTGTTATTGCGAGATGCTTGAGCCTCGATCAGCTGCATCAACATGCCGAGCAGATCAGTCAGGCGGTCTTGCTCGCTGTGTCGTCGATCTATCTCGTTCTGAGAGATTGTCCGGATCAATTGCAACAGCTGGTCAGCCTGCTTGCCCTCGATGACACTCTCACCATTCATGCGGCCACCCGCTCAGCCAGGCGCCGGAACAGCCCCGGCTGAACCTCAACAGAGGTGCAGGTCAGGATCGCCAAGCCGGGCCAAGTACGCCGATCAACTCGTTGCACTGTCGCCAGGCCGTCACCAGTAGACACATGATCACCCACTTGGGTACCTGAACCATCCCGCAAAATCACCTGGTATGCATTATCGTATGCATCGATGTGCCGCTCGATGGCCTGATGCAGGTCCAGATCGCGCTCATCGAGCAGAGCCAGGGCCTGCTGCAGATCTACCCGCAGCTTGGCAGCTGCTCCCAGCGGTGTGCTGGTGCTGGTCGAACTGGTCAACAGCTCCTGCAGCCTGGGATTGCTGACGATGGTACAGGCGCTCACCTGGACACCCTCGATAAGGGTCTCGCCGTTCCGGCGGATGACTGCTATGGTGTCCAGGGGTACTGCCAGAACCGACGAGACGCGGCTGTAATGCCCGCTTGAGTTCCAACGGTCGATAGCTGCTGCGTACAGGCCATCATCCGATTCCAGGATATCGCCAGGGTTGATGTCGGTCAGTGGTCCGAGATGATCGAGCACAAGGCCAGGACTATCTGCGCACCACTGGCCACGCAAGTGCTCACCGGTTGTCAGGTTTCGGATAGTTGTCATTTTTTGCATAAAGTGAACTCCTCGAAAGACCATTGGTAACCGGGGCCCGCACCATCCGACTTACCCAGATTGATGTTGAGGCCGTTGGGAATGGTGGTGCCTCCGACAGGTAAACCGTTTTCGATTCGGATGATCAGAGTGCCGTCGAGTCCAAGGGCGCGAATGCGCAAGACACCGGACCTCATGCTGCACCCTCAATCTCAACGGTTCCACCGTCGATTCCTAATAATCTGTAGGCGTCCGCCAGCCGGATGATGCCATGCTGCCGCAGATGGGCCATGTTGCGTTCAAGTTCCATATACCGACAACATGACAACCAGTCTCGATCAACGGTGGATCGAACCCACCGCTTGAAGGCTGGAATATCCCCCTCGAATTTCTCGCGCAGAATCTGCCGCAATGTCAGGCCAATTGAGGCCATCCTCGAAACATCATCCAGCAAGCAGTTGATCCTCTGGGCGTCTTCGTCGGCGGTCGGTTTTGATTTTCTGATACTCGGTGTTGCAGTCATTTCAGATATGCTCCTGGTTAGATGATTTAAGCGGCCTGTAGTTGCTCGAACAGGCGGCGGATGTGCTTATCACTAAAGGTGATCTGCGCTGCGTCCGCGAACTTGTTAAAGTGATCGTCGATGTAACAGATCGAACCGGTCATCGATCGTATGGGCGTCAGCTCGATCGTGTGATGCCCGTTGGTTAACCTGCTGGTTTTGGAGTGCTGCGATTGCCGCAGACGACATCTGATCCGCACGTATTCCTGGGGGGCCTGCTCGTAATTAATGAGCGGGAGTGCCTGGGTCGCATGGATCAAAATATGACCATGTCGACCATGGTGCCGGGTCGTGACTCCAACACCGCAAATGCGGCAACTGGCGTTAAGATCTCGGCTGACTAATCGGGATAGTGGGCCGATCACCTCAGCCTGAATAATTGCGCTGACTTCATCGGCGTTGATGGCGGCTGGCACCCGTACCGTCAGCATGTGTGTCCATGGCAAGTAATCATCCATCTGTATCTTGTCTCCTCGTCTATTCTTAGCTATCGCGTCGGTCTGCACTGCCATGCTGGCGAAGTGCAGGAAATATAAAAGTTTCCACTGATGCCTCCCAGATTGTCCGTCACTATCTCGACACCCGAGTTAGAGGCAGAATGTCGTATGCGCGGCGGGTCTGTTTTTTTTGCTTCTACTTGCCTTTATACCTAGGGAGGACGGGAAATATTACTGATCGCAAAAAAATCTTGAGAAGTGGTTTCTGTCGCCTTCAATCGCCTATATGCGTAAAGCGAGGAATTTTTATCAGCGGTGATCCTGATCGCTATCTAGTGGCCAGGATGCTGGAAGGGCGTGGCTGGAATGGGGGGATTTGCAGGTGTTGGGTAATGCGTCTGGATTCGCACACCGGTATCACCCAATAATGGTATTTTATACCATTATTGAACAATCAATATGGAGGTCGTCTCTTTTGATTCCGTGTTCGGCGCACTCAACTGGGGACAAGTGCTCATAAAGGTGCGGTGGAGCTGGCGCTGGTAATGGCCCAGCCTATCTCTACTGATAATGGTGGCCGATGCTTAACGGTATTGCAAAATACAACATGAGAATTTAGGCATCCTTGGTATCTCTCAAAGAAATTGAGCAAACGAAAGTGTCTTTACCCTTCCCCCTTTCGGAAACCCCTGGGAGCACAAGGAGCACAGTGGAGCAGCAGCGAGCACATGGAGAACAAGGAGCACACAAAGATTCAAGATAACTGACTGAAAAACAACATGAATACCTACCTTCAAGATACGTATATGCAGTCAACTGAAAAATGAGTTGTCATGTTTCCGGCTAACTGATAGGCTCTTGGAGCGCGCATGCGACCGTGGCGAAAACTGCCGTACAGCGCATAAATCATTGATTTTACACGCTTTTTTGTATTACTGTAGTAACAGTCCACAAGGAGAACGGGAGGTTCACATGGCAAAGAAAAACGTGAAGGCGTTGATGGAGGAAAGGCGTAAGGCTTTAATTGAAGAAACCTGGCCAAACCTTGAAGCTGGCACCACATGGGATCGACGACCAAGAGAAACCAAAGGGTTTACGACTATCCCCAGATGCATGTCATTTTGTCTCGACATAATGGACCAACTTTCAAGCGGAAACCCTCTATCGTCCGTATATTTCACCCTATGGTGCCATGCATCTGATGAAGGTTTCATTCAGGTTAAAAACGAACAATACATGGCATTCGAGGCAGGTCTTAAGGGGCAACGCAGGATCTCCACGTGGAGATTAAAAATGAAGAAGTTAAGGGAGCTCGGCTTCATCATTTCTGAAGCAGGTGCATCAGGAGACTTCAGCTTTATTTTAATAGTCAATCCTTATCGGGTAGTCAAAACAATCTGCAAGGCCTCTACTGCAACAGAAAGCTTAAAGAGGTCATATCGTACGCTTGTAGAGCGTGCAGGGGAGATAGGAGCAAAAGACTTGAAGGATTAATTGCATTGGCATTACCCACATCAAGTTGGTTCAGAACTTTCTCAGTCACTGAGATATGGCAAGGGTCCAAACCTTCCATAGTTAACAGCCACCTTGACAGTGGCGAAGGACTCCACCTCCTTCGCCCGTGGGTATTTTTTCCTGCGATGAAACGCGCCTAAAGCCCACCGGATGGGTAGAAGACAATATTCACCCGCATCTACAACTTCACATATCACGTCAAAATGGCTGCCATACTTTATTGGTATTGATAGATATTAGATGAGAAGGTCTTACCCTTAATGACAAGAGCAACTCGTTGAATACTGCTACAGAAACTGCTACAGAAACTGCTACAAATGACGTACATAGATTCAATAACTGGAGTACAAACCCAACGGTTACAGGGTGTCCATAGTTGCCTCGGCGTCCAGATCGAACGGCCAGCCTGACCTTACTTGATTATCGAAAAGATTCAGACTCCGACAGTTTTCAGCAACTTCGGTCAACAACCCCTGATGCAGTTGCAGCAACTTCTTGCTGATTCGAGGGTAGGTCGCACAAGCCCCCCCCCTTTCTCTTTGGCCCACGGTTTCTTTCTGCTATGATTGCGCAAATCCGCGCAAAGGAGAATATAGATGGAATACGGAATTGATCGCGCTGCGGCAATGATCTTGATTCATGAACACCTGAAACAGCCGAACATGATCAAGCACTGTCTGGCCAGCGAAGCCGTAATGCGCGCACTAGCCCGGCACCTGAACGAAGATGAAGAGCAGTGGGGCCTGACAGGCCTGCTTCACGA
The DNA here is from genome assembly GCA_024280485.1 of Deltaproteobacteria bacterium. Lineage (GTDB taxonomy): Bacteria > Desulfobacterota > Desulfuromonadia > Desulfuromonadales > Geopsychrobacteraceae > Geopsychrobacter. The sequence continues at coordinate 9,891 of JAJRQB010000032.1, forward strand.
CCTTGATGCTGAGGCCACTGGCGACAACCTGTCGATCCATACTCACCAAGCGGTAAAAATTCTAACCGAGCTGAAGGTTGACCCAGCGATTGTCGATGCCATCGCAATGCACAACGCAGAGGCTCATGGCAAGCAACGTAGCACAAGATTTCATCATGCCCTGGCTGCTGGCGAAACAATCACCGGCCTGATTACCGCTACCGCACTGGTCTATCCAGACAAGAAACTCGCCAGTGTCAAACCAAAATCGGTCCGCAAGCGCATCAAGGAGAAGGCCTTTGCTGCAGGCGCCAATCGCGATATCATCAGAGAGTGTGAACTGATCGGCATCCCCCTGCCCGACTTCTGCGATATTTGCCTGGAAGCCATGCAGGGAATCGCCGACGATCTTGGTCTTTAGGATTGCCCATGACCCCCGAACAACTAAAAGAACTACTCCAACAAATCCAGCAGGGCGAAACCTCAATCGAAGCGGGGGTTGAAGAACTAAGTCGACTCCCCTTCGAGGATATCGGCATCGCCCAACTCGACCATCATCGTAGCCTGCGCCAGGGTGTACCTGAGGTTGTCTTCGGTGGCGGAAAAACCATTGAGCAACTCCAGACAATCCTGACCGCCATGGCGCGCGCCGGGGCAAATATTCTGGTCACCCGCCTGGATATCGACAAAGGGACAGCACTGCAAAACCGTTTCCATGAAGGCGAATTCGACGCCGATGCAGGCACCTTCTGTCTAATTCAGAAGAAGATCACCGAGAGCGGTGGCAAGGTGCTGATTGTCTGCGCCGGAACGTCCGATCTGCGGGTCGCACGTGAGGCAGCAATTACGGCAAAGATGCTCGGTAATCCGGTTGAAGAACTGGTTGATGTCGGAGTCGCCGGAATTCATCGGCTGCTGGCAAAAGGAGATACTCTCCGCGAGGCTGCAGTTATTATCGTCATCGCCGGGATGGAAGGTGCCCTCCCCTCGGTCATCGGCGGGCTGGTTTCCGTGCCGGTTATCGCCGTTCCAACCTCTGTCGGCTATGGGGCAGCTTTTGGCGGAATTGCCGCCCTGCTCGGCATGCTCAACAGTTGCGCCAGCGGTGTCACTGTGGTCAATATCGATAACGGTTTCGGTGCCGCTTTCGCAGCGAATCGGATAAATAAAAGCAAAAGATGATTTGCTGATCGATCAGCAGAACTCCGAAAAGGACCCATAGTATTGTCAATAAAAACCCTCTATCTCGATTGTTTTTCCGGTATCTCCGGCGACATGTTCCTCGGCCTGCTGATCGACCTTGGCCTCGAAGCCTCGCAACTTGAAGACGAACTCAAGAAGCTGCAACTGCCGGGTTGGCAACTACATGTCGACCGCGAACAACGCCACGGTGTAGAAGGTTGCCGGGTGCAGGTGAGTTGCGAGGAACAAGATCACCATCGCCACTGGAGCGACATCGACTGTCTGCTGGAAAAAAGTTCTCTCAACTCCAAGATCAAGGAGAGAGCTCGGCGAATATTCCTACGCCTCGGGGAAGCCGAAGCGAAAGTGCACGGGATTCCACTTGAGCAGGTTCATTTCCATGAAGTCGGAGCGATCGATGCCATCATCGATCTTTGTGGTGCCGCCATCGGTCTCGAACTGCTCGAGATCGAGCGGATAGTCTGCTCACCTCTCCCGCTGTCACGCGGGCTTTCACGTTGCGCCCACGGAGCACTCCCCCTACCCGCTCCCGCAGTCCTCGAACTGCTGCAAGGCGCACCTATCAACGATAGTGGTACCGACAAGGAGCTGGTCACCCCCAGCGGTGCCGCAATCGCCAGAGAAGCTGACTTTTTTGGCGCCATTCCGCCCATGCAGATCAAAACTATCGGCTATGGCGTCGGAGGTTGGCAGCTCGAAGACCGTCCCAATCTCCTGCGGGGAATTATCGGGATCGGTAACGCAACAACACTTCAATCGGACCGGGTTGTAGTACTCGAATCCCACATAGATGACGGTAATCCTGAATGGCTTGGCGCCCTGATTGAGGACCTCATGGCGGCCGGAGCACTGGATGCGGCCTGCAGCCCATTACAGATGAAGAAAAACCGCCCGGCGACACTCCTGACCGTTGTGACCACTGAATCTTTGATCGAAAAACTTTCGCACCTGATTCTAACCGGCAGCAGTGCCAGCGGGGTGCGCTACTATCCGGCGGACCGATTCAAACTCGAACGCAAAGAATGCGAAGTAGAGACCGAATTTGGGCTGGCAGCGGTCAAACTGTTTTACGACGACGGCCACCTGCTACGCATCGCCCCCGAGTTTGAAACCTGTCGGCGACTGGCAAAAACGAGCGGGCAACCACTCCCTGAAATTTACCGTCTGGTTGAAGACTGCGCACGAAGAAATCTTCTTAAAAAATAAACAAAGGAAACAGATGAATCTTATCCGTATTGCCGTATTGGCGACTGGCGATGAACTACTAAACGGCAGCATCAGTGACACCAACACCCGTGACATTGCACGCCTGCTGGCTCCTGCGGGCTATCGTCTTGGCAGCTCGCTTTGCGTTTCGGACAATCCGGAACAGATCGCTCAAGCCCTGCGGCAACTCATACCGCAACAGGATGTGATTATAGCCACCGGCGGACTAGGCTCGACGGGGGACGACCTAACTGCCAAAACTGTCGCCCAGGCATTAGGCCGCCCCCTTGAGGAGAACCCTAAAGCCATTGAGATGATTCGCAAACGCTATCTGGAGTCTGGTCGCGAGCTTGACCCTGGTGTACTACGGCAGGCGTTACTCCCACAAAAATCTGTCCCCCTCCCAAATACTGAAGGCACTGCGCCGGGCTTCTGGCTCCGTCAACAGGGCTGCGATCTGTTCTTTCTGCCTGGAGTCCCGGTCGAGATGCGTGCCATGCTGATAAATACCGTCATTCCCGCCCTGAAGCGTAACAAGCCGGGCGCCGCTCCCCTCTTAAGACGAAACTTCGGGTTCTTTGGCCTTTCAGAACCGCAAATCGAATCGCGCATTCCCTATGCAGATTTTCCGCAAGGAGTACAGGTTGGATTCTCACTTGATTATCCATTGGTGCGCATTGCTCTGAGTTCCGAAAGCGACAATGCCGAAAATTTGCTGGATACAGCCGAGGCTCTACTTGTCGAACAACTCGGGGACTATCTGGTTGCTCGTGGCGATGAAAGCATGGCTGCGCATGTTGGACAATTGTTACGCCGCTCCGGGATCAGCCTGTCCCTGGCCGAATCCTGCACCGGCGGACTGATCAGCCAGATGCTGACCAGCGTCGCAGGAGCTTCTGAGTTTCTTACGCGTGGTGCCGTAACCTACGCAGATTCGGCAAAAATCGATTGGCTGAATGTCGAACCAGAGATCATCGCAACCTACGGGGCAGTCAGCGCGGAATGCGCCCTGTCGATGGCCCGGGGGATGCGTGCTGCTTCGGGGAGCGATTTATCCCTGGCAGTAACCGGTATCGCAGGCCCAGGCGGCGGCACCGCTGAAAAACCGGTCGGCACTGTTTTCCTTGCTCTTGCTGCTGAAAACGTCGACCAGGTCCGCGGCTATCAATTCAACGGTGACCGACAAAAAGTTCAACAGATGAGTGCAAGCATGGCTCTCTAATGGTTACGACGTTTTGCCATCGAAAGTCTAAGCTGAGGTATCATTTCTGAGACTGGACGCAACCGGGCAATCTGCGTTAGATTACTTCCTTTACTGGATTCAGAGAGTAGCTTGGGACTAAAAACAATATTTCGGGGAGTGGCTGTCCGTGGAAAAAAGTCTTCAAACAGACCCCATCACCGCTGATAGTTTTGCGCTACAGCATGAAATTGACCGCTTGCGACTTTTGCAACAGATCGCTCTGCTGACAGTAAGCAACCGCAACAATTCTGAAACCTTACCCCAGATTCTTACACATCTACAGTTCGCCCTGGCCGTTGACGGTTGTGGTATTTATACAATGTCACAACCTGGCTCACCACTCTCCCTGCTGACTCGCGTCGGCATCGACGATAGCCTGGCGTGCGAGCTACAAAAAATACCGACTGGCGAAGGGTTGGCCAATATAGTTATTGACCGTGGCATTCCCCACAATTGGGTCGATCTACGCGGGGAATCTGAACTTTACTGCGGGGCAGTTCTTGACGCCGGGTGGCGCAGTCTACTTATCCTGCCGCTGATCGCTCACGGCCGCACCCTTGGAGCAATTTTCTTTTTTCAGCGTATTCCGCGGCAGTTTTCACGTACCGAAATAGAACTTCTCGAACAAATCTGCACCTTCGTTAGTGCCAGTATCGACACCTGTGAACTCCTTGAAAAACTCGAGTGGCAGCATAGGCTGACTCAGGCCGGCCAACGCGAACTGGAACGCTCTCGCAAACAGTTGCGTGAGCATCTTCATCGCCTTGAAATTGCCAACGGAACCCTTGAACAACTTAGCCGTATGAAGGATCGCTTTCTAGCCCTGGCCTCTCATGAACTGCGCACCCCACTGACCTGCATCCTATCAGCCGGACAACTTCTTGACACCCACCTTCAGGAAGGCTCTCCCGATACCCGCGCGCTACTCTCAACCATGCTCCAGGGTGGTGAACGGCTCAACGCCCTGGTCGAAGACTTACTCGAGATGGCGCGCATTGAGTCACGGGATATTTATCTCGCCCGCGAAAGCATCGATTTGAACCTGCTCCTTAAATCGCTGCAAGAAAAGAAACAATTAGATGCCGATAAACGCCATATCGTGCTTCGACGTGGGAAAATCCCGGACCTTCTTTCACCTTGTGGTGATCTCCACCATCTGGAACGGGCTCTCACCCACATTCTTGATAACGCTATAAAGTTCACCCCGATTGGTGGCTGGATTGAGATCGACGCCAGTTATACGTGCAGTGGTGAGATACAAGCGATGCAGCAACAGCTCGAACCCTTCTGCCCAAACTTTTTCAGCACGACCACGACTCCCGATATGATTGATGTTCACATCACTGATAGCGGCAGCGGGATTGACGAAAAAGAGCGCCTGCGTATTTTTGAGAAATTTCATGGTGCTGGAGATATCAGCCTTCACGGCCGGAGTAGCTGCTCACCCTCAACACCGAGTGTCGGACTCGGCCTGCCTCTGGCCAAGGGGCTTATTGAAGCCCATGGCGGGATACTCTGGAGTGAGGACCGAACAGAGGGCCCCGGTAGTGTTTTCCATGCTATGCTCCCCCTCTTCCGGCGCCGTTCTAAAATTGAAACCGAAGGGCTCTAGTCATTTATTTTCCCGACAATCAACACCTCCAATCACTTGAAAAAACAGTCGGATTCATGCTATCGCTAAACAACCCGAGCTGAGGATTCAGCCCGACAAGGACTAAAAATAAACATCACCGGCTCAGCCGGTTCGAGGAGGGGCGCAGAATCTTGCCAATGACCTATTCTGTCACTGACATAAGCAAGAATTCCTGCCAACAACAACATCATTCAACTATCAGGTAAGGGAGAAATTTATGTCCAACGACCGTAATCGTGCCATCGAACTAGCAATGGGGCAAATTGAAAAACAGTTCGGCAAGGGAAGCATCATGCGCCTCGGTAAGGACTCTGCCCTCCCCGGCATCGAAACCATCTCTACCGGAGCATTGAGCCTTGACCTGGCTTTAGGTGCTGGCGGAGTACCGCGTGGCCGCATCACCGAAATCTATGGGCCTGAGTCTTCAGGAAAAACAACTCTGGCTCTGCATATCATTGCCGAGGCTCAAAAACTCGGCGGTGTTGCGGCTTTTGTCGATGCTGAGCACGCTCTTGATATCAACTACGCGAGTCGCCTTGGCGTTAAAGCTGATGATCTGCTGGTTTCCCAGCCTGATACCGGAGAACAGGCTTTGGAAATCACCGAGGTTCTGGTTCGTAGTGGAGCGATCGACGTGCTCGTCATCGACTCGGTGGCCGCCTTGACTCCACGCGCCGAAATCGAAGGAGAGATGGGTGATTCGCACATGGGTCTGCAAGCTCGCCTCATGTCACAAGCTTTACGCAAACTGACCGCGTCAATCAGCAAAAGCAATACCTGCATCATCTTCATCAACCAGATCCGCATGAAGATCGGGGTCATGTTTGGCAACCCTGAAACCACCACCGGCGGTAACGCACTCAAATTTTACGCCTCGGTTCGCCTCGACATACGCCGCATCGCGGCACTCAAAAAAGGGGATGAAGTGATCGGTGGCCGCACTCGGGTCAAAGTGGTCAAAAATAAAATTGCACCACCATTCAAACAAGCTGAATTTGATATAATGTACGGTGCTGGCATCTCGCGAGAAGGGGATCTGCTCGATCTTGGAGTTGACAAAGATATCATCGAAAAGAGTGGGTCATGGTTCTCCTACAACGGTGAGAGAGTCGGACAAGGGCGTGAAAATGCAAAAACTTTCCTGGTTGAGCATCCAGAGATTGCATCAGAAATTGACGACCGCCTGCGCGAACTCTACGGCTTAACAGGTGAAAAAACCGAAAAAACCAAAAGCTGAATATCGAGCCGCTGCGTAACATAATTTGCTAATAAGGATCACCATGAACCTCATTGATATTCTCGGTATGGCGCTCAAGTCTAACACTTCAGATATCCACCTGAAGGCTGGCTTGCCTCCCGTTTTCCGTATCGACGGCAACCTGCGGCCGCTGCCCAAGGCCCCACGTCTGACCGCCGACGACATCAAGCAGATGTGTGAAGGGATCATGAACGAGAAGCAGAAGGTTCGCTTTGAAGATGTCCATGAAGTCGATCTCGCCTACGGTGTCCCTGGACTTGGACGCTTCCGAGTGAATGTCTTCAGTCAGCGTGGTAGTGTCTCGGCAGTATTTCGCGCTATACCCTATAAAGTCTTAACCCTCGACGAGCTCCATTTACCAAAAATACTAAAAAAAATATCGAGTGAACAGCGTGGGCTGGTTCTGGTCACTGGCGCGACGGGCACCGGCAAATCGACCACATTGGCGGCAATGCTTGACTACATCAACAGTAATCGTACCGAGCATATTGTCACGATTGAAGACCCGATCGAATACCTGCACCGCGACCGTAAATGCATCATCAATCAACGTGAAGTCGGCTTCGATACCGATAGTTTTGCCGTCGCGTTAAAAAGCGCCCTGCGGCAGGATCCGGATGTTATCCTCGTTGGCGAGATGCGTGATCTCGAGACCACAGAAACTGCCCTTGCCGCGGCAGAGACCGGGCACCTGGTTCTTTCAACCATGCATACCATCGATGCACCTGAAACCATCACCCGCATCGTGGCGATGTTCCCCCCTCACCAGCAACGCCAGATCCGTCTGCAGCTGTCAGGGGTTCTCAAGGGAGTTGTCTCTCAGCGTCTGATTCCTCGAGCAGAGGGCAAGGGCCGGGTCGCAGCAGTAGAGGTCATGGTCTCGACTGCACGCATCCGGGATCTGATCGACGACCGTGAAAAAACGGTGATGCTTAAAGACGCAATCGCTCAGGGGCATACCACCTACGGCATGCAGACCTTTGACCAGTCTTTGATGAAGTTGGTACATACCAACATCATCAGTTTTGAGGAAGCGCTGCGCCAGAGTTCGAATCCTGACGATTTCAAACTTAAATTCTCCGGAATTTCCTCGACCGCTGACGCCTCATGGGCAGATTTCGAAGATAGCCAACGAGTGACAGGTAAACAGGAGGCGGCAGAGATAGCGGTAGAGAGAGACAGTGACGAAATCAAAATCGAACGGTTCTGACCTCTTTGCCCGAGCCTTACGAATTCTTGGGCGGCGTGATCACAGTGAAGCCGAACTACGCCAAAAGCTTGAACGTTACGATTTCCCGACAGCGGCCATTGATGAGGCCATCGAACGTTGCTATAGCTATAACTACCTGAATGATGAACGCTATGCCCAAGCCAAAAGCCGTGAGATGCTCCGCAACGGCCGCGGAGTCGGCCCGAGAATCCTGCTTGAACTACGGCGGCGCGGCATCAATGAAAATCTTGCCCATGAAGCACTACAGAGCGCTAGCGAAGAGATTCCCCCTGAAGATGTTTTTCTGCAGCAACTTGAACGGCGCTTCGCTGGATTCAGCTACACAGAAGCCAGCGACAAAGAACGTCGCCGGGTGGTCGGTTATTTCCAAAGGCGCGGTTTCGACCTCGGGACGATCTTTTCTTTGTTGAAAAAAACTGGTGAATAAGTATTTTTGCAAGGCCTCAAGCTGCAATGGCAGAAACTGACATTTGATCACCTCCCGCCCTATTACAACCCTGCGCTTCCTCTACATCCAAGCTTCAGTAAAGACAAGTTCCAAACCCACCGCTTCTAGTACATGCTTAGCAATCCCCCTTTCGGTTAGTTGATATCGACGTTTATTTCAAACGCGAAGTATTCCCCAATCTGCCCGAAGCCTGGATGGATTGTAGCAAGGACATGACCGGGTACGAAATCAATTTCACCAAGCACTTCTACAAGTTCACGCCATTGCGTTCGTTGGAGGATATCAAGGCGGATACTTTGGCACTTGAGGAACTGACAGAAGGGGTGGTAAAGGAAATTCTCGATCAGCGACTTTACTTAATCCACCAACTTGACAATAACGTAAAGTGACTGTAAAAGATAAAGTATGGAACGATTGAATGAAAAAAATACTCTTAATGAGGGGGTTAAATTTCTGAAATCGCTGATCGGCACATCGATCGATTTTAGGGAGAAGCATCCGATCGTCAAGGATGCACTAAAGTATCACCCCGATCTAATTTTAAAGATTGGTGGATTCCGATTTATCATCGAAGCTAAATGTTCTCTTCAGGTCGGCGCGGTTGCCAGGGCGATCAAGCAACTCCAGAAATATGAATCAGTGATTAACGATGCTATTCTTCTGGTTCTTGTTCCTTTTATGGATCAAGCTGGGATGAACCACTGCAAAGGGGCTGGTGTTTCCTGGCTCGATCTGTCAGGGAATGTCGATATTAAGGCCCCTGGTCTGCGTCTCTACGTACGGGGCGAAAAAAATAAGTACAAGCGACCGGGGCGAAAAGAAAATCCATTCTCGCCGAAAAGTTCACGTATTACGCGGCGGTTGCTCTATCGGCCTGATGAGCGGATGACCCAGCGTGAGTTGACCGCATCGACCGGATTAAGCGAAGGGTTGGTCAGCCGGGTAGTGAGAGAGTTGGAAAAACAGCACCTTGTCTCCCGCGACGATAATAATCGGTTGTTCGCGGCTGACCGCGGGTTGTTACTTGATGCCTGGGCGCAAGGTTACGATTTTAGCAAACATGAACTTGTTCGCGGGCATGTCGCCGGGCGTACAGGTCAAGAGGTGCAGCATAAATTAAGCATGGCATTCAACCACAGCGCTCTCGATTATGCCGCCACAGGTTCAGGGGCGGCCTGGCAGTACTCAAAGTTTGCCTCGTTCCGTATTGCCAGTTTTTATCTGAGTGAATGGCCAGATGATGCAACGCTCGAGGCAACAGGTTTTCGTGAAGTTGATAAGGGTGAAAACGTTTGGTTGCTTCTGCCGAAAGACGAGGATGTGTTTTTTGATATTGAGCATATCGATACAGTTTCCTGTGTACATCCTGTCCAGGCTTGGCTCGATTTGAAATCGCACCCGGAGCGAGCGGAAGAAGCAGCGGAAGAGTTACGGCATCAGATAAATTTATAGGAGGGGTAACAAGGTGGAAGACAACTTACGGATTGAACACTACACCCGCGAGCAGACCATTCAGATAGAGACCATCGCTCTTTCGGTGGCGACAGTTCTCGGCTCTTACCTTAACGATATGGTTATCGTCGGCGGCCTGGTGCCAACCTTGCTGATTCCACATCATGAGTTACCCGAAGGTGCAGATCCCCATGTCGGCACGATGGATCTAGACCTCGGGCTCGACATCACTATTTTCGATAAGAAGCGCTACGCCGAAATTTCAGAAAGCCTGCGTTCAAACGGTTTTGAGCCGGACACCAACGATAACGGAAACCCATCACGGCAACGATGGCGACATTCAACCCTGCCCCAGATCACCATCGATTTTCTGATTCAACCGACCAGAGAAGCAGACACTCCAGGCGGCATAAAGAGCCTTGAGCCAGACTTCGCCGCCTTTATTATTCCGGGACTGGAACTTGCTTTTAACGATCCAATTGAGATTAAGCTCTCCGGTAAAAATGTCTGGGGAGAAGATCTGACTCGCACGATAAAAGTATGCAATCCCGGAGTTTTTATCGTACTCAAAGCGTTGGCAAATCAGCATCGTCGCAAACCGAAAGATGCGTATGATCTTTATTATCTGATCCGTAATTTCGGCACGGGTGTTGAAGATGTCGCTTTCTTTCTGAAACCGCTACGAGCAACAGAAATTGGGGCGGGTGCTATTGAGTTTTTACGTGAAGAGTTCGCTGAGGTTGATAGTACCGGCCCCAAACGGGTCGCGAAGTTTCTGGGAACCGATGATGATCCAGAGTTAAAAGCAGATGTGGTTGGTTATGTTGCTGAACTGTTGCGGTTGATCGAGCACTAACGATTAATGTGAAGATGGATAGATTGAGTATCAACGACCCAGCGACCGACCCAGTTACCGACCCAGTTGGTTCTGTATGAAATGTGTTGATTGTTTCTGGGTTAAATTATGAAGCATTGCTTAAATTTGCCCGAAAAAATAAATCCGTCCCCTTTTCTCTCGGGACCGATTGAATACGCTTTGCTTCGCATGGGCTAGGGGTATAAATGAACAGATACGACTGGAAAAGATTTTGGTGTCAACGAACCGGCGGATTCAGTCTGCAGGATGAGGGTTATTTATTCGATCCAGATGGCGAGTATGGTGCCATCTACAATCCAGACGTTAAGACCTTTGCTGAAATTGATAATTACCCAGTTCTGGCACTCTTGGGTGAGCCAGGTATCGGGAAATCATTTGCGTTAGAGCAAATGATAGAGAGTACTCGTGAAAAGGTTTCTTTAGACAATGGGCATGTTCTTGCCCTGAATCTGAACTCTTATGCGAGCGAAAGTCGCCTCGAAAGAAAAATATTTGAGAGTTTGGAGTTCAAGGCATGGCATCAGGGTGACGGCCCACTGTATATTTTTTTGGATAGCCTAGATGAATGCCTCCTGAGTATCCCAACAATTTCCCGTCTTTTAGCTACCGAGTTCAACGAATACCCGTGTGATAATCTTTTTTTCAGAATTACCTGTAGAACGTTGGTGTGGCCAGACGGCCTAGAATCCTCTCTCTGTGACCATTGGGGGGAAGAGAATGTCGCCGTATTTGAACTGACTCCATTACGCAGAATAGATGTTACTAACGCCGTTACAGCCAACAACCTTGATCCCGTGCAGTTTACCCAGGAAATCAAGGATCGTGACGTTGTTCCTTTTGCAATCAAACCCCTTACCCTGAAAATGCTGATCGATATTTTCAAGCAAAATGACAATTTGCCAAACACTAAAAAGGATATTTTCCATAAAGGCTGTTTATTGCTTGCAGAAGAGTCTAGCAACTCAAGATCTGATGCGCAGCAACTTGGAAAATTAAACCCGCTGCAGAGACTTATTATTGCAGCAAGAATTGCGGCTTTGACTATTTATGGTGGCAAAACCTCCATCTGGCTGGGAACAGACTACGAAGCAGAAATAGAAACAGACCTGACCCTAACAAGCATGGCAGGTGCGGAAATATGTTCAGGGACTATGCTCGAAGTAACCCCCACGTCATTGAGAGAAACGCTCGACACAGGTTTATTCACCGCACGAGGCCAGCAGCGCATCGGCTGGGCACATCAGTCATATGCGGAATACTTAGCCGCTTGGTACTTGAGTCACCGCAATGTGGGCCTTAAACAAATCATCACACTCTTTTGCCATCCTGAAAGTTTTGGCAAGAAATTGATCCCTCAACTGACTGAAACAGCAGCATGGCTGGGCAGCATAGACAATGACTTTTTCTCTCATCTTATGACCATAGATCCAGAAACACTTCTGATGAGTGATTTCGGTGCGGTTGCGAACAAGGATAAAGAAAATCTTATTGAACAACTGTTGCTCCGCTATGAAAGCGGTGAAGCAGTTGACAGTGATTGGGACTTAAAGGGTCACTACTGTAAATTGGTGCATCCGGGTTTAGCGGAACAGCTTCAGCCTTACATAGTCAGCTCGACGTTTGGCCGTATTGTGCGAAGAGTCGCAATTGAAATTGCTGATGCCTGTAACCTGGAATCATTGCAAAACGAACTACTGACGATTGCCCTGGAAGTCGATGAAGAAGAGCATATCCGCAATAGTGCCACACGAGCGATTTGCAACTTTAACAATAAAGAAATTTGCCAACAGTTAAAGCCGCTAGCATTTGGTGAGGCTGGCGATGATCCTGACGATCAGTTGAAAGGCAAGGCACTTAGTGTGCTGTGGCCGAAGTCAATAACAGCAGAAGAGCTGTTTTTTTGCCTGACCCCTCCTAAGAATAAAAACCTTATTGGCTCTTATCATATGTTTATGTCAGAAGGCATCGCTCAAGGTTTTAGTGCTGCGAACGTCACTACGGCACTTGCTTGGGTTGAAGGTCTTTCGGGCACACTGTGTGAGGATTTTCCTCATCGGAAATTAATCCAGGGGATACTTGCCAAATCATTAGATTTACTTTCTCAGCCCGGTGTACCCAATGCGTTTGTACGTTGTCTGCTGGCATTAACCAAAAAATATAAATATGAGCCCCTGAGAAAAGTATTGGGGCCCGCTGAAGATCAAAAGCGCTACCAAATCATTGAAGAAATCTTTAGCCTACTAGAAAGTGGCCTCGTGAGTCCGGGAGGATATGAGTATTCATCTGCCCAGCTACTTTCAACAAAAGATGTTCCTTGGTTAATTGAGCGGCGACGGCGTGAACAGTCGGTGATAATTCGAGAAAAAATAGCTGATATCATTGAATATTTATATGTCTACGAACAGGCTGACTTAATTTTAACAGCTTGTGTACAAGACGCTGTTCTTGCTGAAAAATTTAAAAATATTCGCGACGCCGTTGCTTTAGAATCTCCGGAAGCGGATGAAATGCGCAGCCGCGCCAAGGCAACGGAGTCGGAAAGAGAGAAGATCCACCCAACCCCATTAATGCGCGTCTATGCGAATCTGGAACAGACCGAGGCGGGAAATGCTGACGCCTGGTGCGACTTGCTATTCAACATGGGACTTGATGAATACGGCTATGGAACTTGGCCTAACAAAGATATCCGTAATGAAGAGTGTTGGAATAACCTTGGGGAAGAGGGAAAACAACGAATTATCGTAGCAGCCAAAAGATATATTTTAAAGGGTACACCGAACCTCGAACCACTTTTTACCACCAGTTACAAAATCTCGACCGTTGCATCAGATTTCGCGCTTCGACTTCTTAATAATGAGGATCCGGCCTTTGCCATACAGCTTGACGTTTCGATCCTTGAAAAGTGGGCCGCCGTTATCTTTTATTTTGCTCAAGATGGAGAGGAGCTAAGTACATCATTACTGCAAAAACTGCATCAATCATCCCCCAATGCCATTGCCAAGGTCGTGACTAAAATCATTGATACTGACAAACAGGGTCACTTCCTTTCGTTGCATCAAGCTAAATCAGTATGGAGTGAACAGCTATCAGACATCGCTTTAGCTAAAGTACGTGGCTGTGATTTGTCATCAAGAATGCGGGATCAAATACTGGAAATACTGCTGCAGCAAGGCATTGTCGAAGCGCAAAATATTGTTGAAGAGCAATTAAAAAAACCTTTTCCCGAGGATGAAAGTGAACGTCTGGTCGTGGTACAGGCCGTAATGCAGTTATTGCAATACGCCCCTGATGCAGGTTGGCAAACTGTCTGGCCAGCAATTAACAACGATCAAGATTTTGCAGACCTGTTTATCGCCAACCTTTCCAGGCACGAAGTTATCATTCCCCGCCTGACCGATGAACAAGCTACGGATCTGTATATCTGGCTACTTCGCAATGAGCCACCCTCAGAAAAAACGAACGATCCATTTAGCTTTAGCGATTCCCTTCTTCGGCACCTCAGAGCCCGTGGGAGTAAAGATGCCTGCTTGGGACTTGAAAAAATATCAGCGGCATTTCCTGAAAAAAGCTGGTTAATATATAGCCTCCTAGACGCGCAAGCCAACTACCGCCGTTCGTCTTGGCGGCCACCCACAACCAAAGAAATATTATCACTCACTGAAAACAATAATACCCGCCTAGTTCGTAGTGGTGAAGAGTTGCTGGATGTGATCATTGCTTCCTTGAGACGGCTTGAAGAAAAATTGCATGGAGTTACGCCTTCATCGATATTTTTATGGGATACCGACAGAACAAGACCCCGAAATGAAAATGATTTTTCCGATTTCATTGAGATCCACCTCAAGGAAGATCTTTCTAACAGAGGGATTATTGCAAATCGAGAGGTAGAGTTTAGACGTTTAAGCAAGACCGGTGTAGGCGAGAAAACCGACATTGTTGTCGACGCGATATGCAACGACGGGAATACTTATAATGTTATTTCTGTGGTCATTGAGAGTAAGGGTTGCTGGAATACCGGCATAAAATCCGCAATGAAGGATCAGCTGAAAAACATGTATCTTATCGATAGCCAGTATCGATTTGGCCTATATTTAGTAGGTTGGTTTTTGTGTGATGAGTGGGAAGATTCACACGACCAAAAGAAAAGCACCAAAAGACTGAATATGGATATTGATAACGCACAGATTTTTTTCAATGAGCAAGCCATTGAATTGTCGACAGGCGGTCATATTATAAAAGCCGTTGTGATGGACACAGCTCTTCCACGCAAAAAATAAAATGCAATGATACGTAAAGGCTACGGGGTCTTGCTATGTTGCTGTTTTAAAATTCACGATTATGGAATGACAACAGATCCCTCTCGATAAGGGGTGGGCTTGGAAGGTTGATAACTCTTTTGCTTCCCGCTACTCTCTGTATCCGTGCAATCCAGCATTAAACATCAGAAGTTGGAGGTTTCACCTCTGGCCACACCTCCACTGGGGTCAGTACAGATAAAGTCCCACACATCAACAGAAAGCCAAACATGGAAAATATCAACAAATCACTCTCTAGCGCCGAAATTGATGAGCTCGATAACTTCCTGATGTCTGACGCGACTCCCGAAGAGTGCATGGACGTTGTCACTCTGGATGGTTTTTTGACTGCAATTGTCATCGGTCCGGAAGTCGTGCCACCAAGCAAGTGGCTGCCGCTGGTCTGGGATGAGACCGGTGAAGAAGAGATGGTTTGGGAGTCCGATGCACAGTTCCAAAAGTATATCGGCTTACTGATGCGTCACATGAACGGCATTGCCGGTCAATTTCAGCAGGCTCCGGAAGATTTCGAGGCGATCACGTTTGAAAGGAAGATTAAGGGCAAGGCCATCAGGGTTTTTGACGACTGGTGTTACGGTTTCATGCGGGTTGTGATGATGCACGTCAAGGACTGGGAACCGCTGTTAACTGATGATGAAAGCGTAGTTGCGATGTCGATGGTCACCCTATACGGCACAGAAGGGGGTTGGGATGAACTGGAGAATAACCCGGAACTGAAAGCTGAACATGACAAGCATGCCGAACTGCTGGAACCAAGTGTCAGGGCGATTCACGAGTTTTGGCTGAACAGGAGAACTGTACCGACGGTGATGCCTGCCAAAAGCGTCAAGATTGGCCGTAATGAACCCTGCCCCTGCGGAAGCGGCAAGAAATATAAGAAATGCTGCGCCAAAGTCGTGCCGATCTCTTAATAATCCAGACTGCCCTGTCTACAGCTGCTCATCCCTTCCAAATATTGACTACAAATCGAAAAATTCGCCTCTATTTCCCGCAAAGCCCTTTTCATGGGCTGCATCTTCAATTATCATGCAAAATTCACAAAATCATTCGCTGACTGATCGGCATTCGCAAAAAGGATTCAAACGATGACAGGTTCAGAAATTCGCGCCAGCTTTCTCAAGTTTTTTGCCGACCGTGGTCACACCATTGTCTCGTCCTCATCGCTGGTGCCGCATAACGACCCGACCCTGCTCTTTACCAATGCGGGGATGAACCAATTCAAAGACTGCTTCCTTGGGGACGAGAAACGTGACTATGTTCGCGCCTGTTCTTCACAGAAATGCGTACGCGCTGGCGGCAAGCATAACGACCTGGAAAATGTTGGCCGCACTGCGCGGCATCACACCTTTTTTGAGATGCTTGGCAATTTTTCCTTCGGTGACTATTTCAAAAAAGAGGCAATCGCCTACGCCTGGGAATTTCTGACCAAAGATATGGGTCTCGATACAGATCGACTCTACGTTTCGGTCTACACCACCGACGACGAGGCCGCCGATATCTGGCATCAGCAGGAAGGCGTTCCCAAAGAGAGAATCTTCCGTTTCGAAGAGGACAACTTCTGGTCGATGGGCGACACTGGCCCCTGTGGTCCCTGCTCGGAAATATTCTACGACAACGGTCCCGAAGTCGGTTGTGACTCTCCCGACTGCACCGTCGGCTGTGACTGCGACCGCTATATGGAAATCTGGAACAATGTCTTCATGCAGTTTAACCGCCAGCCTGATGGCGAGCTACTTCCACTACCGAAACCAGCCGTTGATACCGGCATGGGCCTTGAGAGAATCACCACCGTTGTACAGGGCAAGCAGTCAAACTACGACACCGATCTGCTCCGCGCGATCATTGCCAACATCGAAAAACTTTCGGGCAAAACCTACGGCGACCTTGAAGAGAATGATGTTTCGATGCGGGTCATGGCCGATCATAGTCGCGCCACCGCCTATCTGATCGCCGATGGCGTCATGCCCTCGAATGAAGGACGTGGCTACGTGCTGCGACGAATCATGCGTCGGGCGATGCGTCACGCCAAGATGCTTGGCTTCGAAGATCCGGTCTTGTTCAAAACCGCCGTCTATGTTCTCGAATTCATGGATCAGGCCTTCCCCGAAGAGGCCAAACGTAAGGATTTTGTCGCTAAGGTTGTCGAGAATGAAGAGGAGCGTTTTATCCAGACTCTGGGCAACGGCCTGCGGATCCTGCAGGATGAAATTGCCAAACTGGCCGAACAAAAACAAAAAACGATCCCCGGTGAAACAGTTTTTAAACTTTACGATACCTACGGTTTTCCAGTCGACCTGACTGCGGATATCGTCGAGAAGGATGGCTACATCCTCGATGAGGCCGGCTTTGAAGTCTGCATGGATGAGCAGCGTAAAAAAGCCCGCGCCCACTGGAAAGGTTCGGGTGAAGAAGCGGTATCGGCCATTTACAAAAAACTCGTTGATCAAGGGGTCCATTCAACCTTCAGCGGTTATGAACTTCTGGAAGATCAAAGTCAGGTATTGACCCTGCTCCGCGAAGGCGAATTAGTCGACGAGGCGGCTTGTGGTGAAACAGTCGAGGTTATCTGCGCGACGACACCCTGCTACGGTGAATCGGGCGGACAAGTTGGCGACAGTGGCAGCATCACCTGCAACGAAGCAAGTCTGCGGATTATCGAAACCCGCAAACCTCTTCCTGACCTGCTGGTCCATAATTGTGAAGTTGTTACCGGCGCAATTCAGAAAGGCGCCAAGGTAGAAATCAAAGTCGATGCAGAGCGTCGATTGCAAATTGTTCGCAACCACACTGCGACCCACCTGTTGCAATCTGCCCTGCAAAAAATTCTCGGCGACCACATCAAACAGGCCGGTTCACTGGTTACTCCGGAACGGCTGCGCTTCGACTTCACCCACTTCTCACCGGTGAGCAATCAGGAACTGCAACAAATCGAGGAGCTGGTCAACACCGAGATCCGCCGCAATAACGCGGTGTCGAGCCGGGAAATGGCGGCGGACGCAGCAAAAGAAGCCGGGGCCATGGCCCTTTTCGGTGAAAAATATGGAGATCTGGTTCGGGTTGTCGAGGTTGGTGACTTCTCGATGGAACTCTGCGGTGGCATTCATGTCTCGGCCGCTGGGGATATCGGCCTATTTCGCATCCTCAGTGAAGGCGGCATAGCTGCGGGTGTGCGGCGGATCGAGGCCATCACTGGTGACACCGCCCTGGGTCAGGTTCATCAGCAACAACAAACACTCAACCAACTCGGTCAATTGCTCAAGACCGATCCGGCAAATCTGGAACAACGGTTGCAGAAGCTTCTTGAGCAGCAACGTCATCTTGAAAAAGAGCTGGGCCAACTCCAGGCAAAAGCCAACGCCGATCTCGGCGGTGATCTTATATCTCAGGCTCAGGATGTCGATGGGGTTAAGCTTCTGGCGGTACGCATTGATGGTAGCGATGGCAAACAGCTGCGTGAACTGTCAGACCAACTCAAGGATAAACTGATTTCAGGGGTTATAGTCCTGGTTGGGTCCTGCGATGACAAAATTCCCTTGTTGGTCGTCGTCACCAAAGATTTGACCGGGCAGCTTGCAGCAGGAAACTTGATCAAACCCCTTGCCGAAATTATTGGTGGTCGTGGTGGCGGACGTCCAGACATGGCACAAGCTGGCGGCAAAGACGCAGGACAGATCGACAAACTCCTGGCAGCAGCCCCGGAACAGCTCAAGATATTATTGAACAGCTAAAAAACTGGAAACAACGTCAAGGCCAGACATCCCACTGGTCTTGGACTGTCGTTGTGACACAGCATTGCTACTGAGCATTTCAGTAAGGGTCGACCATGAAACCTGGGGCAATAATTCATACCGCTGAGCAGGAAGAATACTGTCACCCCAAACATGATCGTTTTTTCCTGCGCGATGTCGTCACCGCCCTGGAGAACGCTGATCTTTCGGTTCATCGCGGCAGGATTGAAGTTGGCGGTGAGATTTGTCCGCACCCTCATGACGTGCAGACCGAAACTTTCTATATCCTCTCCGGTGAGGCAATCTGTACCATCGGCGAAAAAACCTATCAGGTCTTCGCCGGTCACTGCTGCGTTGCCCCGGCCGGTACGATTCACGGCTTAAAAAATTCTGGAGACCAACCGGTCGAGTTACTGGCAATTTTCACCCCGCCACTGAAGTAAGGCGGTTAATCGGAGTCGCTTCGTGAAACTGGAACATCATACACAGCCAGAGATGACCCTCGAGCAGGAGGGGAAAACCCTGCTGATCGTCGACGACGAACCGATCATCCGCGATCTCTGTGCCCGTGCCCTCAAAGGATTTAAAATCCTTCAGGCAAACGATGGCCAAGAAGCAATTGAACTGCTGAGGCAACAAGCAATTGACGTTGTTCTAACCGATGTGATGATGCCGCGACTCAACGGATTAGATCTGCTCCGTCAGGTCAAGGAAGAGACCCCCGATCAAATAGTCATCCTGATGACCGGCTACACCGAAAAAGAAGTTATCCTGCAGGCACTAAAAGCTGGTGCCGATGAATTTATCAGCAAGCCCCTCAATCTCCTGCAACTACGGACCACGATCGACAAGATCCTCGAGAAGCAACACCTGCGGCAACAGCTCGCCAGCCTGCAGCAGGCAGACAAGCTAAAGAGTGAATTTCTAGGGCTCATTTCTCACAAGTTGAAGACCCCGGCCACGGCGATTTCACTCTTTATCCAGAATATTGGCGACGGTATCATGGACCCTGAAGACCCAGGATTCCGTACGGTTCTCGGTATGGTCCAGGCAGAAACCCTGCACCTGGAGCACTTGATTCAGGACTTGCTTTACTTCAGTCAGTTCATCCTCAATGACAAGCCCGCCCAACTGCAACAGATTGAACTTGGCAAGATTGCCCGCCAGGTCTGTAGCAACATGGAACCCCTGGCCACCGCTAAACAACTTAAATTTGAAGTTAAGATTAACGTTCCCTTTTCACCGGAACCGCTCAATCTGGACCGCGAGAGAATCTCATTCATCCTCCGGGCTCTACTCGATAACGCAATTAAATTCACCCCTGAAGGTGGCTCGATCCTCCTCGAAGGAAGTTTGATCGATCAAGATGCAATTCTATGCATCCGTGATACCGGGCCGGGTATCCCCAAGGCAGAACTGACCAAGATTTTCTCGAAGTTTTACCAGGTAGACCCATCCAATAGCGGGCAAGTTCGCGGTTTTGGACTTGGGCTTTACTACGCACGTGAATTTGCCCGCTCTATGGGCGGTGAGCTGAGCATCGAAAGCAGCCAAAGTCTCGGCACTGTTGCCACCATCAAGCTTCCGCACAACTGACCCCCTTTTCCAGCCTTACTATCCCGCTAAACCTTTTATTCCGCCACTCTTTTGTGCTATATGTCATCTTTTGTCTTGCCTGAGGTTTTTCCTTAGCGGGGAGCGTTGATCATATGTTCAAAGGAACCACAATCTGCTGTGTGCGCCGTGACAATCTGGTGGCTCTTGGTGGCGATGGCCAGGTCACTCTTGGTAACACGGTGATGAAGCATAGCGCACGTAAAATTCGTCGTCTCTATCAAGAGAAAGTTCTGGCTGGTTTTGCTGGCAGTACCGCCGATGCCTTTACTCTGTTTGAGAAGTTCGAGGCCAAACTGCAGGAGCACCGTGGCAACCTGCCGCGTGCAGCTGTCAGTCTGGCAAAGGATTGGCGTACCGACAAGTTCTTGCGCAAGCTTGAGGCACTGTTGATCGTTGCCGACAAAGAGAATACCCTGGTGATTTCAGGGGCGGGAGATGTCATCGAACCGGATGATGGTGTCGCGGCTATCGGCTCCGGGGGCAGCTTTGCCCTGGCTGCCGCACGTGCCTTACTGGCTGACACCGAACTGCCACCTGCGGTTATTATTGATAAAGCCCTGCATATTGCGGCCGATATCTGCATTTACACCAATGACCATATTGCCGTTGAGGAACTATCGTGACTAATTTTACCCCCCGCGAAATCGTCTCGGAGCTCGACCGCTATATCGTCGGCCAACAAAATGCCAAGCGCGCCGTTGCCATCGCGCTCCGTAATCGTTGGCGCCGCCAGCAGGTTCCTGCCGAGCTGCGTGATGAGATTGCACCGAAAAACATCATCATGATCGGACCGACCGGGGTTGGGAAAACCGAGATTGCCCGGCGTTTGGCCAAACTGGCTCAAGCCCCCTTCATCAAGGTAGAAGCGAGCAAGTTCACCGAGGTCGGCTATGTCGGACGCGACGTCGAGAGCATGGTCCGTGATCTGTTCGAACTAGCGATTATTATGGTGCGCGAGGAAGAAGCGAAATCGCTACGCATCAAGGCCGAGGCTCAGGCAGAGGAACGTTTGCTCGATCTATTGCTGCCTGGAGAGCCCGACCGCTCTCCCGACAAGCTTGAACAGCAGCAGACGACGCGCAACAAGCTGCGTAAACTGCTACGTCTGGGAGAACTCGATGAGCGTTTTGTCGAACTGGAAACCGAAGTCTCGCAAATACCACAGATGAACATCCTCGCACCGCAAGGTGGTGAAGATATGGGGATCAATTTTCAGGAGATGTTCGGTAACCTCTTCCCCAAGAAGCAGAGCCGTAAGCGCCTGCAGGTAAGCGACGCACGCGAACAGTTGTTCGAGACTGAAGCGGAAAAGCTGGTCGATATGGAAAAGGTACTGACCCTCGCCCGCGAACGCACCGAACAGAGCGGTATCATCTTTATTGATGAGATCGACAAGGTCGCCAGTCGCGAAGGGGGCCACGGTCCAGAGATCTCACGCGAGGGCGTACAGCGAGATATTCTGCCGATCGTTGAGGGGAGCACGGTCAACACCAAGCACGGACCGATCAAAACCGACCATATTCTGTTTATCGCAGCCGGTGCTTTTCATGTCAGCAAACCGAGCGATCTGATACCCGAACTGCAGGGCCGCTTTCCAATTCGAGTCGAACTGGAAAGCCTCGGAGAAGAAGAATTTATCCGCATCCTCACCGAGCCCAAAAACGCGCTGGTACGTCAATACTGTGAGCTGCTGAAGACTGAGGGGATCGAACTGAATTTCAACGATGACTCGATCCGCGAAATCGCAATTACGGCACGGATTGTCAACGATTCCACCGAGAATATCGGGGCCAGGCGTCTACATACGATCATGGAAAAGCTGCTTGAAACTCTGAGTTTTGATGCTCCAGAGATGAAGAATCAAAAAATAGAGATCAACGCCGAAGAGGTCAAAAGCAAACTGGCGGACATCGCTAAAGATGAAGATCTGTCGAGGTTTATACTTTAAATAGAGGTGCGAAATGAGGAACACGAGACGAGAAAACAACTCTCATCTTTCGTGACTCTAAGCCTGGAGCAAAACGACAATGCAAGAGTTGATCAAAAAAGCTGAAGTTCTTACCGAGGCATTGCCTTGGATCAAAAGGTTCTATGGCAAGACCATTGTCATCAAGTACGGCGGCAACGCCATGGTTGATGAACAGCTCAAAGAAGGCTTTGCGCGCGATATCATCCTGATGAAGTACATCGGGCTCAATCCGGTGGTGGTGCATGGTGGCGGGCCACAGATCGGCAAAGTGTTAGCTGCGATGGGGATCGAGACCCGCTTCGAACAGGGAATGCGCGTCACCGATGCCGCAACGATGGATGTTGTTGAAATGGTTCTGGGCGGTAAGGTCAACAAAGAAATTGTTGCCAATATCAACCTTCACGGTGGCCGAGCTGTCGGCCTGACCGGTAAGGATGGCGGGCTGTTCACTGCTCGCAAGCTGGAGATGACCAAGGTCAACCCCGAGACGCTGACTCCTGAGATTATCGACATCGGTATGGTTGGCGAAGTCGATCAGGTCGATCCACAGATTATCAAATCACTGGAGAACGACAATTTTATCCCAGTAATTGCACCGGTCGGCAGCGGCGCTGATGGCCTCTCCTACAATATTAACGCCGACCTGGTCGCAGGGCGGATTGCCGGAGCACTAAAAGCTGAAAAATTGATTCTGCTGACCGACGTTGAAGGGGTCAAGAGCAAGGAAGGTCAACTCATCTCGACTATAGACATTCTGAAGGTCGCTGAGCTGATCAAGGATGGCACCATTTCTGGAGGCATGATCCCCAAGCTCACCTGTTGTGTCGATGCTGTTAGGGAAGGGGTGGCCAAAACCCACATCGTCGATGGTCGTCTGAAGCACGCTTGCTTGCTTGAAATTTTCACCGACAAAGGTGTCGGCACGGCTGTCGCCAATTACGCAAAAAACGAGAGTGGATCATGAATCAGTCACAACAATGGATCGATCGCAACGATCAGGTGATTGCCAAAACCTACGGCCGCTATCCGCTGGTTCCGGTGCGCGGGGAAGGCTGTAAATTATGGGATGCCGACGGCAAGGAATACCTCGATCTTCTGGCCGGTGTCGCGGTCAACAATCTGGGCCACTGTCCGCCGCGGGTGGTTGCTGCAGTCCAGGAGCAGGCTGCAACACTGCTACACTGCAGCAATTATTACAACATCCCGCAACAGATCAGACTTGCCGAGCTGCTGTGTGAAAACTCGTTTGCTGATCGGGTTTTCTTCTGCAACTCCGGGGCTGAGGCGAATGAAGCTGCGATCAAACTTGCGCGCAAATACAGTACAGAGAAGCACGGTGCAGGCCGCAGTGAAGTTCTGACCGCTCTCGCCTCGTTTCATGGTCGAACTTATTGTGGTATCAGCGCAACCGGTCAAGATAAAGTGAAAGAGGGCTTTGCTCCATTGCTGCCTGGTTTCAAGCACCTCCCCTTTGGTGATATCGAGGCCTTACGCGCCGCGGTCAATGTCGAGACCTGCGCAATCCTGCTTGAACCGATCCAGGGTGAAGGCGGGGTCAACCTCCCGCCAGAGAACTACTTCAAACAGGTACGTCAGCTATGTGACGAAAAAGGATTGCTCTTAATTCTGGATGAGGTCCAGACCGGATGCGGACGGACCGGAACTCTCTTCGCCTACGAACAAGAGGGGATTGAGCCTGACATCATGACTCTTGCCAAGGGCTTGGCGAGTGGTGTCCCGATCGGCGCCATGCTGGCACGTGAAGAGTTAGCGACACACCTTGGACCCGGAACTCATGGCTCAACCTTCGGCGGTAATCCGCTGGCTACCGCCGCCGGAGTGGCAACCCTCGAAACCCTGCTGCAAGAGGGCGTGCTCGAAAATTGCCGGGAGATGGGCAATTATCTGAGCAGTGAGCTCGAAAAACTGAAACAAAAATATGATTTTATCCTCAACGTACGCGGCCGCGGACTGATTATTGGCGTCGAGCTGAGTATTGAAGGGGGCGAAATGGTTAAAACTGCCATGAGTCGTGGACTGCTGATTAACTGCACTATCGGCAAGGTCCTACGTTTTGTGCCACCATTGATCATCAATAAACAGGAGATCAATCAGGCGATTGAGACCCTGGATGGAATTTTTTCGGAGGTAATATGAAAAAGGACTTTCTCTGTCTTTCAGACTGGACGCGGGAAGAACTTGAAGCGATGTTTGATCTCTGTCGTGATCTGAAAGTCAAAACAAAGGCAGGCACTCCACACCATCTGCTTGACGGCCAGACCCTGGCGATGATTTTTGAAAAAAGCTCGACACGCACCAGAATCAGCTTTGAGGTCGGCATGTTTCAGCTTGGTGGCCATGCGCTCTTTCTCCATTCCGAGACAACCCAAATGGGACGCGGTGAACCAATCAGGGACACCGCACGGGTCATGAGCGGTTACTGCGACGGGATCATGATCCGTACCTTCTCGCAGACCGCGATTGAAGAGTTGGCCAGGATGTCGAGTATTCCGGTTATTAACGGCCTGACCGACATGTACCACCCTTGCCAGATCATGGCCGATCTGTTCACGGTTATTGAACACAAAGAGAACTATCGCGACCTGAAGTACTGTTGGATTGGCGATGGCAACAACATGGCCAACAGTTGGATCAACGCCGCAAGCGTCTTTGGTTTCGAGCTCCGGGTTGCAACCCCGATAGGCTACGATCCGGATGCCGAGATTGTTGCGCGAGCTGAAAAAGCCGGAGCGAAGATTCTCTACACCAATGATCCAGTCGAAGCGGTACGCGGTGCGGATGTTCTGAACACCGACGTCTGGGCGAGTATGGGGCAGGAAAACGAGCAGCAAGAACGCGAAAAAGCCTTTGCCGGCTACCAGATCAACGATGAACTTGTCGCCCTGGCTGACAAAGATTGCGTCGTCATGCACTGTCTTCCGGCCCATCGAGGCGAAGAGATTACCGACAGCATCATCGAAGGCCGACACTCCATCATCTTCGATGAAGCAGAGAACCGACTGCATGTGCAAAAAGCGATCATGGCGACTCTTATGGAGAGGGCATCATGCAACTGATCTGCCCACATTGTCAGTTCAGCAAAGAAGTCCCGGTCGCAAAATTGCCGGCAAAGCCGACCCAGGTCTCCTGCCCACAATGCAAGGGACGTTTCGCCCTGCCAGAGCATGATGCAGAGAGCTCAAACCGACCGCGCATCAACTGTCCGGTTTGCGATTTTGAACAACTTGAAAGCGATGCCTGCTCTTCCTGTGGCCTTATTTATGCCAAGTACCACTCAGCACAGCATCAGGAGGTGTCGGCAGGCCTGGCTGAAAATAGACTGAGCGCTCTGGCCGATAGACCAAAAGCTGGCTTCTGGTTGCGACTGGTAGCAATCATGATCGATTGTTTTCTGGTCTTTCTGATCCAGGTCGTCTTCGGCATCTTGCTGGCCTTCGCCAGCAGCGGCGGGATCAACTGGGATAGTTCAACATCTGCGTTGCTGCAGCTTTTTTCTACAGTTGTCAGCCTCTTTTACTGGATTTTCTTTACCGGCAACTGTGGCCAGACTCCGGGTAAAATGTTGTTGCGTATCCAGGTTGTTCGTGTCGATGGCGGCAACCTTGGCTATGGAAAAGCATTTTACCGCGAGGTGGTTGGCAAGTTCCTCTCGGGAATTATCTTCACCATCGGCTATCTTATGGCGGCCTTCGATGATCAGAAACAAGGCCTGCACGACCGCATGGCAAAAACCTACGTTATTAAACTATAAAAAGCACTCTTAGCGTCTTTTCAGGAGAACAAAACGATGAGCAAACATGGTCAAATCAAAAAAGCGGTACTCGCCTATTCGGGCGGATTGGATACCTCAATCATCCTCAAGTGGCTGATTGAGGAATATGGCTGTGAAGTGGTCGCCTTCTCGGCAGACCTGGGACAGGCGGAAGAACTTGACCACATCCCTGAGAAAGCCAAAAACACTGGCGCCTGTGCCTGCTACATTGAAGATTTGCGTGAAGAATTCGTCCGCGATTTTGTCTTCCCGATGTTCCGCGCCAACGCCATCTATGAAGGTCGCTATTTCCTCGGCACCTCGATTGCGCGCCCACTCATCGCCAAGAAACAAATGGAAATTGCTAAAGCAGAAGGTGCTGACGCGGTCTCCCACGGCGCGACCGGCAAAGGCAACGACCAGGTTCGTTTTGAACTTGCCTACTATCACTTCGATCCCGCAGTCAAAGTCATCGCCCCGTGGCGCGAATGGGACCTGAACAGCCGTACAGCTCTTGAAGAATACGCCAAGAAGCATGGTATTCCGGTACCTACCAGCAAAAAGAACCCATGGAGCAGCGACCGTAACCTGCTACACATCTCTTTCGAAGGAGACCTGCTCGAAGATCCATGGGCCGAAGCTCCGGAACATATGTATGTACTCAGCGTTGCTCCAGAAGCAGCACCAGACACTCCTGAGTATGTCGAAATAGATTTCAAGAACGGTGACCCGGTTGCCATCAACGGAGAGCAACTCTCCCCTGCCAACCTGCTGGCCAAACTGAATGAGTTAGGTGGCAAGCATGGTATCGGACGCATCGACCTGATGGAAAACCGTTTCGTCGGCATGAAGAGTCGCGGCGTCTATGAGACCCCCGGTGGCACGATTCTC
Source organism: Deltaproteobacteria bacterium (assembly GCA_024280485.1). GTDB lineage: Bacteria > Desulfobacterota > Desulfuromonadia > Desulfuromonadales > Geopsychrobacteraceae > Geopsychrobacter. The sequence goes on from JAJRQB010000032.1 coordinate 36,714, forward strand.
GAGGAAGCCCACCGCGGTGTCGAATCGATCACCATGGACCGCGAAGTGATGCATCTGCGTGATTCTTTGATCCCGCGCTACGCAGAGATGGTCTACAACGGCTTCTGGTTCGCCCCCGAACGTGAAGCGCTACAGGCACTGATCGACGATACCCAAAAGACCGTCAACGGTAAGGCCCGCGTCAAGCTCTACAAAGGGCACTGTCGAGTCGTTGGCCGTCAATCCGATACAGACAGCCTGTTCAATGTCGCGTTTGCCACTTTCGAAGCGGACGATGTCTACAACCAGGCCGACGCAGAAGGATTCATCAAGATCAATTCCCTGCGTCTGCGCATCCGTAGCATGATGGAACAGAACCGTAAGTAAATCAGGGGGCATAACCACCGGGCTGTCGATCGACGCCCCGGTGGTTACGCCACAGTATTTCAGAAAGAATATAAACATGAGCAGCAAACTCTGGGGTGGCCGGTTTACCCAGCCGACCGATAAATTTGTTGAAGAGTTCACCGCTTCGATCGAGTTCGATCAACGCCTCTACGCCTACGACATTCAAGGCTCCAAGGCCCACGCAAAGATGCTCGGCAAGCAAGGAATCATTGCCGTCGCAGATGCCGAGCAGATCGTCGCCGGCCTCGAGGACATCCTCAAGGATATCGAAGCGGGTAAGGTTGAATTCAGCGTGGAGCTGGAAGATATCCATATGAACATCGAAGCGCGCCTGATAGAGCGTATCGGTGCTGTGGGCGGCAAGCTACATACAGGCCGCAGTCGTAATGACCAGGTGGCGCTGGACATTCGCCTCTACCTATGCGATGAAATAGATGCAATCCTCGTCTATTTATCTGCGCTTGAAACTGCGTTCATAAAGCAGGCCGAGCAAAACCTCGATGTCATCATGCCCGGCTTCACTCACCTGCAGACTGCTCAACCAGTGCTCTACAGCCACCACATGCTCGCTTACCGTGAGATGGTCGCCCGCGACATCAGCCGTTTGGTCGATCTGCGCGCCCGTTTCAACGTCATGCCGCTCGGCGCAGGTGCCTTAGCTGGGACCACCTTCCCTATCGACCGGGAATGGGTAGCAGAGCAACTCGGTTTTGATGGCGTGACCCGCAATAGTCTCGACTCTGTCTCCGACCGCGACTTCGCCATC
>JAJRQB010000033.1 GCA_024280485.1 Deltaproteobacteria bacterium
CAGCCGCAACCGGGTGCGCCGCATTCTGAGAAAGCACGACAAGCTTCGGGATCAGGGCCACGATATTCTTCTGGCACCGCGGCAGGGTTCGCAGATCCGCAGGGCCAGCAAGATCGATCCTTTTGAGAAGACGATCAAGCTCTTGCTGGAGAAATATCCCAAGATCACCGGAGAGCGGCTCTTTGAGGAGTTGAAGCAGGTCGGCTATGACGGCGGTATCAGTATCCTGCGGGATCGGTTGCGCTTGGTTCGTCCCGGTCCCAAGCAAACGCCGGTGGTCCGCTTCGAGACCGAACCCGGCATCCAGGGGCAGATGGACTGGAGCCCGTATCGCATCAAATTCCTGAAAACCGGCCCGGCGCAGGTGCAATGTTTCTCCTACATTCTCGGCTTCTCCCGGCGGCATTTTATCGACTTTACGCCGCGTCGGGATTTCTTCACCCTGATCCGCCGTCATCATGACGCCTTTCGCCACTTCGGCGGCGTCCCCGCCCAGTGTCTCTATGACAGTGAGAAAACCGTCGTCCTGCGCTGGGAAGCGGGCAGGCCCGTGCTCAATCCGGCATTTTCGGCCTTTATCACCCACTATCACTGCCAGCCGATTATCTGTCAGCGGCGGCGGCCGCAAACCAAGGGCAAGATCGAGCGCCCGTTTCAGTACGTGGAGGGGAATCTTCTGTGCGGCCGCGAGTTTCAGGACTTAGACGACCTTCGGGCCTGCGCTCGCTGGTGGCTCAAGGAGAAAAGCGATATGCATCGTCATGAGACCACCGGCAAGCCGCCCCTGGAACTCTTTTTTGAGCAGGAACTATCGGCCCTTGCGCCTTTGCCGCTGCATCCCTATGACTGCGCGGAAGTGGCGCTGCGGGTCTGCAACCTTGACGGTTATATCGATTTCGAGGCCAACCGCTATCCGGTCCCTTACGAATACGTGACCGATATCCTGACCATGAAGGCCACGGAACACGAGATCCTGATCTATTCGCCGGAGCTGACCCTGATTATCCGCCATGAACGGGCGCCAAAGGGTGTAAAACGTACTCTGGATGCGACCGATATCCACCGCCACAAAGCGGTCCGCTACGGACTGGAGTCGGTGCAGGCGCAGTTTCTGGCCTTGGGAGAGCAGGCCGAAGATTTTTTACGTGGGCTCAAAGACGCCTATCCCAAAAACGCCGGCTTTCATGCCCGTTATATCCTGCATCTCAAAGAGCGCTATCACTGTGGGGACATTCACCACGCGCTGGCCCATGCCTACCGCTATCATGCCTATGATTGCAAGGCGGTGGAACGGATTCTTACGGCCAAGGCCCAACCCAGAACCCTGGAGGTGATCCGCAACGAACGGGCCGCCGAGGAGCTGCGCAAGGTGCTTCCTGAAATCGAGCAACGCTCACTTGCGGAGTATGCTGTTCTCTTCAGCCCCAACCCAGGTGGAGACAAAACATGAAAAATATGGACGCCACCGCCCGGATCAAGGACTATCTCAAAACCCTCAGGCTCAAGCAAATAGCCGGTGTTCTGGATGAAGAGCTCGCCACGGCAGCCAAGGAAGCGACCCCCTGCGCCGACCTGCTCGAACGACTGCTTGCTATGGAGGCGTGCGCGCTGACCGAACGACAGATCGAGCGGCGCATACGAGAGGCAAGACTACCGGAGCGCAAGCTACTCGCAGACTTCGACTTCGGATTCCAGAGCGGCATCAATAAACAGCAGATCATGGAGTTGGCCACCCTTGGTTTCGCCGGCCGCGAACAGGGTATCGTCCTCGCCGGTAACTCCGGCACCGGCAAAAGCCACATCGCCAAAGCCCTTTTGCTGATCGGCTGCCAGAAAAACTTTCGCTGCCGCTATGTCACGGCCTCGACCATGCTGCGGGAGCTGTTGGCCGGTCTGGCCGACAATACTCTCGAAAAGAAGCTCAAACGTTTTCTCGCTCCCGAAATCCTGCTCATCGACGAAGTCGGGTTCGACCGGTTGGAGCAGCATGACGCCAGAAACGCCTGCCTGTTCCACAAGGTGATCGACGGCCGCTACTGCAAAGGTTCAACCATCGTTACCACCAACATCGATTTCAAGGAACTCGGCGACTATCTCGGCGATCCGGTCATTACCGTCGCTACCGTCGACCGACTGATCCATCACTCTGTTATCATCAACATCCAGGGACCATCCTGGCGCCTGCACGAATCCCAAAAGCTCAACGTCGGGAAATAATCACCAGACTCACCTCAAGAAAACAGCGGAAAGGGTCTTCTATCGAGAAGTCCATTTTGCTGCTTTCTTTTGATCTGCGCTCCCATCGCCACGCTTCTATATCGTCAATTTTGCCCCTGGATTTACAAAACCAGCAACTTTGGGTGGGTCCATCGAAATGAGCAAAAGGGGTTCAAACTTCATCGGTGGTGACATATCTGTCTCGGTTTCCTGACAGGTTCGGCCCTTCACTGAATGGTTAACCCAGCTACTATGGCGTCTGCTGACTTCTGACAACCCATCCCAACATCTTACGATGTTGGTAGCCTGAGGCAGGTTGTCAGATCTCCCAGGGTAATTCACGCGACCTTCATCCCATATACCCGCCGCATTTACAGCTCCATCCTCCCGGATGACTATCGGGCTTTGAAGATATTGGCCTTCTCGCCCAGATGAAACTGCCTCATATGCGATTTCTGTTCGTCGGGCCGGGATTTTGCCTGCGGCTTCCTTCAGATTCCACCTCGCGGTGGACACCCTTGCCGTCCGGCTAACGGTTCCCGTCATCAGGGTCCGTAGAGGACTTGCACCTCCAAGTCACCCAGCCACCACCACAGTGACCGGGATAGCGCCAGCCAAGGCGCTGCGCGCCATGCCTGGCACACCAAAAAAAAGGAGCTACCCGACTAGGGCAACTCCTTAATACCATTTATTGTCTGGACCAAATTACCGAACGCATCTTACAAGATTCTGCCAACCGCTCTTATTAGCTCTACCCTGCGCTCCTGCTTCACTCAAAAACACATGATAAGCCTCAGTAGAAGAATAGCTTGTGCTCGACCAATACATACCCACACCTTGTCCGTTCACCTGCCCCATTGGCGTACCTTCAATTTGGCTAAAAATGCTTGAGTAATTGAGATCATCAAGCTCTATTTTCGTAGGCATACGCCAATCCATATAGCCATCTAACGTCAGGCCTGTGCAGTAGGTATCAGCGTTATACCAATTGCGCTTCACATTATCATCCTCTTTTTGCCAAACCAAACTTGTGCCAGGGTCTTTGACTGTTAACACAACAGTAGACATCGTATCAGAGTCGATAAAGATCGGAGTATTCGTATGATCTTCCCCGAAGACTGCAATATTGAAGCTTCCTTCATCCCTTCCCGCTAGTCGATAAAAGTGGTTAATCCGGCTGGAACTTGGAATGTCGACTTGCAGTACACCACCGGGATCAACACCCCAGGTAAAAGCTTTCTGCGACGTTCCATTTGTCAGTGTTCCATTTACGGCATCATAGAAGGTGAAGGTACTGCCCTCAGTCACCAATTTAAAAGCTTTGCCGAGCATGCTTTGAAACGGCACAGTCTTGATCCACGTCTCAATAAAGCTATTTCCAGTACACCCCAGGATACTGACCTTCAACAAATCTGCCCTGTCTTCAAGAATCGTTATTTGAGAAGTATTTGCGTTGGTACAGCTGATGTCTATGCTCCCGTTGGTGATTTGCCATGCCGCGTTATATGTACTAACAGTACTTCCATCATCAATCCTCTGAGTAAATGTACTGTTTATACCAAAGCCTGTAACAGTTTTCTCTCCAATGGTTGCATCCTCAAAGTAGAAGGATCTACCATTGAATATACTGCTTAGAACATCATCTTGAATTGTTGCCTGGTTGACGAGATTAAGGTTGCCCGCAATAGCATTGGGGTCAAAAGAAGCACCACTTGCAGATATGTCCTGAGAAATTGCATTGAGCTGATTGTAAATGTGCTTCCAAGTGTAGTTACAAATGGAACTGTTTAGTTCCTGAGGCAGGACAGCTTCTGAAATTGCGAAATTATTACCGAATGCTCTTGCGACAACTTGTGCGACCTTATGAGCATCCCGGTATCCCACACCTGCTTCAACCATGTAGTCTCTGAAAAGATCCGTCGTACTTGCAAACCCAAGACTACCCTGAATAGCAGCCTCAGCGTTCTCCAAGGTTAAACCGTTATTCTCATAGACATACTGAACTAGTGATGTCAGAGGACTGACAAAGGCGTGCTTCCCTGCTGGTGCCGTTAGGACGTAATAGGCCCCTATCGTTTGACTCGGATAATCCATGTCAACAACATCAGACGTCACTTGGACGGTCACCGGAAACTGGTCAAGACCTGTTCCTGCAATAGTAAACTCACCCTGATCGTTTGTGGTTGTCTGGGGTTCGCCGGGATCACACATCTTGTTGTTGTTCTGGTCTGAACAGACAGTTGCACCACTCAAATACCCGTCAGCAACAACACCACTAATGCCAGCGGGGCTGCTAGGAGTGCCGCCTGTCGTTACACTAGTAGAATTGCCGCTACTCCCCCCACATGCTGTCAATAAACCTACAAAAAACAAAACAGCAGCACTTTTAACTACGCTTTTCATTCTACTACCCTCCGACATTAAATCATTGATATCGTAAAAGAGGCCCCATACCTCTCGCCACGTTTTCAATAAATAGAATCGTTTTCATCGTAACTATGTAGAGATAGACATTCAAGGTAATTGTGCGATTTTCGCACTTTACCTAAAGCAGGTGATTATGGTTGCCATGAAAAGCATCCATGATCCCAGATATGTTGAAATGATTAACCACCTCAAGCAGGTGCGTAAGACTAAGAGAGTCAGTCAGGACACCATCGCTCAACGCCTGGGGATAGATCGCACTCATATCACCAAGGTTGAGACTTTAGTTAGAAGGCTCGACTTCATTGAGTTATGCGATTGGCTTGATGCGTTAAACTACAAACTTGAGGACTTCTTGAGAGAGATAGGCAGGCTAAAAGACTAACCAAACACCAAACACAAAAAAGACTCCAAGCATTCACCAGGAGTCTTCCTACACCACATACAGTCAGCCCCCCCTCCGCATTTTCAAAATGTAGCTAACCATAACATATCATTATAGATTTAGCCAAGCACCTCTTTCACCATATCAAGGCTATGCCTGTAGCCAAGAGGTCCATGTGGCATTCTATTCAGCTTCATGTTCATTTCATCAATATCGATGTTAAGCAAGCCTTCTTCCCTAACTCTCCATTTAATGATGTTAGTCATGTCGTTCATAGTGCCAAGCACACTCCTATTACTGGTCGTAGTAAGGGCGATCTCTCTGATCTCATCGAGAACAGCCTCAATTGCTTTCTGGCTAAACCCATCACGCAATAAGCTCGTGAATAAAGCTTGGCCAAACACTTCATCCAGCATCTTAAAATCTGGTTTCTTGAGCCCTGGCACAAGCAATGAGTATCGGGTTTGATCGTTAGTGAAGAGAACGCACTTACGCCTGTCGAGGATAAGCAGATTTGCATGCCAGCAGCCTAATGGTACTGTCGGAATGATAGCCTCTTTGTGTTCCTGCCCTACTTCTTTCAGGAGCTTTTTTGTGCATTGTATAGAAATCATTGAGAATACGTTCTGTCCTAAATCAATTCACTACAGGCAGATCTTCCCATCGAGTAGTGTATGCCGGTGAAAGGTGTGCTCGTCTCATAAATGAATCCTGCTTGGGGTGTTGTCCTCCAAACCAAACCTTTCCACTTCCACTCATATTAATCGCGTCGATTGCTGCCATCAATCCATCATTGCCAACCTGAACTGATGGTTCCGCAAACAGATCTAATTGAACTTTATCTTTATCGCAAAAGTCGCTGAGCATCACCCCTGCTTTTGCATATCGATACCCTTCTTTCCAGATAGATTCAAATAAATCCATTGCTACTTTCATGCAGCAAGGGGACGTGCAGCAAGGGGACATTCTATATTGCCCCCGTCAAGAAAAATATTTATCTTTTATAAATCAATAGGTTGAAAACACCAGCTGTTTTTTCGCGCACGTCTCCCCCCGTGTTTGTTCCGGCGTTTGTCTCACATCTTGGCGAACCTTGA
>JAJRQB010000034.1 GCA_024280485.1 Deltaproteobacteria bacterium
AATCGGCTGATCGGTGCCGGCCTTTTTTGTGGTCATAGCAGTACTCCTCTATTTATTTAAGGAACGATCCGTTCGGTAACACTGATATGGATTTCGGCGTGGTGGCAGAGCACGCTGCCGAATATCCGAATGTCATTAATCGGAACTTGCGGCGGGGCTTCGCTCGGCTGATCGCCGTTGCCGTACCACCAGGTGGCAGTACCGGGTGCTTGCACATTGCGAAAGGCCGCACAAATTTCATCGAGCAGCGGTTGCCATTCCTCATCGCTGGCCCCTTCGTCGTTGAAACTCAAGTGACCGCGTAACACAAATGAGTGATGGCGAAAGAAGGCCCCGCGCAGATGCTCACGCACCGACCCACGAGTAATCTCCCAGCCGCGAATCTGGCTCTTGGCCGCAAAGCGGAACAGTAAAATATATTTGGCCCAGTCGATCGCCAGGCGTGCCCGACCGTGGGTTACGCCGATACCTTCAACAGCATCGAGGATGGTTTTGATATGGTTGCGAATTTCCAGATATTTACTTGTCACCTAAACCCACCTTTAGCTCTATGCCGTGCCGGTTGCCCATCGCCTCTAACTGCGTGAGGTTTTCCATCATCCCCCGGTAGAACATCGCCGCACCCTTGGTCCCTTTTTTGGCGATCTTGCGCCGGATCAAAAATTCGAGCCGGGTCGCCTCACGGGGATCAATCCCGAACTTGATCTCGATCCAGCGCAGCAGCGATCCCTTCGGCGGGTATTTTCCTGGTCGCCGCCCACGTTCGATCACTTCTCCGTAAGCCTGCGCCGTACCGACCACGCCACGCACCATGTTGGTGCCCTGGCCGGTCACTTCATGCAGGATGCTGCCGAGTAATCCCCCTTGGGCACCGTAGACCCCTTGAGGGACCCGCTCCTTGATCTCGCGTTGCAGAAAGACCACCGCTTCGGTGACCAAGGCGTCCATCTGCTGCTGAACCGCTTCTTGTCCGCGTGAGAAGAGCGGGCCGGAAGCTTTGAGGGTCGTGGTGAAGTTCATTTATTCCTTTAGTGTGTCAAGCGGGTGCGACCGCTTTTCGGTTTGGCGGCCACGGTCGACATGGCCGGTTGGGTGCTGTTTTCATCGATACCGACATGATCCATATAACGTTGGCGAAACGCCTTGGCACGACGGCCATAATCACCGCCCTTGCTGCCGCGATTGACAACATCGGCTCCGATGGTCGAATCGGTACTCTGGGCGTAGTAGGTGGCTAACACTTCACAGCAGGTCGCAGCCGCCAGGCAGGCCAGCGCGTCCAGATCCCCGGCCGGGACATCGGCCTCTTCGCGCATGATGGTGAAGCTGATCCGCACCGACTCGCCGACATCGATATCGGTTTCGAGCATGCGCAATAGCAGCCCGGCCGGTGAGCGGTAGAGGGACCAGGCATCGCTCGACAACTGACTGGATGGGATATTGTCGAGGGGATACTCGACCTCGCGGATCGTTGAGAAATCGGCGACCCATTCCGCGGGCAGCGCCAGATCATGGCTGGCAGTGCCCGGCAAATCGACGACCTTTATTTTTGGTCGGTGTTTGCTGTAGCTGGCCAGAGCCGCCGCAACCGCCGGATCAAAATCATCGACCAGGTCGAGCTTGCCGCTATCGTCTTTGACTTTGCCTTCTACCAGATCAATCAGTGGCATTTTTCAAACCTTTCTTGATAGCTGTTCGCCAAACCATCCACCTATCCGGTCGAGGGCTTGGCGAACAGTCGCCGCCGGGGCGGCGACTGTCTCCTGGTTAGGGGTTAAGTCAAGCCACCACGGCCTTGTAGGCACCACGGAAATCGACCGGCGCACATTCATACTCGTGACGGATCTTGTATTGCACCTTGTCGGCAACGAACATCTGACCGACAGAGGCCTGATCGGCGATGAACATTTCCGGTTCCTGCTGACCATTTAAATAAGCCAGTTCGAGGATTTCGCACTCGTTGGGATCGGCGAACATCATCCAGTCGTTGGCATCGGTCATAAACGGACACTCGATCAGCGCTTCGGGTTTGAAGAAGCCATACATGGTGTTACCGGCCGAGATGCCGACCGCTTGCGGATTGAAGTCGTTGACGTTCTTGACAATGCCGAACAGCTCCGAGGGATAGGCAACGGTGACCGGTCTCATCATCAGGCGCTCGCCGCTCTCCGGTTCGGTCTGCAGAGCCATGGCGGTTTTGGCTGCCAACGCCGTAGAGATGTCGTACGCGGCCGTGCCGAGGTTGCCGTGGTCGACGTGGAAGATCGCCTTGGCATCGCCGCCATAGACAGAGTTATTGATAAAGGGTGCCCAGCAGCGTTTGGCCAGGGTACGGCGCGCAGCACGCGGCAGACGGCTGAGGATCTTCTGCACCACACGCATATCGTCGTTGATGATCATCTTGCGGGTGATGGTGATCATTCCGCCCTTCTGGTTCAGGGCGTAGCTGATCTCTTCGTCACCCAACTCGCCGAGATCGGCATAATCGGCGGCTTCCGGATTAACGTCTGGCAGATCGCCGTAGTAACCGATGCGCACACTCTCCATGGCGCGGAAATCGCGGGCATTGCGGATATTGTTTCCGACCAGGCGCGAGACGCCGAAATCGGTCTGTTCGCGATAGTCCTGGGTCAGGCGACGATAGAGAGTGTTGCCGAGCACATGGGCAAAGGTGCTGCTGCCGTAAGCGGCTTGCAACCGAGACGCCGTGGCCGGGTCGACATAGCCGCGCACCTCGGTATCGCCTGTCATCTCAACATAGGCGGCACGCAAGGAACCGAGCGGGACGATATCGGCGAACTGATCTTCAACCGTAACGCCGAGCATCTTGTCCATAGCGGCCTGCAGCTTCTCCGGAGCTCCGCGCAGAATAGAGATTCGACCGCCACCGGCATGATCGACATTGCCGCTACCGGTCAGCGAATCGACCAGCTTCTTTTCGTCGGTGATCGCAGCTTGCAGAACATCGGTTTCGAACTGTTGACCGCCGAAACGTTTGCGCAGATTGTCCTGGGAGATCTGCGGCAGGTTACTGACTCCCAGTTCACGGTCGAGGGTCATCCCGGCGGCGAGCAGTTTCATCTCCTGCAATCCACCATCGCCTGTGCCGCCAGCGGCAGCAGCCTCCTCGATCAGACCCTTGAGCTCGGCAACAACACCGGCAACCAGTTTTTCATTGTTGCCATCACCACCGGAATCCTCAACGGTGGCCGCTGCGACCATACTGAGCGCCTGCTCTTCGGTGATACTGCCATCGGCCATACCTGCTGTGATCTTCGTGTGAAGATCGGCTCGCTTTGTCTTCAGCGCAGCCAAGAGTTGTTGGAACATCTCTGTGTCTCCTTCCTGGCCGACTGCTGCGGCCATGCGAATGAATTTTCCGTTATTGGTCGGGTCGTAGACCACGTCCACCTGAACGGCGGTGATCTCGACCGGTTCCTTGTAGCGTTTACCGCCTGCGGCCATTTTGGTCACGGCGCGGGCACTGACATCGTGCGACAGGCCGAGCAAACCAGGGTTGCCGCGTTCGTGTGAATCGACCAGGGCATCGCGTAGCCACTTGGCACTTTTAAGGATGTAGAGCTGGGCGTTAATACCGGTGCCGGTGTCGACCGGATCGCCTAACCAGCCAACCAGCTCACGCGCCGACTTGCCGAACGGCTTGCTGGATGCCTGATGCTGTGATTCTTCCAGGCAAAAGACGTTGGCCTTGTCATATAGAGCAAGGGCAGCGACCAGTGGTTCTTTTGGCCAGTTGATGCGGCCATCCTTACCCATGCCGTACTCGACGACCTGGACTTCCCACTTGTATCCGTAGTCGTCATCGGCTGGATCTCCGGCAGCGGCCAACAACTTTGAGGCTGCCGTCAGGGGGATATACTCGATCTTCTTCTGGACCGGGTTTGGGGTGCCGAGCTGCACCTTGCCCTCTTCAATGCTGTATCCGCGTTGCTGGTAGAGCGGCCCCTTGTCGCCGTCCGGACCTTCAATTTCGTAGACCACTGAATCCTCGAACAGGTCGACAATGTAGAGCCAGCTGTCGGCATTAAGGGCCAGCGCGGTTTGAAGTGCCTGGCGAATCAGTTCGCGGATCTGTTCAAATGTCAGAGTCATGGTTTTACCTCCGGTGAAGTTACTTGGCGACCCGGTGCTTCTTGCCGTCGGCGGCGACGATGACAATCTCGTTGCCCCGTTCGGCGAAGGATAGGACGTCATCTTCCTTCAAGGCACGCTCAAACGATTTCCACGACAAAACCTTGCCGGTCTCCTTGCCATCAATCTTTTCCTTGACCGGTCGCGAGCCGTTGAACTTGAGATCCTTCAGGTATTTTTTGTCTAACTTTTCTTCTGGCATAACTTCCTCCGTTGGTTGAGTGTTTGTTTTTGCGGTTCGAACCCACCCCACAAATCGCGGTGAGGGCGTTTATAAACGTTTACAAGGCCCCTAAAACCTTACGAGGCGGCTATCGGACGCCTTCGGGCTATCTGGAGAGCAACGAGCGCTGATCTATCAGACCCGGTTTCGGCAGACTCTGTTTGTTCCAGTCGGGGTGCCAGGGGACCAGATCACAACCACAGCCGATCACTTCGCTCAGGGGCGCTTTCGGGTCACGTGGGTAGTTGATAATCACGCTGCCGACCACAAAGGGCTGGTCGACCGGTTTGCGCTGGCCGTGCAGCCGCACATGATTGTGGCGCGGAATTTTTGGGTTCCCGGCATGCCACCATTCCTTCCGCAGCCCTGGCACGCTGGCTGCGGCCTGTTCAATGCTCAGGTGGGTGGCGGTCGAATAGGCGCGACCCATCTCCAACTTGGTGATGGTTTCAGCGCGAGCGGCGAGGCTCTTGAAAACACCGGGGCTGTCAAGGCTGCCAGCGATGGCCTGGGTCACCTGCTGTGGGGTCTTCTGGCCGAGCATGCCCATGACCAGCTCGCCGTTGATCTTGTCCCAGGCGGCATTGCTCAGACTCTTGATCCGGTAGAAACTGGCCTCTTTGAGAACTTGCAACTGAGCTTGCGGCAGGTAGGTCTGGCCAATCTGCAGCGGTCCGGCTGCGACGGCTGCGCTCAATAGATCGCCACCGGCGTTCCAGGCCAATTCCAGTTGACTGCCGATTTCACGAGTGGCGGCCGCTTCGAATTCGTGCAGTGCTCGTTCAAGCATGGTGCGGTTCTGCTGCAGCTGATAAGCGGCGTAGCTGCCGCCAGTAACCATGCCCATCTCGGCTAGTACCTGTTTGCGCAGGTTCGCCAAAATCAGACCGATGGCGCTTTGGCCATCAAGAATCTTTTGATCCTTGCTACGCAACAGGCGCTTGATTTCGGCATTGACGCTTGGCATCAGGCTGGCGGCTCCTCGTCGATTTCAGTCTTTGCGGTTGTGGGGTTCTTCTTTTTGTAATCCTCATAGCCCGACGTTTCACGATCATCATCTTCATCGGGGTTGTACTCGTAGCCGATAAAGTCGAGAAAATAGGCGAAGGCCTTGGCGGCCTCTTCGTTGCTCATCCATCCCTGGGTTTCGGCAGCGGTCAGCGAACTTGAGACCTGCTGCAGCATGGTGCTGAGCTTGGCGACATCCTTGTCGCTGATCTCCGGAGTCTGGATCTCGTAGCTGTAGAGTTCGTCCTCCGGCACGTCTCTCAAGCCACCGGCAGCGACTGCAGAGGAGATGACGAAATCGAATACCGTTTTGAGCATGTTTTTGACGGTCTCTTGCCGTGATTCAATGATCTTGCGCGAAGGGGCGTCCATCTCTGCAGCGGTGGCCCGGTTGACATCGCCGCCGCCACCGAACCAGTGCTCGGGAAGACCGCAGCTACCGAGGATATGATTACGATGCAGCCGCGCCTGAACCTGGGCATCGGCAGATTTCAGGTCGGGTGCCATCGGCTCTGATTTGACCTTTTCGTTATGGATGAAAGCCTCGCCGGTTTTAGGCGGCTGATAGCGCTCGCGATGTTCTTCGAGCTGTTTCTCATCGGCACCTTCAACGGTGATATCCCAGTAGAAGGAGTTGAACTGGGCGTATTTTTCTGAAGTGTCATAGAGGAACTGCTCATAGCCGTCGAGGTGATCGGCCACCGTGAACAGGTCGGAGCTTCCGCGCATTTCGTTGGTCAGGGCGTTGACGGTAAAGAAGAAGCACTGGCCATCGGTGAAGGTATCGCGCAGCAGCTGGCCATCTTCAGAGAGGAAGTTCTCGTCATCACCGTTCAGGACAACCTTGTACCGGCGAGGTTCAGATGCACTGTCGTGACTGCTGACGGTGATGCCGACCTTGATCTTGACGTTTTGTGGATCGGCATGCACTTCACTGATGTAGGCCGGGTCGACATATCCAAGGCGGACCCGCCCCATCTGCTCGCTGACAAAGGCTGGCCAGATCTGCTCACCATAGATCCCCAGTTCGCGGACAAAGTTTTCCCAGTGGATATCCATGCGGTTGACCGGATCGCTCCAAAACGATTCCAGCAATTTCTTGATCTCAGGGTTTTTGGAGGAAAAAGGCGATCCTTTAGCGACAACAAAAGCGGTCACCACTTCGATGATCCATTTGCCCAGGGGATTGGTCTTCCAGAGCCAGTAACTGACCTCCAGCGCTCTGGCCTGATCCATCATCGGCAATTCGCGGGTCGGTGCGCCGGTCAGCTTGCGCCAGCCGATCATGCTGATCCCCTCGCTGACGGCGGCGGTCAGTTGGCTCTCAACCTGGCGGCTGACTTCACCCTTCAGCAGTTTGTCGGCCAGAAAACGTTTGATACCCATCTATCTTCCCCTTCGGCCGAGTATGCGGTTCAGCAGCCCCTGAGGGCGTTCGGCGTGATAGCGATTTTTATCCGGTTCCTGTGGTGGGGCTACGGCGGCTCCAACCAGCCCGCCCTGTACCAGGCTGACCGCCCCTTCCAGGGCATCGGCTCCATCGTCGTTGACATTCTTATTGAGCAGGTAGACCAGCTGTTCAACCAGCAGGTTCTGGTCGCTGTGGTTCTTCAAAAAACGCAGCTTGCCGAACTCGACCAGGTACGAAAGGGTGCCGACGATTCGGCCTTCCTTGTTGGTGCTGTGGAGCACCGGCTTCCAGGGCAGGTAACGCTTCACCTTTTTGGCGAAGGCCTGAATCGCTTCATGCAGAAAATCGTGCAGCATGTTCTCTTCAATGCCGACCGGCCCGCCGTATTCGTCATGCTGAGCGTAGGCCGCTTCGAACATGCCGCCGGGGCTGGCGTGGCGTACCCAGGCGTGCAATGCGTAGAAGATCATCTCTTCGGGATCGAGACCGACGGTGATAATCGCCTTGAAATCGTTGTTCTCGCCGTTCTTGGCGCTGGGATCGCAGAAGCTGGCAACCAGCAACTGCTTGCCGTGGATCTCTTCCGGCTCGTAGTAGCGGAACCATTCTTCGGGGAAAGGTGACCCCTCCGCCCCGGTCAGGTTCATCATCTCGGCGTTGAAGTCGACGCTGCCCATCTGGCGCTTTTTCTTCAGCAGGCGTTCCATCGGCCAACTGGCAGGCCACAGCGGTCTAGCGTTCGGTTTGCCGAAATCAAGAATGGCTTGATAGATCTTCGACAGATAGAGCGGCTTGCCCTCTTCATCCTTTTCAGCGATGAACTGCGACAGAACCGACTTGGGGTGAAACAGATTGCCGACCATTAAAAAGGTGAAGCCAAGCCCCATGGAGCCGATCACCGCACGTCTGAGCCAGCGCAACCCCTTTTTGACCTGAACCGGATTCTCGACGTTGGTATCGTTTTCAAAGTCATCGACCACGGCGAAGTCGGGCCGGTGCTGGCGGTTCTTCAGGCCCCGGACCTTTTCACCCCGGCCCCGGGCGAGAGTCTTGATGCCGTTGCTGGTGGTAAAGTCGTTACCCTTCCAGGTAGGGCCGCGCAGATCGCCGAAGTCGTTACGGATGCGCTGGTTCTCTTCCAGCTCCAGGCGGATCGGCAGAGTGAAGCCGGTCGCCTGATCGTTGGTATCAGAAATGATCAGTTGAAACTTTTTGAGCTCATAGACGATGTTGCGCACCGGCACGGCAAAGGTGAAGAAGGTCGATTTTGCGTGCTCACGCGGTGCGGCGATAAAACCGCATTCGTCCTCAATCAGGGTCAGCTCTTCCCACTCGTGATGAAACGCGCCGAACTCACTGGTGAAGTAGTGCGGCAAATAGGTCTCACAGAAATAGAGCAGGTCGTACTGAGCGCGTTCTTTGCGCTCTTCCTGCTTTTCCGGCGTATCGTCCGGGAATGGCGAGACCGACTCGGAGATCCAGGACTTGATATCCTCGGCCCACTTGTCGAACTTGCCTTCTGTGATTTTTGGACGATTACGCATGCTCTGCCTTAAAGCGAATGGTCAACTGATCAAAGTTGCGGGCCAATACCTTCAGCCCTTCGGGATCAAGCTCTTTTAAATTCTTTGCCAGCCATTCGATGTTCTCCAGGAACACCGCCGGGCGGTCGAACTCGGCACCGGCTGTTTCACGTTGCCGAGCCTCTTCTTCCATCTTTTCCCAGCGCTGCACCAGGGTGCCGAGCTTGGTCAGTCCATCCATTGATGCTGGATTGAGGGTTCCGGCTTTACTCTCTTCGAGGTGGATCAACTCGCGGTCAAACAGTGATCGCAGTCGTTCGACGTTGCTGCGCTTCTGTTCTCTGGCCTTGTCCCACTCGTCAAACTCTTCACCTGGCTTGAGGGTGTTGCTCTTCCAGGTGGTCAAGGTCACGCGGGAAACATCCAACTCTTCTGCGACCTGAGTCAGGTTGCCGGTTTCGATGTAGCGCAACCGGGCCAGCGGTTCGAGTTTGGCGCGATCTCCCTTGCTTGCCATCAGCCCAGTTCCTGCTCGATGCGAGCGATCTTGCTATTGACTACGGTCAGGTCTCCCCAGGCGGTGACCAGTTCGTCCATCTGCTCGGCGATGACCGGCACATTCAGGTCATCCACTTCGGTCAAGGCGGTGTTCAGTCCACTACGCACTGCGGTGCAGTTACCTTCGATACGCAGGCGCAGCTTTGCGCGTTGTTCTCTCAGTTCGGCCAGCTGGCCTTTCATAGCGACACGTTCTTGGTTCATTGTTTCCCTCCGCCTGCCCGCACCGTCGGACAGAACTGGTTGTTTTTGATCACCTCAACCAAGTGGGTTTGTGCCTGTGTATTGAGGTGGATAATTGAAGACAGATCAGAGGCCAGATTCTGATAACCCTGAACCAACGTAATATTGTCCTCATACATGCGGACCACTCGTGCCATGTCCTTGTCATACCTGCGCAACACCTTATCGAGGCGCCGTTGGTCCACATACCAGACAACGAAGATCAAGCCCGGCAATCCCAGGATGTTGATGGCGAATGAGATTGTCGAAAGTGGCAGTCCTTCGATCACTAGATTCCTCCATGTTTTTCAAACTCGGTTTGACATTCCAAACAGCGATTACAGGGTTTTGCGGCGATGCGGCGTGCTTCGGGGATCGGCTCTTCACAATCGAGGCAGTCGGTGCGACTTTCTCGTTGTGGTGTGCTTTGGCGAGCGGCAGCCAAGGATCTGGCCAGTGACTGCTCGCTCACCTCTTGCGCCAGGTCTCCCTGGTCAGGCACCGCAGCCCCCGGCCCAAGGCATGACCCGAGTTCCCCTAGCGTAGGTTTGCAGCGATGACCAATTGATCCCGCTGCTGCTCATCCGCAGAGTGGCGCTTTGATTGATCCAGTTGAGTATCTGGGCGGCTCGAACGGCAGCACCCGAGGGGTCGCTGATGCCTTTTTGTCGAAAATGTTCTTCCAGATCTTGTCGAACTCCGCTGATAAGAACTCTGAGCAGAGCTTGTTCTTCTGGTGTCAACTTGTTCCAGTTGATTCGGGCAACGACGGTCTGTTCAAGTTCGGCCAAAGAGACCAGCGGATCATCATCGATCAGGGCCAGGGCTTCGGCGGTGATCAGCTGAGCCGGAGCCACCCACGCCGGGTTTTCGGTCAAGATGCGTCCTGCGGTGGCACGCACCACCAGTTCGAGCGCGACATCATGTTTTTCAAAGATCTTGGTGATACCGCTGCAACCGACAGCAAAGGTCACAGCAACTGACAAAACGATCATTAACAAGGCAAATCGGGTCATCGTTTATCCTCCTCTTTGACCTCGGCCAGGTCGGCTGAGATCTGGGTGTCGGGATTGTTTTTGCCATCCCAGAAAGCCGGACCACCGGCGAGACGAACAGCGTGGTAATACTTCAGCGCACGGCGGCGGCGCAGGGCTTTTAGCCAGCCCCAGCTGCTACCGAAATTGATCAAGCGCAGCAGGTTGTTCAAGAAAACGCGATCGGCTTCTTCTTTGTCGGCCATGGTTTGACCGCGCAGATACATCCAGTCGTGGATGTTACAGGCGGCGGTGATTTTGAGGCCGTACATGGTTTCGGGGACCAGTGCGCCTTTCCAGCCGCCGGTACCGCAGCCGTTGACGACGCGGGCACGGACCTGCTTACTTGACTTGATGTAGTCATTTGGGGCGAATAGTTTGACCGGCAATGTCGGGCTGAATTCACGGGTGGTCATGCGTTATTCCTCCAATCAATCAGGCCGCTACACATGGCCTCGGCTATCGCGTCCTGGGCGGCTGGATCGGTTAACCAGGTGCGTTCTTCTTCATTGCTGAGATAACCCATCTCAACCAGTATTGCGGCGCAGCGGGTTTTGGTGAGAACGTAGAAATCGTCTTCTTTATCCTGATCACCGTCTGATAGATCGGGGCGGAAGCGACTTTGAGGGAAAGCAAGCTGCAGCGAGGTACAAACGTATTCAGCGGCAGCGTCGGCATCGGTCGTACCGATACTGGTGAAGACCTCAATACCGTGAACACCGGGCGAGCTGAAGCTGTTGCAGTGCAGGCTGATGAACAAATCGGGTTCGGTGAGATGTTCGATATGAACCCGGTCGTAAAGCTCAACCGGATGTGACGTTTTGCGGGTATAGCCAACGGCGAACCCGGCGGCGGTCAGCTTGTCGCCGAGACGGATGGCGGCCTGCAGGTTGATGTCGGCTTCATGTACTCCGGCGTGAATAGCGCCGGGGTTGTCTTTGGCCGGGTGGCCTGCATCGATCAGGATGCGAATTTTTCTGTCCATTGGATTCCCCGTATGCGTTTAGCCGACCAGGTGGTCGGCTGTGGAAAGCCGGGACGGTGCCCGGCAGCGCAATGTTCGTTACGGGGGTCAGAATATTAGATAGGGGTGGGGATGTTCAGTTGACGGGTGTCAGGAAAAACAAAGACCCCGTCCGGGGTGGACGGGGTCTTTGTTTAAGATCGGCGGTTCGAAATCGACAAACTTTTTTGTTGGATTATGCGTTAACCCGCTAGCTTCAACCGTTCCATGATACTGCTTTTAAATTCCTGAGGAACCGTGGCAATGACACGCTTAGCATCTTCCACGTTGTTTAATGCCGATAAATGCAATTCGAGTTCATCAATGAGATTGGCTACGGAGTGTTCCCTATCCCATTGGACTTTAAACTGTTGATTCCCTACTTTTTGCTCGATGCGCATGAGTTGTTTGTTCAGATTATAGATGTAGCGCATTTTTACAATTACAGATTCGCCGTCATCATCCGTATCGTTAAAAGATACAACCATTTGAACTGTTCCATTTTTGTTAACCACTTCAAGGTCTCGATAGTTGGGTTCAAAAATGGCCTCTGCCAGCTCTGATGGTTGTACCCCGATGGTCAAGTGTGTTGCTAACAGTTTGTCAATTAATGTTTTTATCTTGTTGTTGATTTTCATTCGAGCATCCTCCTCAATTCAGTGATAATGCCTGGGATGAAATCAATTGACTGTAGTAACATTTTGTTGTCTCTGTCCTTAACTTGGCCAAACTTCTTGACAAGTTTCCCATAGATATACCTTACGAGTGTACCATCATTTGCTGAGTCGTCAGGTAGGTAGGGTATCCATTTTTTAAAAATTGGTGCCAGATTCGTTTCTTTCTCATCTATACCCAAGTCACTTAACAGGTTGGCAACTTCATCTTGTGATCTTTTGGTGAGAAGTTTCCTCATCTGTTTTCTGGCTAAATCTGGTCGTTTTTCTATCAGGTTAGGATCAATGTCTTGAGAATGTTTTTTTGTTTCATTCTTGGTAAACGCATTTTTAAGCGCTTCTAAATCTTCATCGCTAAGATCTGTCTCTTGTTTTATTTTTTCAAGTTTTGCTGCAACGTTCTGTTCGATTTCGGTTCGTTTTTTTGAGAAAAGTTCGTTGAAGTCAATGTCAGGCAAGTAAGAATCTTTTTCCTGGATGACAGTTTCCCCCGTCTCGACGCCCGCAAGTACCGTGTCACGCTGTTCATATTCAATATCTAGCTGTGTGTATTCCCTAACACGTTGGTGCTTAGCCCGGTCTACTTCTTTCTGGAAAATACTCCACATGCTATCCAATCCAGTTTCCTGGTGGTAAATAACAAGTGCGTTATTATCGATAGCAAAGTCTTTTATTTCGTCGTCTGGAATTGCTCTGAGAACGCGACCAACAACCTGAGCGAATGCATTAAGGCTTCGATATGGCCTGAAGAGAGCCAGAATTGTTAAATATTTATGGTCATAGCCTTCCATAAGCATGTTGACAGAAATGACGGCTTGGCATCGATGATTGTCCACATCCTTGAATGCTGAATCTAAATCTTTCGGATCCATTTCACTATGGATTATGACGGCATTGACCCCACGCTCGTTATACCAACGGTGAAGATCTACAGCATGGCTTATTGAACACCCAACCGCCAAAATTTTATGTGGAACTGCAGGTGACAGTGACTTAAGTTCTTCCAGTTTGCCTATACTGTGCTCAATGACATCTTTGGAGCATTCTTCAGATAGCGCCACACTTTTTTCTAGCCATTCTTGGTCTTTATATTTAAGAATTTCTTCTTTGGTGAGTACCCCTGGGTGACCAGGCATGATAAATCGTAATTCATGGGCATTGACAGTTTCTTTTCTAAGCCACGATACATATCTGTCGCGCATTACCTCAGACAGTTGAGTCTCGTGAATTGTTTCACCCGGAAGCTTTTGACCATCTCCCCGGTAGGGAGTTCCTGTCACATGCAACTTTTTTGCGGATTCAAAATAATCAAAGATTTCTTGCCAGCTTTGAGCTGGCGCATGGTGGGCTTCATCTACAATAATCAGATCAAAAAAATCTGACGGAACATTTTTGATAAGCCCGCTATCTCTTGCGCTTCCGAGTTTGTGTATATTGGAATAAACAATGTGGCTTTGCTCTAGGTGCTCATAAGAAATATCAGAATGATATTCGGAAAGATTGGGTATGTCCGATGGGTCGAAGATGACATCTCGATCAACCCAGAAATTATCGTAAAGAGCCTCTTGAGTCTTCTGGATGCTTTTCTTTGTCACGAGACCAGGTGTGATTATCAGTACACGTTTGTTTGCAACACCAAAAGGTGCGATCGAGATCAGGCCACTTTTACCTGTTCCCGTTGGTAGAACCACCAATGCTTCGCCTGATGGATTGTCCGAAAAATATTCCTTTATCTTTAAGTATGCTTCTATTTGTGGCGACCTAAGTTTACTATTCCCTACGATGTTTACAGCTGTGTCCATAAAATATGACATTTGAATACCCCCTTGTAATTATTGTTTCGGAATCTTGCAATGAAAAAACCGCATCATTCACTAACCATGAATAATGCGGCGATTTGGTAGGTTGTCATCGTTCCCCCACTGAGACGTCAAAAGATGGTGATTTATATCACCATTGAGCTACTTAGATCAACCCTCACTCAAATAAGACTCCCTGTCGGCTGAGAAAATCCTCTTCTCGGCAGCGCTCGATGATTCGACGTATATGTCGAGGTGTGATGTCATACTGCTTGGCTAGGGCGTCATAGTTGCTGTTTCTGAACTCGCGCCAGATCTGCCAGTCGCGTTCGCTGAGAACCAAGGCGAGGCCCTTGGGAATATACACTTCTGTGCCACCGTAATTCTGGCGCACTTGGTCGGCGGCCGCCAGGGCAACCTTGCGCGCCTGATCGGCGGGGATGCCATCGGTCTGCAGCTGCTCCTGAACGACGCGGGCGATCTCCAGTAGGGCTTCAATGCCCTGGCGGCCGGTTTGTTTTACGACAAGATTATCCATCGTTACGCCACCAATTCAAATCGCTCACAACCGCACTCCGGACAAACCAGCTCAAAATAGGGAATCTGAAACTGTTCTTGACGTACCTTGCTCATTTGTTGAGCGGTGCCGATCCAGTTGCAGTTGGCACACTGCTGTGGTTGCTCATTCAGTTTCATTGATATTCCTCCGGCTTGTGGATTTCGATATATCCCATCACCCGCTCATCTTCGAACCGCATCAACCACCATTCAGGACCGTGCTGCTTTTTCATGCCGTTCTCGAACATCTTCTTCAGCGCCTCGATAGCCAAGTAGGCTTCGGCTGCAGTGCGGACCTTGCCGTTTTTGATCTTGACCCGCTTGGCCAAGAACAGCTCCAGCCCATTCTCAACGCGCCACTCGATCAATGCGGCCACGGCGGCGATCTTGGAGCGTTCGGCCGGGCTGGCCAGGGAAGTGATCTTCTTGCCGGTGCTGGTTTTGCGCTTTTGTCCTGGGGCGGGGGCAGTAGATCTCCAGCCTTTCTTCTTCGGCTTCAGCACAAAGCCTTTTTCAATCATGATATCGATCATCTTGTTCGCCTGGTCGAAGCTTAAATCTGTGCTGCTTTTCACCCCGAATTCATCGACAAGAATGCCGTAGTAGATATCGTCATCCATCCCCAGCTGATGGCGAGCCATGCCGATGATGGCACGTTGTTTCGGTATGCTTGGTCCGTTGAATTTCGTTTTATGGCTCATCAATTTTCCCCTTGACTGATATGGTCCGCTTTTATACTGTCTCTGACACGGGGGGCTTCACAGCTCACCTTAGAGACCCGGCGCTAAACCCCCTCCTGCGTCGGGTCTCTTTTTATTTTGGGCCGTGCTGGATTCATGTACGGCACGGCGTCACCACTCTGCTCTTCTCCCAACGTTTTAAAACGATCCTGGACCCACATGTACCAACGCCTATGAGTTGCTGTCAGTGGCACATAACAGGTGTCTGTTGCCATCTTTCCGCCAGCCGCCAGCTGGCGATACTCTGCCAGTTCGCCGCTGGCCCAGGCGCGGGGCAAGTAGAGCCACCACGGCTCGTATCTAATGCTTAGCTTGTCGGCCCAGCAGAGTTTTGAAGGTGTAGCCCCAAACTTTCTGGCGTAATGGCGTGAGTGGAAGAGGCAGAGCTTGTAGCAATAAAGCTCACTCCAAGTTGGGCCATCGAGCAGCCTGGCGGCAATGTAAGCTCCAAACTCCGGGTGATTTTCGCCTTCTTCGCCGTCCATGTTCGGCTTACCCCAATAGCCCCAGTCATGGATGACAATACAAGCGAGTTCACGCCATGTGGGTCTGCCGTATAGATGAAACCAGGCAATGGAAACAACAACCGGGTGGATCAGAAACTGATGCACACCGAAGAGCAGACTTTTTGTTCCAACTTTCATTTTTCCTCCATGATTACTTCGCTGATCCCGGCGATATCGACCATTACAGACGCCTGGCCCCGGTACCTGTGAAAGGTACTCATCGGCACTACGATCTTGACGCCCAGGCGGATGATGGCTTGACCGTTGGCGATGTCGGTGCGCTCTAAGATCTGGATCGCTTCGACTTGCTGGGGGAAGCGGTCACTTGGTCTCGTTTTAGACATGGTTTAAAGCCCTGTTAAAAAGTCCCGGCGGACCAGGAGGGTGACCCGCCGGGCAATAGGTATGCCTCGTTGGCTAGCATCATCAGGCCCAGGGCACCACCCCTGGACGACCGCCACCTTGCTGATGGTGGCGGTTTCGCTTATCCGGCTCTTGCGATCAGTTCGCACTGTGCCGGGTCAACCCATTCTTTGAATGACTTGATGTTGGGGTTGAGCCATTCGATTTGGATCTTCTTTTTACCGATCTTGATGACCTTGCCGCGCTCTGGTTCGAAGTCTTCTTCGTTGACTTCGATTTCATCTTCGATCTCAACGACGGTGCCGTCTCCGTAGTTCACTTGGCTACCTCCTCGATCTTGCTGACCTTGCCCCAGCTGCCACACATACAGACGACATTCTGGGTGGTGTATTGCTGGCCAGAGGTTGAGGTTTTCTTGACCTGCTTGCGCTGCACGGTGAATTCACCGTGTAGCGAGCAGATAGCGGTAACGTTGAAATATGGCGGCCGCATCAGTTGACCTCCTTAACTTCAAAGTCAGTCTCCAAGAATTCAAAATTCCCGATCGCAATGATCTTGATTCCCATGGAGCCATCCATTTTTGGCCAGCCTTCAATGCCACACTTTCCATACGAGGCTTTCGGATCAAAATCGTTGATGACCCCCTCAACGGTTTGGCTGCAATCCATCTGGAATATCAAAACCATTTCGCAAAGCAGTTTCAAAACTGCGTGCAGGACGTTGTCGTCGGAGCATGCAAGGCGATACTCGGCATCCATCCAGAAATCGTTAATTGAAATCAGCGTTTCATCGGTCAACTTTTCGGGGTTAATATCTACGACGATAGAGCCTTCGCCGTTGTTGTAATCGACCCTGTATCGTTTCGTTGCCATACTGGTTTACCCTCCCCTTAAACCGCTGCCAGATCGAGCGGGATCGCTTGCCATTTCGCTTTGGCATTTTCGCGCTGATAAAAGCGGATATAGGCGGTGCTCCCTTGAATGTGCATGCTGTCGTAGATGGCCTTGACACCTTGCTGCCAACGGGGGTCATCAATCTTGTAGCTGCACAAATTCAGAACCTTCGCGGTACTGATATGGCCCTCTTTGTTGACCTCGAAGGCATCCAGCAGCATGACTTTTATTTCGTCACGCCCCTCTTCAGCCCATTCTGCTGACAGCTGCACAAAAGCGACAACATCGGCCATGCTTTTGGCTTTAAAATCGACCAACGCTGCTCTTTGTTTTTGAGCTCTGTCGACCAATTCTGCGACCAGATCAGTACGAGCCTTGTCGATTTCTTCGACCATTCCGATTGGCACAAAGTGCCCGCGGCTGTTCTCCATCATTGCTGGCTGTTGCTCTGCAGTGTTTGTACTCATGCTCTTCTCCTCTGCGGGATATCGATTGATCCACCTGCGACCAGCAATCTGGCGTTGAAGGTGGCGCGTTTCAGTGATTCACGGCGCTGCTTGCACGGCTTGTAGAGCCGGATCGCGTTGTCGCTTGGTGTTGATCTTGGTTTAGAGCGGGCCAGCAGCAGACAGGTGAGGGAGGCAACGGCAAGCAGACCGAAGATGAGGGCAGCCAAAACTAAAATGATATCCATGATGTGACTCCTTTCGTCCGGGTTCGTCGGTTTAAAGCGCTGCGATCACGTCGGCACTGACTCGATCCTCGCCCAGCTCAAAGGCCAGGTTCATGCCGCGCACCACGTAGTCATTAACCCTCAGCGGGTGGGCTAGGGAGATATTAAGTTCACTGGTCAGGCGACGGCTCAGCATGGCGTAGGCGTCTTCCGTAAAGATGTCTTCAATCTTGCGATTCAGTCGCTTGAACTTAACTTCCAGATAGCCTTTCAACGTTCCGTTGAGCCCTTTGATTTCAGCGATTTGTACCCGCTGGATTACTTCGCGCATGTCGACGTTTTGCGACTCTTCGAAGCGGCTTTTCAGTTCGGTCTGGGCGATCATGATGATCCCGAGCATTTTCTTATATCCATCTTCCATTTCGTGAAAGCGCTTGAGATATTTGAGCACCGGTACACTGAGATCGTGAGCCTCTTCAATGATCAACACATGGCGATAGCCGTTCTGGGTGCGGTCGAGCAGCAGGCGCTGTACTTGGCGGCTTTTTGATTCAAGGCTTCTTTTAGGGTTTTCTTGGCTGATATCCAAAATAATAGCGTCGCAGATAGCACCAGATGTCAGGCGTTGTTTGTCGATGGTCTGCGGGTAGATGACTAATACATCTTCGGCTTCTTTAAGCTGCGCGATCACCTTGCGGCGCATGACGCTTTTACCGCTGCCCACTTGGCCGACCACCGCAAGAAAACCACCGTGACGTGCGGCGTCTAGCATGGCGGCTTCAATGTAGCGGTGTTCATCACTCATAAAGATGTCGGATGCTTTCAAGACATCATTGATAAAGGGGTGACTAAATAGTTTGAAATGTTTCATAGCTCCTTGACTGAGCATTGCAACCTCCCTTGGTGCGTCAATGTGGTTCGGATCTCCGGGAATCATCGCGGCCACTTTATCGTGGCCTCTTCGTTGACGATCGCCCTGTCCTGCGGGTTTGGCCTTGCGCAGACCTTGCTCGGCAGGTTTCCATAGATCAAGCAGTGTTAGTCCGCGCTTTTCCATCCATTCAATGGCTGCCGCGTTATTCTGACAATAGGTTTCTAAGTCTTTTCTGAAGTTTTTTATTGTATGTGGCACGTACCCCTTATTAAGGCATTGATTGATTGTCGCTTTCGATACATCCAGAGCAGTGGCTATCTCGCCCTGGCTGATATCGCATGCGACTGCCAATTCCTTAAACCGTAACGGGGCAAATGGTAGTTGTGCTTCCAGGCCCATGTACGCTCCTTTCCTGTTGATTACAATGCATGCAATTGTTCGGTTTCATTGATCCGCCAGTCGTCACCGGCGGAAATGGCTGCTATGACCTGATCGGCCCGTTTCACATCGATGCTGGTACCGAATTCGGCTTTGAGTGCTTTGTTGGTGGCCGGTTCAATACGACCGGTGCTGTTACGCAATTTCTTCAAAAAATCGCCAATCGGGATCTCTTTTGCGACCAGATCGCGGCCGACTTCCATCGGGGTGCCGCGCTTGGGGATGGTCGCCATGTTGCCGAGTTTGTCGGCTTGATGACCAAACACCTTCACACTGCCGCCGAAGGGAAGATCACTCTTCTTGCGCTCTTCGCCGTAGACCAGATTTTCGGCCTGCTTGATCGCTTTTTGAGTGGCCGTTTCTGGCTGGGCTTTGAACTCTTGACCGATACGGGCGCTGTCGGCTGAAAAGCCACCGGCTAGCTTGCCGATCGGTTTCGCCAGGTAGGCAACCTCGTCAAACACGATCGCAACCTCTGGCCAGTGGTAGGGCCGCAGCACGACCTGGACTTTCATGCCGGGGCGCAGCCGTTCTATGTGCTTGGTGCGATAATCTTCACTGCGGAAACTGATGGTGTTGTCCGGCCGCACGGTGCGGGTGACTTCTGGCTCGGCAAATAGATCTTGCAGCAGCTCATCATTGGGCAGAATTCGCAGTTCATCCTGCTTGATCGTCAACCAACTGGCTGCGCGGCTGGTGCCGCTACGACGTAGGCGGCGGTTGTTATTGAAATGCACAAGCCAGTCGATACACCAGACGTTAAGCTCTTCAACCGTATCTGCCGGGCAAAACCTCAGCCGTGATTCAAACTGGCGCTCGACAATATTCTGTACCACTTCGGCTGATCCCTGGCGGCGTGGGTTGTGCGGCAGCGCTTTCGGCGTTTCGATATCGAGATTCTTCAGAAACGCCTGCATCCCCTTAGCGGTGTGCGCGGCTCCGGCATCCATCAACACGAAAAACGGCACACCGTGAAAGGGTAGCTTTTCATGGTGCGCACCCCGCCAGGCGCTGGTCAGAAAATCCATGACCGTCAGCTGGTTCTCGCCGCTGATGTTGTAATATTTGACGAATAGAAAATGACTGAAATGATCGACCAGGACATAGCGGATCAGCCGGGTTTTGATCTTTGCGAAGTTGTCAGGCTTGTTCTTGTAGAAGTCGCGCTCATCCATGATCTGCATCCCTTTTTTACCCTTGAGGTAATACTGAATACAGACCGAGGCATCGAAGACATGTACATGGTTGGGGTGATCGCTGGCCATGCTGATGCTAGGCGTTGGAGCATCAAGGGCAGCAGCGTTCATACCCCTTTCACGCAGGATGGTTTGCAGCCGTGATGCCGAGATTTGGCCCGCCTCAATCACCTCGTTGTCGATGGCGATCTCCAGCGCGGTTTCAACCGACATAATCACGCCCTTGACCTCACGCGAGCTGACCTTCATCAGCGACATGACGTAAAGGATCTGCTCTTCGGTCAGGCCGCTTTTCAGTGCGCCCTTGTCGGTACGTCGTTTGCGGCCGCTGGCGAAACCGTGGTCTTTGGCGATTCGATACAGGGTCGACACGCTCTTGCCGGTCAACGTGGAGTATTCGGCCATGATCACGTCCTTTTCTCCGTTGACCGCTTTTTTCAAGCGCTCGACCATTTCGCTCTGCCAGCTGCCGGACATGGGCTATTCCTCCCCTTCGTTCACGACCTTCAGGTTGGGAGGAACCCATCCACCGTCCATCTCACCGTGGCCGTAGTGATCGGCGGCGGTATCGTAGGCGGCATCGATAACCCGCTTGAAATAACCGAGACTCTCCATGTAGGCCGCTTCCATGCGCGGGGTGGCCTCTTCAGGAAGGGGGGTTGAGGCAGGGTCAAAACGGATCAGATAACCGTCAAAGGTGACTCTGGAATTATCCATCTCTTGCAGAAAGGCTTCTTCGCCTGGCGCAAAGCCTTTTTTCTCAGCGCGGGCCTCATGTCTGGAGATCTCTTTTTCCTGCTTATTGATCACCTGTTCTTTCGACTGCAGGATGCGGCCTTTTGCTTTATTGATGGAGGCCAGGTCTTCGATCTGCTCGTTTTTGTCATCAAGCATCTGCTCAATAGCAGCTTGTATATCCTCGTGGTGGTCACTATCGAGTGGGATCGATTCTTCACCGATGGTGATCTGCTGGTTTTCGATGGAGACTGAGCCGTCATTTGAGAGTTGACGGAGTTTGCGAAGCTCACGGTAGCCAAGGGAGAAACTGCCGACGTCGGCAAGAAATTTCTCGCCGAATGCGGCAAGGTTCGCGAGGTCCTCATCGACCTTAGAGCGAGATAAACCTATGTAGATACAGAACTTATCCCATGACCCGAGATTGGGAAGGTCACGATAAATTTTTGATTCTTTGACTTGCTTCAACCAGACCAAATTGCCGACGTCGGCAAATTCTGTAATTAATTTAAATCCTTGAATCCGCCCTATCATTTCGTGACACTGAGCTATCATCTGCTCGCGAGTCGCCTGCTGCTGTTCAGCAGACTGTTCTTGCATCTGCTCCATATTGACCACCTCAAGGGCAGCGGCGCTATCGGAGTCCAGTGGCTTTTTCTTTGTCATGTCAATCCTCCAGTTGCTTCAACTCATCAGTCATGCTGGCAATAGTGCTGCCTATCTGGCTTTTCTTGCGCGCCCAGAACAGCGCGAGTTCCATGCCCAGCTCGTAATGCTCACCGACCTTGCGGACAAAACCGGCATCCTCAAGCGTGGCCAGATGACACATGATGGTGCCGTGGCTTTCATCCAAAGAGCGGGACACTTCTTTGCCACTGACCGGCGTCTTCTGCTCGGCCAGCATCTTCAAAATACGGACTGTCAGTTCGACTGCGCCGATCCGCCGATATGTGCTCATGGGTACTCCTTGAGTTGTTTTTTAAGGGTCTGCATCTCGGCCATGGTCTGATCCAGCTTGCCCAATGCGATCAGCTTGATCTCTTCGCGGCTGGCAACCTGCGCACCTTCGGCCGCAACCAGAACCCTGGCAGGGGCCAGTGATCGGCAAACATGGTGGATAGCAAACAGCAGGTAAGCATCCAGCGGATATTCAGCCGGTTTGCTCAGATGGTTATTGAGCATGTCCAGACTCAATGGTTTACGGCACAGCTTCTGCTCAACCCGCTCTGTGGTGCGGCCGAAGAACTCGTTGATGCCGTCGCACATCTGATCGCGACTCAAACCGGCTTCGCGCTGCGCCTCTTTAACCGACGCTGCGAGCAGTACACAAGCCTCGTATTCGCACTCAAAACCGCTAAGCGGCGCGGGTTCGGCGACCGAATCAAAGATGGTGTTTTTAGCGGCAATATATTCATCAACTTTCACAGTAAAATCGAAGCTCCCTTGATTTGGGTCTATTCTCTTTTTCTTTTTAGACATCGTTGCCCCTCACTTTTTGTCTAATCAAAATCAGTGTTTAGAGATTGTCCGCTCTCATCTGCCCTGTTACGCTTTGACCTCACATCACATCCAAGGAGGGCAACATGAGTATCAATATCTTTCCAACCAGAGTTGGCGACACCCTGAACAAAATGACGATTTACGAGCTGTGTAGAGACTATCGGTCGATCAAGATTGAAATCCGCTTCGGGCTGGTTGGCCCTGAAGCCGGGAAGTACAGTGCCACCCCTATCGTCAAGGATGACTACGCCTCCGACCAGCTTTGGGGTTACGGCGATACCGAGCAAGCTGCGCTGCGCGATTGCCTGACTAAGATTCAGCATCTATCTGCTCCTGAGATGGAATCTCACCCATAGACAGCTTGATCCTTCTTTCTTCGCTAGCGGCCTTCTTTCTCTGATGGCAGCAGTGGCAGCAATCACAATGTTCAGTGGGGGCAGATTCAGACATGGCAACCTCATTTCAAATCAGTTTTGATGTCACAATATTTGTGGTATCGTGCTCGACATACCAAACGCTGGTACTAGCTCGCCGCCTGCTCAGTATGTTGATCCAGGCGGCTATGTTGCTTTCCCGGCAAGGAGTAGCGTGCAGGAAATACCTGTTCAACCGGCTTTTTGATCGAATCCGCAATTACCCGTTGCACCCGGTCGGAGATCGACTGACCAGAGATGACACGATGAACATGCCCCTGGGTCACTTCGCATATACGGGCGATGTTGGCTTGTGTCGCCTGCTTGCGCATCATCTCAATTTTGATTTCGACCGGTGTCATATCTTTTCTGGCCACAATGAATTCCTTTCTCGAAAGGTTTTTTTAAGGGTCAAGGGTTTGCGCTGGTTAGATACGCTGTGTTCTTTGCTTAAGAGGAATAATAGTGCCCCTTAAGGAATGTGTCAAGCGGAATGTTCCCTTTAGGGAATTGAGTGAGGAGGGTTCGGTAATATGTTGTTTTCTAAGGATTTTTCTAGGCGTCTCAAAGAGGTAATAGAAGAATCTGGTCTAAAAAGAGATGAATTTGCTGATAAAACTGGCAAAAGCCGGAATCAACTTTTTAAATATTTAGGTGGGAAACAAGAACCAAGCATGTCTTTCTTCCTGAATATCAAAGATGAGTTCCCCTGGGTAGATCTGAACTGGCTGATAGCCGACAGCTCACAGCCAGTGAGGCGAGGTGATCAGACTGTAAATGGTGATGGGTCGGTAGCAGTGGGGGGGCGTATATCTATTACTGGCAGCGACTCTCGTATCGGCGGTATTCATGGCGTTGAATCAAGTGGGGCCGAAGACCCGGAAGTTACAGAGGTCTGTAACCTGATTAGGCAATATGCGAGCAAATCGTTCCTGACCAAAATCAAAGAGAAGCTTCTTTTGATCAAAGGCATGACTGATATCTGATTTATATTTTCGTGCGAAGTGGGGAAAGTAATGGAAACAATGTCCGACCAAAAGATCAACGGCAACGGGAGTATTCTGGTAGGGGGTGATATCATTGTCAAAGTCGAAAGGGGCGAGGGGGCTCCCACCGAAAACACACCGCCGACCGTAGACCAATATCTGCGACCAGCCTACATCCTCCTTATCATCAGCCTGATCGGCACCATGATCCCGCATCCCACTATCAACACCATCACCTCGATCGGCGTTATAGCCAACTTCTTGATTGTTTGTTTCCTTACCTGGGAACGCCGCAAAACAGCCCAGACAGAACCATGGATAAAAAGGTTCAGAACCTTCGCAATCTGTCTGACCGCTTTCTCGATATTTACCGGCTGCTCCGGGCCCATGCTGGCCAACGTCCCAGACCCTTCCATTTCAAATTTAGTTAAAGACTACAAGGCAGGTGTCGCCGAGGGAGTCGGTTTCTTCGGTTTCGGCCTGGATGACATAAACGTCACAACCGCCGCCCAAAATGGTGGGATTGAGAAAGTCTACGTTGCAGATCGGATCAGAGGCTATGGTCTGATCAGCATTGCTAAAATCAGTGTTTTTGGCGAGTAATAATCAGGCGATAGGAGGGTGGGAGATGAAAAAAATCATTTTTATAGGAGTGGTTGTTCTATGCCTTGGCTTTATTCAATCTGAGAGATCAAACGCCGTAGAAATTCCCGATGGGGCAATCGATGGGATAAAATTGCATGCGCAGATTTTGATCAAATATCACGACCTGGACAGATACTACAATCGGCCTGTTCTTTTCGGCGCAGGAACAAAGTCGCCGGAGGTTCAGATCTACTTACCAATAAATGATTGGAATAAACTTTCAGCAGATCAAAAAAAGGATCTCAAAGCGTATGCGGAACTAGCTACAACATACGCCAAACAGAGACCATTATTCTACTCGGGGATATCTTCATCAGCACCGATTGCCGGAACAATAAAATATAATGCTCGCTATATCGGTGGAGACAGTTGGGCTATTTACGCTGGAGAATTAACTGAGAATGAGAAAGATATTGTCCAAGGGAAAGTGGTTGCTCGCGGAAAATAGACATTCCTGATATGCGGATAGTTTATCTTTCAGTACCGTTATCAAAACAAATTTGAAAAAGCGCCAGTTTAAATTCCCGTAAAGCATCCGACAAGCAACGTAAATCAGAGTTATCGCAATTATGGGGTGTTAGTTATCGTGCCCCCCCTCATAGCCATAGCTATGGGGCAAAAAGGAACTGAAATTTGGGCCAAACAGTCGGATTTGCAGCCAGCGCATGGATAGTCCGACAGTCTCCTCGTTTGTCACCTAGTTTTTTTGAAGGTTAACCATCAACTTCCGGCCCGAATTTCTCGGGATTCTCCGATTCGATTTCAGCAGGATTTATACGACATTTTCAGGGATGGGTAGCGTGTGGTGCAGCCTAAAGGCCCTAGTCCAAATAAGTTAATGAGTGGCCCCTGGTTTATTTTGCTTGCTGCAATGCTATGGGGAACAGCCGGAACAGCTCAGACCTTGGCACCCGCAGCGGCCCAACCCGCTGTCATAGGAGCCCTGCGATTAGCTGTGAGCGGTGTGGCCCTTCTCTTATTATCTGGCGTTCAGGGCAGCATAAGTATGCCAAAGCAGTGGCCGCTGGCAGCCACTGCCTGTGCCGCAATCTGCATGGCAACCGTACAGGTCTGCTTCTTCGGCGCCCTGAGCAGAACAGGCGTCGCAATGGGGACCACTATTTTCATTGGAAGTTCCCCTGTCTTTGCAGGACTCATTGCGTTCCTGCTCCGAAAAGAGCAGCCCAATCGAAAATGGGGTGGCGCAACGTTGTTGGCGATTATCGGTTGCAGCTTACTGGTAGTCAGTGGTAGCCCGATCGGCGTTGATCCTTTAGGGGTCCTTCTGGCTCTGGGTGCGGGCTGCGCATATGCAACATATGCAGTGGCTATCAAGGTTCTTCTCGAAGGGCGGTCGACCCTGGCTGTCCTGGCTGTCACCTCTATTCTTGGTGCAGCACTACTTTCCCCATTCCTATTTTCCGCAGACCTGTACTGGTTGGCTGAGCCGAGCGGAATCGCTATTGCGCTCTACCTGGGGTTGGCAACCTCGGCGGCACCGTACTGGCTATTTGCCAAAGGCTTGAGACTGACCCCTGTTTCGACAGCCGTTACTTTGAATCTGGCAGAGCCACTCACTGCGGCACTTCTGGGAGTGCTCATACTGGGCGAGCAACTTACCGCTTCTGCCTACCTGGGCATGAGCATGTTGGTGGGCGGCTTGTTGTTGGTTTCATTCAGTCCCAGAGTCCTCCGGGCAAGAGTTAGGACTCAAGAGCAGGACGGCCGATGACCAGTTGTGCCCAGCCTCTCATTGTTAGTGTGGCGCCCAACGGAGCCCGAAAGTCCAAGGCAGATCACCCCTGCCTGCCGATATCCGATAAGGAGCTGGCGACGACTGCTGCAGACTGTCAGGCCGCCGGTGCGACCATGATCCATCTGCACGTGCGTGATTCGGTTGGTCGCCACACCCTGTCCCCGGAGGCCTACCGTAGCGCTACGACAGCCATACGCCAGGTCGTTGGCAAGGATCTGATCATCCAGGTGACGAGTGAAGCCGTGGGAATCTACCAGCGCGAAGAGCAGATGGCCATGATCCGGGCATTGCGCCCCGAAGCGGTATCCCTGGCTCTGCACGAGTTCATCCCCAATCCGACCGATGAATCCTCTGCCGCGGTCTTCTTTGCCTGGCTTAACAGGGAACGCATCAGCCCTCAGTATATTCTGTATACCAGCGAAGAAGTCCGCTACTTCCATGATTTAAGACGGCGCGGCCTTATCCCTGAAGGGCGCCCTTTCGTGCTCTTCGTCCTCGGAGGCTACAACCCTGGCCAACAGGGCACTCCCGAAGACCTGTTAGCTTTTCTGGTCGCCCATGAATTCGAATGCCCCTGGGCCGTCTGCGCCTTTGGCCCGCAGGAGGCAGCCTGCACAGCCAGTGCGATCGCCCGCCAAGGACATGCCCGGATCGGATTTGAAAACAACCTGCTCCTCAGTGATAACAGCCTCGCCCCGGATAATGCCGCGCTGGTCGCTCAAAGTGTTGCTGCGGCCCAGTTGTTAGGACGCGAGTTGGCAGACGTCGACAAAGCCCGAGAGCTGTTGGGCTGCGTATAAACAGAGAAGAAAAAGCAGCCCCCCCCATGATAATTATCTCAGCCGCTTATTGCCCAATCCTTAAGAACAGATTATTGCCGGTTCCCCTGTATTTCTGCTCCGCCCCCGCTATAGATTATTTACCATAGACAGCTTCTGTGGACCGCATAGCGGAATGCATGATCCGAATATCGTCGCATATCTTAACGTGGTGCTGCATTGCGGAAATAAAGTATAGAAAAGAGTTGACAGGGGTTTTGTTTTTGGTTATCTATGACCATACATGAACCGCTAAGCAATGCAGTTGTTTCGCTGTGCGGTACCATCCTGTGAGGTGTGGCAATGTCAAACAATAATTTCAATGAGGAAACTGCTCTGAATTTTCGAGGATTCGTCGACACCTACTACGTCATAGATCTTGATTTAGAGCCTCGTCATCACAATGTAATGGGGTCTGTACATGGGGGCGTCCTCTGCACTCTGCTGGACACCGCGATGGCACGTTCATTCTTCCACTCCCGCCCGCCGGAGAAGAGAGCTGGCGCAACCCTGGAAATGAAAATCAATTTTCTGAAATCAGCTACAACCGGAAAGATAACCGCCTTCGGTAAACTGGTTAATACCACCAGGCAGACCGCCTATGTCGAGGGGCATATACTGAATGAAGAGGGCCAGTTGGTGGCCAAGGCCTCGGCGACTATGATGCGCTTCGAGAACTAATTTTTTAATAATAAACCGAACTAATCAGGCAACCGACAGGAGCAGAAAAATGACCAGTCAGAACACCTCAGCGTTAAATCTATCCGATCAATCCCAAGTTGAGAACAAGTCTCACCTCATTGTGCAGCCCTCAGATGTTCAGGCGATGATGGCCAGATATCAGTTTTCTGATGATACCCGGCGTATCGTCGAAGATGAGAAGCTGCTGCCGGTTGGACTCTTGAGTCGCCTGCAGGCCTCCTACCCTCAACATTCAGGGCTGATGGAGACCAAACCCTTCCTCTTTAAGGTCGGATCAAACTATACCGGTCTCGAAGGTTTCCGCCGGGTTTGCGAGATTCTCAAGGAGAACGGGATTGAGCTCAGCCAGATCAAGGAGCGCGAATTCTATATCGAGGTTTACCGCTTTTTGGCCACCAGTCACTCGCTGAATAGCATCAACTGGGACAACTACGAAAACAACTCCCTCTATCAACTGGTAATGCCTCAACCCGGCATGATCGATCCGGAGCCGACCAAGACCTATGTTGATGCCGAGAGCGAAGAGGAGCGCGCGCGGATCGTCGCCGAGTATACCGAGAAGACCAACCCCCACGACGGCAATCAGCAGCTCAACAAGCCCTGGTTTAACAATGGCGAGGGCCAAGTCGAATTTCTCGAGGGCAGCCAGCACAAGTACCCGCAGTGTCAGCTGGTCTTCGATACCAGCACCCAGAACTGCTTCTCCTTCTGCACCTACTGTTTCCGCCATGCCCAGGTGCGTGGCGACGAAGATATGTTCCTGCAGAAAGATATTACCCAGCTGCACAACTACCTCAAGCAGCACAAAGAGGTTTCCGACCTGCTGATTACTGGCGGTGACGGTGGCTTTATGCCCGCCAATCGCTTTGAGCAGTACATCAGGCCGATCATCGAGGATCCTGAGCTGGGCCATATCCGCAATATCCGTCTCGGCTCGCGTGCCCTGACCTTCCACCCGGAGATGATCCTTAGCAGCAAATTCGACAAGATGCTCGAACTGTACGACCTGCTCTACGAAAATGGCATTCAGATGGCCTGGATGGCTCACTTCTCGACCCCGCGCGAGCTGCTGAATCCACGCACCCTCGCCGCGATCCGCCGCTTGAAGGCCCACGGCGTGTTCGTCCGCAGCCAGAGTCCGATCATGAACCACATCAGCCTCTTTACTGACGAAAACGGCAAGGTCGATGTCGATAAGTCGGCGCAGAGCTGGATCGACCTGGCTAACATTCTGGCGATGATGGGGATGGGCTTCCACTCCATGTATGCCGCGCGCCCGACCGGCGAGCATCATTATTTCACCGCGCCGTTGGCCGACATTGAGCGGATTTTCAGCAAGATCTATAACTCGCTCTCCTCGATCAACCGTCCCTCACGTCACATTTCGATGACGATTTCGGCCGGCAAGCTGGCTATCATGGGAACCTCGGTCATTGGTGGTGAGAAGTGCTTCGCACTGCAGTTTACCGAAGGGCGTAACATGGAATGGATGAACCGGGTTTTCCATGCCAAGTACGATGAGCAGAAGAACAAGATCGACCTGTTGCTCCCCTTCGATACCGAGAAGTTCTTCTTCGCAGATGAACTCAAGCAGATTGAAGAGGATCTGGCCGAAACCCTGCGCAAGCGCCTGGCATAAGTAGCGATCTCCTCAACGATAGAGGTTACGGACGATGATTGATAAGCATATTGATTCACTGAGCGATGCGGTAGCGGACATCTTCGATGGTGCGACGGTTATGATCGGCGGCTTCGGCGAAGCTGGCAGCCCCATCGAGCTGATTCACGCATTGATCGACCAGGGGGCCAAAAATCTGACCGTGGTCAATAACAACACCGGCAGTGGTCATGTCGGCCTCGCGGCGCTGATCGAAAACGGTCGGGTCGGCAAGATGATCTGTTCCTACCCGCGCACTGTCGGCTCCAAGGTCTTTCCGGAACTCTACCGCAGCGGCAAGATCGAGCTCGAACTGGTTCCTCAGGGGACCTTGGCTGAGCGGATTCGCGCTGGCGGCGCAGGGATACCGGCATTCTATACTGCGACTTCGGTCAACACACCTCTCGCCGAAGGCAAGGAACTGCGTAACTTTGATGGGCGGGATTATGTCATGGAGTACGGCCTGAGAGCTGACTTCGCACTGATCAAATCTGAATGTGCGGATAACCACGGCAACCTGACCTACAACAAGACGGCGCGCAACTTCGCTCCGATCATGGCGATGGCGGCCAAAACAACCATAGTCCAAACCGGCTCCCTGTGTGAGGTCGGTTCCATCGATCCGGAAGTCATTGTCACCCCCGGGATCTTCGTAAATCGAGTTGTTGAGATTCCACATCCCGCGCAAGAATCAAAACTGATTGCCGAAGGGAGAAGCTACCCGTGAGCGTTGCAAAACAGCAAAACATCGGCTGGGGCCGAGAAGAGATGGCAAAGCGGACCGCCCTGGACATTCCCGACGGCTCCTACGTAAATCTGGGTATCGGTATTCCCGAGATGGTTGCCCAGTATGTTCCCGAAGGGCGGGAAGTGATCTACCACACTGAAAACGGTCTACTCGGCATGGGTCCGGCACCAGCTGAGGACGAAGTTGACCCCGAACTTATCAATGCGGGGAAGAAGGCGGTTACGGTAAACCCTGGCGCCTCCTTCTTTCACCATGCTGACAGCTTCGCCATGATTCGTGGCCAGCATATCGATGTCTGCGTACTGGGGGCGATGCAGGTCTCCGAGCAGGGCGACCTGGCCAACTGGTCGACCGGCGAAGCCGATGCCATCCCGGCAGTCGGCGGGGCGATGGATCTGGTGGCAGGGGTCAAGACGATCTATGTCATCACCCAGCATTGCACCAAGAGCGGCGAACCCAAGCTGGTCGAATCCTGTAGTTATCCGTTGACCGGTAAAGCGGTTGTGGATCGGATCTATACCGATCTGGCGGTTATCGATGTTACAGCGGACGGCTTCATGGTTGCCGAACTGGCTCCGGGCATCAGCTTCGATTATGTCCAGCAAAGAACCGGCTGCAAGCTACTGCCCGGTCCACAACTGGCCGAAGCTGCAAATCATTAATCACGCATTTCATACATATCTTCAGAGCAAAGGATAAGACCATGGCACAGGGAAACTTGGCGGTACCGGCAGATCAATCTCGGAGTGCGGAAATCTACCAACGGGCTTGCGAAGTCATGCCCGGAGGCATCAGCCGCAACACGGTATTACGCACCCCTCATCCTGCTTATGCTGAGCGGGGCGAAGGCTGCTACGTGACCGATATCGAAGGGGTGAAGAGGATCGACTTTGCCAACAACATGGCGGCACTGGCTCATGGCCATGCTCACCCGACCATGGTCGCGGCTCTCACTGAACAACTTCAGAAGGGCACCGCTTTTACCATGGCGACCGAGGCGGAGTTCTACTATGCAGAATACCTGTGTAGTCGTAATCCAAGCTTCGACAAGATCCGTTTTTGCAACTCCGGTACCGAAGCGGTGATGAATTGCATCAAGGCCTCCCGCGCCTTCACTGGCCGCTCCAAGATCGCCAAGATGGAAGGTTCCTATCACGGCCTCTACGACTATGCTGAAGTCAGCCAGACCGCCAGCCCGGCAAACTGGGGTGATGCGGACCGGCCCAACAGCGTCCCGGTTGCCTACGGCACTCCCGAGTCAGCCCTCAACGAGGTGGTGGTCCTGCCCTTTAATGATGTCGAGCGCGCGATTGCTCTACTCGACCAGCACGCCGACGAA
Organism: Deltaproteobacteria bacterium; assembly: GCA_024280485.1. Lineage (GTDB taxonomy): Bacteria > Desulfobacterota > Desulfuromonadia > Desulfuromonadales > Geopsychrobacteraceae > Geopsychrobacter. The sequence goes on from JAJRQB010000034.1 coordinate 31,148, forward strand.
CTGGCCTGCGTGCTTGTCGACCTGATGCCGCATCGCATCGGCCTGACCCCTGCGGCTCCTGAGTTTGTTACTGCGTTGCGTAAGTGGACCCAGGAGAACGGCGCCCTGCTGGTCTTTGACGAGGTGGTCACCTTCCGCTCCAACTACAGCGGCGCGCAGGAATGGTATGCCGAGAGTCCGGATTTGACCGCCATGGGCAAGATCATCGGCGGCGGATTCCCGGTCGGAGCCTTAGCTGGCCGCAAAGAGGTGATGGAGGTCATGAATCCGCTGTCGAGCAAGGTGCTCTTCCCGCAGGGCGGAACTTTCTCGGCCAACCCGATGACGATGGTTGCCGGCCATACGGCGATGAAAATGTTCGATAGAGCTGCAATTAAACGAGTAAATCAACTGGCCGAACGGGGACGAGCGCAGATCACTGAAGCGATTCGGATTGCAGATATCCCAGCTTGCGTCACTGGTGGCGGATCGATGTTCCGGGTTCATATGAAGCCCGAGGTCAAGGGCGGCTACCGCTCGGCCTATGTCAGCCCAGAGGAAGCCAAACTGATCAAGTCATTGCTCGACTACCTGTTCGATAACGGTATCATGATGATCAACACCTGCTCGTTCACCACTTCGACCGTAATGAGCGAGAAGGAGGTTGACCATCTTTCCGAGACGATGCTGTCCGGCTTCCGCAAACTGAAGGAAGAGCAGAACCTGCTGCTGAACAGCCTCCACGGAGACGACTGATCAGAGTGCGCCCTGTCTGGTGATATTTCGCTGGTCAGGGTGCATTGGTGTACAATTTCATTTCGCTGTAAATCGCTATCAACTCCGATGGAAGGTATAGGCCATGAGTGAAGTATTTATTTGTGATTCAATCCGCACGCCGGTCGGGCGCTACGCTGGTTCTCTCTCTTCAGTGCGTGCCGACGATCTGGCCGCCATTCCGCTCAAGGCCCTGATGGAGCGTAACCCGGGAGTCGACTGGGCTGCGCTGGATGATGTGATCCTCGGCTGCGCTAATCAGGCCGGTGAAGATAACCGCAACGTGGCGCGTATGTCGACGCTGCTGGCGGGACTCCCCGAGGCTGTATCGGGCAGTACGATTAACCGGCTCTGCGGCTCCGGTTTGAATGCCGTCGGTAGCGCCGCTCAGGCGATCAAAGCCGGGGACGCTGAACTTATGATCGCCGGCGGGGTGGAGAGCATGTCCCGCGCGCCCTTCGTGATGGGCAAGGCGACTTCTGCCTTTTCGCGTGCCGCCGAGATCTTCGATACCACCATTGGTTGGCGTTTCGTCAACCCGCATCTGAATGCTGTTTACGGCACCGACTCGATGCCAGAAACCGCCGAAAACCTGGCGCGTGAATTCAATATCAGCCGTGAGGATCAGGACCGTTTCGCACTCTGGAGTCAAGAAAAAGCCGCAGCAGCGCAGCAAGATGGACGACTGGCGCAAGAGATCGTAGCGGTCAAGGTGCCCCAGCGCAAAGGGGACCCGCTGATTATTGAAAAAGATGAGCACCCGCGTTTGAGTTCACTGGCAACGCTGGGCAAACTGAAGGCGATGTTCCCTGAAGGGACCATTACCGCCGGGAATGCCTCGGGGGTCAATGACGGCGCGGCAGCGCTTTTGCTGGCAACCGAACAGGCAGCATCTCGCAATGGACTTGCGCCTAAGGCACGGATCCTGGGCATGGCCGCCGCCGGGGTTCCGCCGCGCATTATGGGGATAGGTCCGGTGCCGGCAACCCAGAAACTGCTTAAGCGTTTGGGACTGACCTTGAATGATTTCGACATCCTCGAGCTGAACGAAGCCTTTGCTGCACAATCCTTGGCTTGTACAAGGCAACTTGGCTTGGCCGATGATGATCCGCGCATCAACCCACTGGGTGGCGCCATCGCCCTCGGCCATCCATTGGGGATGAGTGGTGCCCGTCTGGTGACCAGCGCTGTTCATCAGCTACAGGACACCGGCGGCAAACTGGCGCTCTGTACCATGTGTATCGGAGTCGGCCAGGGGATTGCTCTGGTGGTTGAGCGGGTCTGAGATTTCAAGCGTCGAGAGGACTCAGCAGCTATGAGGCAAGAAAAGACGTTAGACCCCACAGAGAAGGTCATCGATTGCGATGAAGAGGCAAAGTATCTGCTCGGCTTGTACGATGGGAAACTTTCGTCATGCCTCGAATTTCTGAAGCAACACTTCAACGTCATTCAGGCCAGGTCGCAACTGCTCCTGACTATTTGTACACTGGCGCTGACCATCACTGGATTTTCCGGGCCGCAAATCGTCCAGACCAACATGTTCGCCCGCTACAGTATGGTCCTGGGGATTGTTTTTGTCCTGACGGCGATGGTGATCCTGCTGATCGGGGGGCTGCGCATCCGCTGGGTCACCCAGATGGTCGCCGAGACTCCTCAGGCAACCCTGTCCTTAATCATCCGTTATCGGAACCGCAAGACGCGGCTCTATTTCGCTGAGCTGTCTCTGCTGGTCATCGGATTGACAAGCTACGTTGCCAGTGTCGTGACCTTTTTGCTCTACGGCTCGGCATAACATATTGATCATGAATCGATTAGCGACGGATTTATCTGTCCCATCTCTTTTTATTACGCTCCAGGCTCCCTCTCTCGCCTGGAGCGTCTTTTTTGACTCAGGAGTTACGCCATGTCCAAACGTCATGTAGCCCTTGCCTGTCATAGCACGGAGCGTAAAGGTAAAATCAAAGTTGTCACCACCATACCCTGTGCCAACAGCCAACTCGACACCCTGACTACTCTTAACTGCTGAATCGAAACTCGGAGGAAAACGTGAAATCTGCTGAATGTACGATTGAAGTTCCGATGACAAATAAAGAAAAACGTCTTATCGAAATCTTATCAAAACGAAGCAAAATAAAGAGCAGTGAACTGGTACACATGCTTCTGTTCGAAACTGGAATATTGTGTGTGAAACGTCCCTAGTGTTCCAGGGGAAGACCTTTCAGTTGGTCGTGGGTTTGATCCCCTTGGGGACGCCATTAACGAACGAAAGCCTCTCTGCTCACGCAGGGGGGCTTTTTTCGTTGTTTTTTAGATTTAGGTTGGCTCCAGGTTGGGCGCAGGTTTTTAAGATTGATTCTAGATTGAAGGAATCAGGGCCAACTCCATGGCATTCTGTGGTGATATGCGTAAGTTGAATCCGTCTATTAAAACAAAGAATTTTCTAAAATTCAGCGTGGAGTTTATTCTTAACAAAATGTCAGAGATTCAGGGCAATGTTTCAAGCCTAGTTAGTCGGTGGCAAGAGGCGATAAGGAATTGGGCTGAGATTCTCTACCGATCACTAATTTTCAGAAAGAGCAAAGAAGGAGATCATGATGGAAAAAATGCGCAACAAATTTGTCATTTCCTTTCGGGTGAATGACGAAGAAAAGAATGTACTCCTTGATCTGGCGAAAAAATCTGGGGTGAGTATCTCACGCCTGATGCGGATGAAACTCGATTTGCTGAATAGTCGCGTGCCGGGTAATTAACGATCAAGTCAGAATTACAGGAGAATGGAAGTATCAATTTTATCATTGGATAATTCTCCCTTCTCATCCAGGTTCCAGTTTTAGCGGTTCCTGGATTTTTCTTTTTTGGATCTCCGGCTTTCGAAGGGATGGATCAAGTTTGGCTGAGAATTTAGGGGTATTCGCAGCATTGATTTGTACATGAAAACAACGAATTTCACCTTATTTAAAACAGGGTCTATGCTCACCTCAGGTTGAGGACTGAATATTTTGGCATGACTTCGGGGATTGAAATGAAGTTGTGCTGGCACAGGTCTTACTCCCTAAGTACTCAGATTACCCTCTTAAACATTCCAACCGGATTTAGACCTGGAGGAAAGCTATGTTGAACGGAAATGAAATACCGCAGGTCGGAGCCGGTCAGGGGCATAAAACCAAAACCCTGCTCGAGAAGAAGCAGCAGTTCGTGGCCCAGGGAATTTCGAACCTGGCGCCGATCTTTGTCGAGTCCGCCAAGGGGGCTGTGGTCAAGGATATCGACGGCAACGACTACCTTGATTTCTACGGTGGGATTGGCGTGATCAATGCCGGGCACTGTCCTGAAACAGTGGTCGCCGCCATCAAGGAACAGGCAGAGAAGCTGCTGCACACCTGCTTCATGGTCGGGATGTACGAGCCCTATGTCGAGTTGGCAGAGAAGCTGTGCCGGATCACTCCCGGAGATCATGCCAAGAAAGCGATGTTCGTCAACAGTGGTGCCGAGGCGGTGGAGAACGCGATCAAGATCGCCAAGGCCCATACCAAGCGTCCAAGCGTGATTGCTTTCGAGGGTGGTTTCCACGGTCGCACCCTGCTGACCATGACCCTCACCAGCAAGGTCAAGCCGTACAAACATGAATTCGGGCCTTTTGCGCCCGAGGTCTACAAGGCCCCTGCGGCATACTGCTATCGTTGCGCATATAAGTCGAGCTACCCAAGCTGCGGCATGGCCTGCCTGGAGCATTTCGAGCGCTTCTTTATCTCCGAGGTCGACCCCGAGAGCGTTGCGGCGATGATCATCGAGCCGGTCCAGGGCGAAGGTGGTTTCATCGTGCCGCCCAATGAGTTCCTGCCGGGTCTGAAGAGCATCTGTGAAAAGCACGGCATCGTCTTTATCGCCGATGAGGTTCAATCCGGCTTCGCACGGACCGGTAAGATGTTTGCCAGTGAGCAGCTCGGCGTGATCCCCGATTTGATGACCCTGGCTAAGGGGATCGCCTCCGGCATGCCGCTTTCAGCCGTGGTCGGTCGGGCCGAGATCATGGACGCCCCGACTCCGGGTCGCATCGGCGGCACCTACGGCGGCAACCCCGTCTCTTGTGCCGCTGCGCTGGCGACCATCGATCTGATGGAGAAAGAGGATCTGAGCGACAGGGCTGCACAGGTCGGTGCAAAGATTGTTAGCCGCCTGCAGGAACTGCAACAGAAGTATCCGCAGATCGGTGATATCCGCGGGCTGGGCGCAATGGTGGCACTGGAACTGGTCAAGGATCCAGTGACCAAGGAGCCTCACAAGGAGGCGGTTCCGGCCATCGTGCAGGAATGTTTCAAGAGCGGGCTGTTGACCATGGGTGCCGGAATTTTCAGCAACGTGATCCGATTTCTCCCGCCGCTTGTGATAAGTGATGAGCAGCTTGAGACCGGGTTGAAGATCTTCGAAGAGTCATTGGGGCAGGTGTTGGGTAAATAACGAAATTCGTGGTTTTTCGGTGCAAGGCTGGCCGTACCAGAAATCGAAAGGCGCTGGGTGATGCAGATAACCATAAGTGAAAAGAATCTTTCTTCACGTCCCGAGGGCACGCAGGATTGTTTGTACCTGCGCTGCAAACAGGTTATCAGGGAGGCCGCAGAAATATCTGAGGCACGTCGTAATGCGAAGAACAAAGGTCGTTTTTTGATTTGGTTACAGATTATTTCGATCAGGTTCTGGCAAGGCTCAGCGTTTCTGAGGGGATGGAATAGATGAAAACGAATATGCATGACAAGGGGAATGGAAGCCTGGTCCTGACGGGTGGCAGCATCTTGACGATGGCCGGAAATCAGCAGGCTGAAGCGGTCGCCGTGTCCAATGGTCGAATCCGTTGGGTTGGACTGCTGGAGGATTGTCAACAGGCCGCCGGTGCTGATTTTAAGCAGATCGATCTCGGCGGTCAATGCTTGCTTCCAGGATTCATCGATACCCACTATCACATGATGATGCTAGGGATGTGCAATATCTGGTGCGATGTAAGTTACCAGAAAGTAAAAAGTATCGACGAACTGGTCGAGACCCTGCGTAAGCATGCCGAAGGCCTTCCACCGGAGGCCTCGATTCGCGGCTTCGGTTTCGATCAGCGGGCGCTGAAGGAAGAGCGTCACCCCACCGCCTTGGACCTTGACCGGGTTTCGACCGAGCGACCAGTGCAGATCATGCACAAGAGCGGGCATTGCAACATCGTCAACAGCTACCTGCTCGAGCAGATAGGGATTGGACCTGAGACCGTCGACCCTCCCGGCGGCGCCTTTGGGCGTGACGCCGAGGGACGACCTGATGGAGCGATGTTCGATAGTGCCGCCGATTACCTGGCTGGTGAGTTCGGCGTGCGTCCCGGTGAGCATGGGCCGAACATTCATATGCCCGATTCCCCGGAGAACCTGCAGAACATCATCAGCGTCGGTCAGCAGCTGACTCTGGCAGCCGGTATCACGACCATCAACGATGTTCAGGTCACCAAACAGGAGATGGAGTCGTACCTGGAGGCGCGCAACAGCGGTCTGCTCAAGACGCGTATTGTGCTCTCATATCTCTCCAACTATCTGGATGAGATCAAGGCGATGGGCTTCAGCTCCGCCTTCGGTGATGAACAGCTCTCCCTGGGGCCGCTTAAAATCTATGCAGACGGCACCCTGCTGGGGGGAACGGCCCTGTTAAGCAGCGGCTATCTCGACAGCGAACGCAACAAAGGCTACCTGTTTCATAAGCCGGAAGTTCTCAAGGCTCTGATCGTTTCTGCACACAAGTACGGCATGCAGACCATCACTCACGCCCAGGGGGATGCTGCTATCGAACTGGTTCTGGAGGCGGTCGAGCAGGCGCAGCAAGAATGCCCCCGCGAAGACATGCGTCACCGCATCGATCACTGCGGTCTGCCGACCGAGGAACAGGTCAAGCGGATTGCCAAGTTGGGGATCTGGCCGGTCCCGCAGTCGCAGCATTTTTATGCCAGTGGCGAGGGGGTGGTCAAAGCCGTTGGTGAAATTGGTGAGAACTATTCCCCTTACGGCTGGTTCGCCAAGTACGGGGTGCCGATTGTTCTCTCCTCCGATGCGCCCGTTGCCTATCCGCAGCCGATGGAAGCGGTCTATGCCTGTGTTACGCGTAAAACCATCCATGGCAACCTGGTTGGAGCAAAACAGCGGATTTCCCTGGATGAGTCTTTGAAGGGGTACACCATTAATGCCGCCAAGGCGGTGCACAGAGAGCATGATATCGGCTCGATAGAGATTGGTAAACTGGCCGATTTTACCGTTTTGGAGTCCAACCCTTTTGAGGTCGCTGACGAGGTGTTGAAGGATATCCGGGTGACTCAGACCTGGGTCGGTGGTGAGCAGGTTTTTTTCAGCTAGAAGATGGTCCGGTAAGGAACATAACAGGTCAAGACTTACGACAGGGTTTTGCCATTTTTCCGGTCGTCCGCTGTCAGGGGCGTTCCATTGGGATAGTAGCATGAGTGAAATTACTGAAAACGGTTTGCATCAACAAATTCGTGAAAGCATCAGTCTCAGCAATGCCAGGTCGGACGCCAATCTATCCTGGTTGAAGAAGCAGATGCATCACTACTTCTTTCTCTCCAATAAGGATGTGGTCGAAGCGATTGCGGCATTGGCTACCGGTCTGCACAGTTTGGAGCAGAATCGCAAGATTACGCTGGTCGATCGTGACAGACTACTGATGCAGGCACAGTTGGGCGTGCCGGGTTCGCTCTATGAGACGCTGCGGACTCTCCCGGAAAGGGATATCTCCTACGCTCAAATTACCACATCCTATGCGTCAATCCCCGGGACTTCCCATCCTTTGGAGGTGTTGCGTTTTGATTTTGCCCGTAAGGAAGATCAGGAAATTGCACAGGCTGAGACACCGAGTATCCCGCAACAGATCACCAAAGATGTGCGTGAGGCGCTTCAGGTTGAGTATCCAGATTTTGATCTCGAGCAGATCGCTAAGTTGCTTGGTTTGCTCTGGCTCAATAATGAAAACTACGTGCAGATCTCCCCCGCAGAACGGGTAGCCCGCATCCTCTGGCTCTATCAGCAGACCAAGGCCCACGGAGGGATTTATGTCGATGTCCAGGAGGCGGATGGACCTGATGGCTCGAAGGAGTCGCGGATTCTGTTCGGTGTCGGCAACCCGCCGCAAAAGGGCTTTCTGCAGCAGACCATTGAGGTGTTCAAGCGCTTGGGGATTGTGGTCAAACGGGCCTATTGTTTGACGCTCAGCAACGGCACCCATCCTTATTTCTTGGCGACCTTTTATGTGAAAACCGCCAACAAAGGTCGGGTTGAACGGGATAGTAGTCTGTTTCGGCAACTGCGAGAGGAACTCTACAACACCCAGATTCTGCCGGCGTCTTCTCCGACCTACATGAATCTGGTTACCAGCGGGATCTTCTCCGGGGTTGAGGCCTCTCTGGTTCGCGCCTTCATCGGTTTTTGCCATACCAACCTGGCCCATAACCATCCCGACCGCTTCGATCTGGAAGGAGTCATGCGGGCCTTTCACAATCACCCCGATCTGGTCCAGAGACTGGTCTTGTTGTTTAAAATCCGTTTCGATCCCGAGCTCAGGAAAAGTGAAGACGGCTACCTTAAGGCCCTGCAAGAGACGACGCAGGTGATTGAAAACTACAATACCGGCCGCCGCTTTCTGGATGAGTATCGTCGGGCTATTTTTCGTTGTTGTCTCTCCTTCGTGCGGCATACCCTGAAGACCAACTTCTTCGTAACGGATAAACTTGCTCTGGCGTTTCGTATTGATCCCGTCTATATCGACGAATTAGGTGAAGAGTTTACCTCAGACCTGCCGCAAGAACGGCCTTTCAGGGTGACCTATTTCTCTGGACATTACGGTTCGGGTTATCATATCGGCTTCTCCGACATCGCCCGTGGCGGATGGCGGACCCTGATCACCCAGGGGCGTGACGATTACGTGATGGCTGCTAACAGCATCTTTAAGGAAAACTATATCCTGGCCCACACTCAGCATCTTAAGAACAAGGATATCTATGAGGGCGGTTCCAAGATGGTGACGGTACTTGATGCTGGTGGCGAGAAAAATTCGGAGAGCATCAAACAGCGTCTGTATAACCTCCAGTACGGCTTTATCAACGCATTTCTTGACATCTATGTCACTGAGAACGGCAAGGCGAAAGACCCTCGGGTCGTCGACTACCATGGTGAGGATGAGCCGATTGAACTCGGCCCTGATGAGAACATGCACGATAGCATGGTTGAACTGGTGGCTAGGCAAGCGGTGAAGCGCGGTTATCTGCTCGGCGCTGGAATCATGTCGAGTAAGAGAGTCGGGATCAACCACAAGGAATATGGTGTGACCTCGGTCGGCGTCATCCGTTTTGCCGAGGTGGCCATGCAGGAACTCGGCATCGATATGCACAAGGATGAATTTTCAGTCAAGTTTACCGGTGGTCCTAACGGTGATGTCGCCGGTAACGGCATGCGGCTCTTGCTGGAGCGTTCTCCCAAGGTCAAAATCAACCTGCTGATCGACGGCACCGGCGCACTCTATGATCCCTTAGGGGCAGATCTCAAAGCTCTTGAGGCTATTGTGCTTAAGAAAGATCTTGACGCTTTCGATCCTGAGGCGCTGCACGAGGGCGGATTTATCCTCTATCGGCAACATACCCGCAAAGAGGGGATGCGCGAACTCTACAAAAAGGTTGTCCGTACCGAACTTGGCCTTGAAGAATTCTGGATTTCCAACGATGAATTCTATCGGGATTACAATAATCTTATTTTTACGGTACAAACCGATCTGTTTATTCCGGCAGGCGGCCGTCCTGAAACGATCGACATCAACAATTGTCACAAGTTCGCCGATGAGTCGGGCCAGTTGTCGGCTAAAGTGATCATCGAAGGTGCTAACTCGTTTATTACTCCAGAAGCACGTATTGAATTGCAGAAAATGGGTGTTGTCGTTATCCGCGATGCATCGGCCAATAAGTGTGGTGTTATCTCATCGTCGTACGAAATTATTGCCAATCTGCTGTTTTCGGATGAGGAGTTTCTGGCCAATAAAGAGCAGTACGTCGTAGACGTTATCGAAATCCTGAATCATGTAGCAGAGGCTGAAGCGCGACTGATCTTCAAGCGATACCACGAGCATAATGGCAACATCCCCTATACTGAGATCTCAAATATGATCAGTCAGGAGATCAACGCGCATTACGCACGTTTGTTTACCTTTTTCCAAAACCGGCCTCAGCTTTGTCAGCAACCGGTCTACCGCAATGCGATCATTTATCACATGCCGTCAATCATTGGGCAAACAGTGAAATTTCGCGAGCGTATCAAGGATCTTCCGCCGAAAATCATGTATGCCATCCTCGCAAGTGAAATCGCATCGTCTCTCGTATATATCGGTGATGCCGATTCCGCCTATGAAGAGATGATCGGTACACATCTGAAGAAGATCCCGGATGTTTCTTCTCAATTGGCTGGTTAACTTTTATCGGAATTGGGAGGAAGAGCTATGAAAATCTCGGTGAAATTATTTGGACCATTACGGACAAACCGCTTTAAAGAGCAAGGCTGCGAATATCCTGATGGGGCGTCACTTCAGTCGATTCTCGACAGATTTGAATTTGCGGATCATTCGTTGGGAATTATCCTGATAAATGGTGTGCATGCCAGCGTTAACGATCAGGTGAAAGATGGAGATGCCCTGTCGCTGTTGCCGATCCTCGGTGGCGGCTAAGGGTGGATTGAGTTGCTGTCTTTCCACATGAAATATTTGTTGTGAAGAGGAGATGTTCTGCATGAAATTCCTGACAAACGATCCCGTCTCAGCCGCGGCGAAAGTGTTTTACACACGTTGTACGATCGATTTAACCACGGGTGAACAGGTTCTGGAAGATGTGCCCTGTCGCAATCTGGAGGATGTTCTGGGCGGTTTCGGTCGTTCCTTTCAGGATCTGGCGTCGCGGAAGATCGAGACCGCCTACTGTGACGAGAACCCCCTGATCGTCAACACTGGACTGCTGACCGGCAGCAGCGCCATGACTGGAATGCGTACCTACTTCTCCGGCTACAGCCCGATCAAGGGCTCGAAAAAAGGGTTTCCTGCGGCCATGTGGTCGACCGGCAGTGGCAAGTTTGGCGCCAAATTCAAGTGGACCGGGCTGGATGAACTGATCTTTGAAGGTCGTTCCGAGAGACCGGTTTATGTCCTGATCAAGGAGACGCCGGACGGCCCAGTGCTTGAGATCAAGCCGGCCGAGCATCTGCTTGGACTCTCCACCCATGGCAAAATCATGACTCTTCAAAAAGAGTACGCAGACGCGCACTTCGCCGCCATTGGTCAGGCCGGTGAGAACTGGCAACAGAACTACATGGGTGCGGTGGCGCTCTCGACCGAGAATCAGCTCAAGTCCGGAGAAGATAAGTGCCGCTTCGCCGGACGCGGCGGCATGGGCAGTTTGATGGGTTATAAAAACATCCTCGCACTGGTCGCTCAGAGTAACGATAAACTCAAGCCCCTCACGCCCGAAGTCAAGCAGGTCAATCTCAATGTTATCAAGGGGGGTGGCTCGGCGCGTATCCAGCCGATCAGTCGCGGCGGAGGTGGCGGGACCTGGGCAGCTTACGATGTGCTGCAGGCTTTTCACGCCGTGCCGCTCAACAACTTCCGCCCGCAGGGCGACGATATTCCGGAAAAGCTGTTCCGCGAGAATGTGGAGCCCCAGTACGACATTAAGTCGGAGGCCTGCTTCCGCTGCGGGATCACCTGT
>JAJRQB010000035.1 GCA_024280485.1 Deltaproteobacteria bacterium
AAAGAACATAAGGCCAATCTCTGCTGATTTGAAGCATGGCTCGGGGCAATATTGTTTCTACGCTGCTGTTTAATTTAGCCTTCGTAATGAATCGGTTGTAGCTTCGTCGCAAAATTCAGATCGGTTTGAGCAACATCCCGTACACATTTCATTTTATGGAAAATGTAGACACGACCCCTTATCCTTTTGTCTTGAGCCTGCCGCAACTCCATATCAATGGGCTGAAGTCCCCTTCAAGCACACAATTGTCGGTCGATGGCATCAAAGAGTATTTAAAAAGCGTACGGAAACAGACTTGATTCTCCTCCCCCTCAAATGAAGTCTGCGCCAGGGCGTTCGCCTTTTTTAGGTGTCGGCTTAGTGCCCGCACCCTCAGTCTGTTCATAAACCTCGACCCGAAAACGCACCGGCCCAGTGATAACCACATGGTGAAAGCGTTCGGGGAAGATGACGATCGGATGTTCGGGATCAGCATCCAGAACATTATCCACGTCATCCTCCCAGACGTATTGCAGCGCGCCTTCTTCGACAATGAGATAGCCGGTTTTGCCCTTTGGGGCGAGATGGTTTCTCAGTATCCCGGCCACCACGGTCTCTTCGGTCATCGCCGGGGTCGAGCCAACCTTTATCGCCCCTGCGGGGAGAGATGCATTTTGAAAGTTCACGAGAGTATCCTTTCTCCGTTTCAATCAGGTTTGCTGAAAATCTTTTCTGACAGGTCAATCTCTGCCTTAAGTGACCAACCGGTTTTCAGCCCGGCGTTAAACCAGGTCAATGCGACCACCCCGATCGCAAAGAGGGTGTCACCGATCACCCGCAGCCATCTGAGCGTTTCTAGATGGGGCTTGGCGATAGATTTCAACCTCGTAATAACCGAGGACAGAGAAAGAACCAACCGTGATCACGATGAACCAGAGCCAAAGTTTCCGGTATTCCACGGCATTCTCCTCTTTTACAGTCGAATGCTGACCCTATGGGTCATGTTTCACACTTTAGCAGATCTCACAGCTTGAGCAGAAGGGGGGGAACGGGAATTAATATTTAAGGATACCTCTAAAGGTGGGGCGAAAACGGGACCAGTGGATAACCTCTGGTCCCGTTTTCGATTCGATTATTCGCCACCCTGTTTCGTCGGTGGAGAATGAGCGATGTCGACCTCAGCATCAAGTCTGAGTAAAACTCTTAAAATTTCATCCAGTATATCCGGCGGTCCGCCGGCCATGTTTTCCTCCTCAGCTACTTCCAGTTCGCGAGCATCATACTCCCAGCGACGTAAAATCTTGATTTTTTGCTCCGGCGTCAGGGACGGTTCGTCAAACACCTCGTCGGGGCAGGAAAATACGCTGACGGGATCAAGCATTGCCTTTTCAATATCCATAGATCACCTCCGTGCAAATCCACAAATTATTATCTTTGACAATCGAACACTCACAGCTGCGGGGGAGGATTATGTAGAGTGGCTATTCAAGCGGTCGTTTCCCATTTAATTACATCCACCGGACAGACCTCGTCGCAGGCACCGCAATCGATACAGATCTCCTTGTCTATGACATGGACTTCCCCCTGTTCGCTGATTGCGTCCACCGGACAAACCTGCGCACAGGCGGCACAATTGATACATCCTTCATATATCCAGTGAGTTCCCATCTGAATTTTCCTTCCGCAGTTTTAATTATTCCAAAACGATAACAGGGATATTCGATTGCGCAATTAGCCATCAAATTTATGTTCAGTGTGTTGGGAGGACCCAACTAGCGGAGATGCTGATCAACCATCATCCGTCCGATATGTTCACTAATTTGAGGACTGCAAACCCATTTTCGCGGTTGGCAGTTTCAGTGTCGATGGGCCACAGTTTTGGTGTAATGCTATAATCGTGGCAAAAGACGATGAAGAGAGGAGGTGTGATTATCATGACGCGCTTCTATGACCCCAGCGACCAGGCCGACCTGGATCGTGTAGAAAAAATACTCCGAAATGGCGGTATCGAGTATTCCTTACTGGCGGAGACGGAACCCGGAATAGGTCCTTATCAGATCAACGTCGCCGAAGAAGATATTCCCCATGCGGAAAAATTGCTGTCACAGCCGTTCGCTTAGGGACGCCGCTTTTGAGCCGGGCAGTATCCCTTTTTATGCCATGCCGTGACTGTCGTCCATATCTGACTCAGAGTTTGATACATGATCGGGGCAGCAACCACGCACGAGAGCATAGTTCTGAAGGCTGTGCTCAGGGTAGGTGCTCGTAAGCACAGGTGGTTAAATGATAAATAAACGCGGAACCTCACCGGACAAGATCGACCAGCTCGAACCGAAGAAACGCCAAGGCTTGATCGTTGTCATCACCGGCAACGGCAAAGGCAAGACCACCTCGGCGTTGGGGATGGCGTTACGTGCCTGCGGCCACGGCATGAAGGTTTGCATCATCCAGTTCATGAAGGGTGACATTTATGCTGGCGAGTGGGACGGCGTCAAACAGATGAACTGCGACATTGAACTGGTCGCTACCGGCAAGGGGTTCTGCGGTATCCAAGGCAATCCCTACCCCTGGACCGAGCACCGCGCCAATGCCCAAGATGCCATCGATCTGGCCAGAGAGAAGATTACCACCAGAAGCTGTGACCTGCTGATTCTCGACGAAATTAACAACGCCCTTAAACTCAAATTGGTCGACCTCGAGCAGCTGCTCGGCCTGCTGCAGAACAAGCCCCCCATGCTGCATCTGATTCTCACCGGCCGCGACGCCCACCCTCAGGTCGTTGAACTGGCCGACACGGTCAGTGAGGTCCACGAGATCAAGCACGCTTATCGTCAGGAGATCGATCCGCAACCCGGCATCGATTACTAAAAAGAAAACCCAGACCTTCAGCTTTGGATAATTTGGAAAAAACTAGGGACACTTCCCGTATTTAGGCAGAAAGGGAGTTCCGGGGACATCTCACTTAATAGGTGTCCAGATTTATTGATTCACGATTGACCTGTCACCCCTGACCCGGTCAACCCGCAAGCCCCTGCACTCTCCCGACCTGACCGTCCTCCAACCTGACCTTAATCCCCCGGGAATGAAAGGGTGACTTGGTCAAGAGGTTCTTGACGATCCCCGTGGTCAGCTTACCTGAGCGCTGGTCCTGCTTGAGAATGATCACCACGGCAAGCCCGGGGGTGATCTCTGATCTGTTCTGTCCATTCATCGTTTCGACTCGTCTCTTGTACTCTGCACACCCTTGCAACTGTTTAGAATGTATAGAGTACTTGTTTGTAGTTCAATTCGGGGGTCAATATCCCCCTGCTTTTGCCTGATCAGCCTGCTTCTATGCGTCTTTAGAGGGAGAGGTCATTATCCAGACACCATTTGCGGAGCAGCTCTTCGATCCGCTGTTCTTCGAAGAGATGCCAGTGGTCGAGCAGGTGTAGGCGGCGCATCAGATCCTTCGCATTGCGAAAGGCCCCGGAGCGGGTAAAGAGCGCCTGTACCTGCGGCACCTCTGATTGAGCGTGGGTATTGAAGAACTCGATTATCAGTCCCTTGCCCGGATCGAGATCCTGCCTGCGGGGGAGGAGGAGATAGTCGGGGTCGCTATCGGCATCGGGTGGAGCCTGGTCGAACCCGGCTGTAACCGATGCAAGAAAGATCTTGCCGGTGACCCGGTGGACCATCGCCCTGCGGTCGCCTGGTTGGCCTTCGCTGATGTAGTTGAAAGCGTCTTCTATAGCGTCGTAGGACATGCTGGCTCCTTAGGGTAGAAATTCTGCTGATTGGTTCTGAGGGTGTGAATCCTACCACGCCTCGAAAATTTCAGAGGGAAAAGAGGACAGATCTATTTTCCGCCGTCTGCCTTACATCGGTCATCAAGCGGAGAAAGGTGAGGAAGATAATCAGCACAATATCTACGCGGCTCAGGATCGTCAGATCAATGAAGGTTGGAAGAAAGGCGATGTAAAAAAGGATGACCTTTGGATTGGATGCTGAAAGGCTACGTCAGCATGTGAAGTCAAGTCATGGAAACTCTTTTGTGAAATTTCTCCGCTGGGACTCGTTCCCTAACATCACCAGTTCACCGTCGGGCTTTAAAAGCATCGAAGCTGTCGCCGGGACAACCACGTCATCGGGCAGACGCAGTGCCAGTACATTGAGCCCGGTCCGCGGCCGGATATGGCTGGTCGCCAGGGTTTCTCCAGCCAGGCTTGTCGGCACGGGTATATAAAAGAGGTCGAACCCTTCACCCAGGATCACCGACTCTCGACGTTGTAGCAGCGACATCACAGCCTCCGCTCCTAAAGACGCAGAGCTCAATACAAAGTCGGCGCCAGCCAGGTGGATCGTTTCAATGTTGCGCTCGTGAGTGATGCGGCTGATCACACGGAGTTCCGGATTCAGGCGCCGGCAGTAGACCGCCAGGTAAATGTTCATGGCGTCATCATTAGTGGTGAGCAGCACGCTGGGGGCATCGGCCAACCCTGCACCCATGAGCAGTTTCAGGTCCGCCGCGTCACCAATGAACAACTTGTCGGCAACCCCCTCAAGAGAACTCCGCAGAGACTCCTCTCGCTCGATCATGTGAACCGTCACTCCACGTTTCCGCAGAGTCTGAGTGGTGGCGCAGCCCACCTTGCCGCCACCAATCACGAGCACAGGGTTGAAATTGGTATTGTAGATCACCAGATAAGTGTCGAGACTGGTGACCTGCTCGGCAGAGCCCACCACCACCGGAAAGCTCCCGTCAGCAAGGATGGTATCGGGCGTAACCGGGACCATGCGTCCTCGCTCCCACACCGCCACCACGTTCAGGCCAAAGGTTTCCCTTATCTTCAGTTCCCGTAAGGAGCGCCCGACCAGCGGGGTATTGTGCACCGGGAACTCTGCGATCAGGAGATCTCCCATTCGCCCGACCACATGACAGTGAAGGTGTCCGGCGCTGACTCGATTGGCAAGGTGCTCACCCAGCCGAAGTTTGAGGGGCAGCACGTGGTTGCTACCACTCAACTCCAGCAGGTCGATGGACTGCTCGTTCTCGGCCACTGCAGCAATGGTAACCTGTTGAGAGAGATCCCTGATCGTCAAGGTGATGTTGGTATTGGTCGTATCGGCGCAGTTGGCGACTACCATCCGGCTTTGGGCCACAGCCATCATTTCGTAGGTCGCCCTGTCTTCTACCCTTCCAGTCACCACTGGTATACCGTCGATATGCATTTGTACGGCCTTGAGCGGGTCCGGTTCAATCACAAAGTGAGGGATGTCATTGAGTCGTAACCGAGTCATCAGCGCCGTGGCCAGGCTGTCCAGGCTGCATATTATGACATGGTCTCGAGTTCCAGGGGGCACGGCCCGGGGTGATTGGAACCGCATTCGAGATTCTATCCACGGCGCATAAAAGTACCGGATGAAAACGAACGGTAGTACAATCAGTAGCAACACGACGCCGGTCAGGAGGACCAGGATACTGAACAACCTCCCCATGTCGCTGTGGAAGATGATATCGCCGAAGCCGAGGGTGGTCATGACAGTGAGGGCCCAGTACACCCCCGTGACCCAGGAATGTTCCTGACCCTCGTAGGCCATGATCCAGTGGAAGCCGATGGCAAAGAGCGCCACGGTCACCACCAACAGGAGCAAGTAACTGACCAGGGCTCTGATGTTGGGCCGGTTGCGCACAGGGATGAGGAGAGCTAATAACTGACTCGTGAGAAACTTCATCGAATATCCTAGCAAAGACGGGTCATTCTTGAGAAACAGACTTATCGCATGTTGGCCATATTTATATGCTCAGAAAACTACATATCCCTTGTAACGTCAAGGTCACTATACTTCCCCATCCGCCATCAAACTCTTCACAAGCACTGAGGACTTGGTGTCTACCATCGAATTCTGTAGATGGTGGGCATCCCCTTAGTATGATAGGGGGCAGCCCCTGACTCTGGACACTTTCGCTATTCTCTGATCAGGTTTTGCCTTTGATTGACTGGTGAGGATTACAGAGCGCAAAACGGCTAACCATCCTTAACCTCAATGCGGTTCCAGCCTTTCCCTTTCAGGCAGGCCCGGGATAGGTCTTGATGGTAGGCATAGGTGTTAATGTCCGAGAAATGGTGATGAGGATAGTAACCGCGATAGCGATAAGGATAATAGTGATGGCGGTTATAATACCCATAGCCACCGTAATAAAATGGATGCCCGCCATAAGCATAGGGATGGTCCCAATAATAGCTGGGCGGTGTCTGTTCATCTGCATACAGATCACAAACTTTCCTGGCCCGTTGAAGTTCCGTCTCACCAAGCCCTGACTCATGTTGCCATACATAGCGCGGCTGCGCACAAGCGCTGAGAAGCAAAAGTACAGGTATAAACAGCAGGATCAACCTTCTCACATCAGAGCTCCTTTCGCCCGATGGTTTTATAAAACTTCCCTTCTGCTCATTTTACTCCCGGTGAAGCTTTCCTGGCAATTCGTAGTCTTGAAGGGCGGTGCCTGGATCGGAAGAAAAGGGGAGCAGATCGTCTGCCGTGTCCGCCGGTCAAATTTACCGTGAGTATATCCGGCCACGGCAAAATCCTGGAACAGGCGCGCAACCAGCTCTTCAATAGTCGTCACTCTTGCCGCTAAACATATCTGCGCGGGATGGTTTTGTCCCAGCTCTGGCAATAGACCATGACATCCCCTTCGTAGGCATCGAGGTCGGCGCGCAGGTAAAAATTGTCAGCATCGGAGGTCAATACCGTGCGGGTGATCGAATGCACGTACCAGTCACCGCGCCGGACGCCACGTTTGCTGAGAACCTCGCCACAGACCGAATCGAAATCGTCTCCCTTGAAGCTGTAGCGCTCCCGGACATACTTCTCCATTTCGAGATCGATCTCCTCAATCCGCACCACGCCTTCGTCCTTGATCACCTCCATGGTCGACAGATCGAATTCCATGTCATGGATAACCCGCCAGTTGCGCTCGGTTTGGCCGAGTTGGCTGGTCTGCGGCGGACGCACCGCTTCCGGTACACCGAACGGGCTGACAGCTATTTCCGACGTTGGCTGATGCACCGGCATGATCACCCGGCTGGCACCGGTGAGGATGGTCAGACGGACCGGACGGGGGGGTGGCCAGGCGAGCGGCCAGTATGAGGTCGAGACCGCGATACGGAAGCGGTGTCCGGCCGGGAAGGTCTGGGCGATATCGTTCAGCTTGACCTGCACCCGGTACATCCGGTCGGTCTCGAGCGGTTCGGGGTGTTCGTGACTTTTATGGTGGCAGAGGTTGAGCAGACCGTATGTGACCCGGGTCGCTTTGTCATCCGGGGCGAGATCCGAGAGCCGGACCGCGACCATGGCGACCGGCTGGTCGGCAGAGAGGCACAGTTCGACGATCGGTTGACCGAGGATCGCCATGGTTGTTTCGAGCGGTTCGCTGTCGAAGACCAGGGCGCCACCATCTTCCTGACGCTGGTCGTGAGGCAGGTCGGGCGTGGCGCTGTAGGAACACCATTTGCCGGCGAAGAGGCCAACGCTCAAGGGGGAGCGAATGTTTGCCGGCACCTCGGGGGCATGGCCGAAACCGGGAATAATGCCGTTCCAGCCGAGAGTGAACGATTTTGACACGATATCTTCTGTCGGCCATTCCTGCGCCGCTACCCAGTGGCCCGGGCGACTTCTGTAGCTGGTGGTCGGCGGGACGCTGTCGAGCATGTAGGCCCGGAGCATCGGCTCATCCATGATGCCGTTCTGCTTCCCCTTCAGCCAGTAATCCCACCAGCGCACCACTTCCTGGAGAAAGCCGATTGCCGGTCCAGGGATGCCGTCGTGCGGATAGCGATGGCACCAGGGACCGACCAGCCCGAGGCGCGGACAATCGAGATGTTCAAGCATCCGGAAGCCGGCGTTGGTGTAGCCGTCGGCCCAGCCGCTGACCGTCATCACCGGTGTTTTGATGCGACTGAAATCCTCGCAGATAGAGCCATGCTTCCAGTAGTCATCACGCTGCGGATGGCGTAGCCAGGTATCGAGCCAGAGGCCGCTCTTCTCTAGGCGCTCGAACCACATATCGCGCCAGGTGTCGCCGACAACCTCCGGGTCGGGCGGCATCGAGTTGTAGGCGAACATGACCCCGGCCCACGACAGGTTGTCGCCGAGCAGGCAGCCGCCCATGTAGTGCACATCGTCGGCGTAACGGTCATCGGTCGAAGCGACACTGACCACCGCTTTGAGCTCCGCTGGTTGCCGGGCGGCGATCTGCAGTCCGTTGAAACCGCCCCAGGAGATGCCGATGATGCCGACTTTGCCGTTGCACCAGGGCTGATCTGCCAGCCAATGCAGAATCTCCTCACCGTCGGAAAGTTCCTGCTCCAGATACTCGTCGGTCAGTAGACCTTCGGAGTCACCGCTGCCGCGCAGATCGACCCGCAAGGCCGCGTAGCCGTGACCGGCGTAATAGTGGTGCTGAGCGGTATCGCGCAGCCGGGTGAAGTCGCGCTTGCGATAGGGGATATATTCGAGGATCGCCGGGACCGGCTCCTGTTCACAGCCGTGCGGCAGCCAGAGCCGGCCAGCCAGCCGGATGCCGTCAGGCATCGGGATCCAGACGTTTTCGATGGTGTTGACCTCATAAGGGAACGATTCAATGTATTGCATTTGATCCCTCCTGATCGGTCAGGGGGTCAAATTCGAACGGCAGCTGCTGCATGCAGCGCCGGTATTTATCCAACAGATCCTCTTCGTTCTGGCCGCCGATGAAGATATTGGCGTATTCGAAGCTGTAGCTGTCGGTATCGGTTAAACGGGACAGACGATCACCCTCTTTGACCCAGACGACGACGAGAACACCGTCGATTTCACGTTGCATCGCCTCGATTTCAGCGCGCCGCGGGACGCGCCGGACAAGCGCATCGCCGGCATAACGGCGGACCATGAACTTGGTCGCCATCGGGTAGCGCCCGTTGCCATGCGGATATTCGGGCGCAGTGCCGAGGCCGACCTCGAGCATGACCTCCTGATGTGATGCCCCTTCGACCAGGAAAAAGAGTGGACAGTGTGACTTGGAGATGCGCGGGTTGATTTCGAGCAGGGAGATACGGCCGGTCTGCGGATCGTGAAAGAATTCGATGTTGAACGGCTCGTTGTTCAGGCCGGTGCGGCGCATGACGCGAATGGCGGCCTCGCACATCTGCTGTTGGACAGCGTGCGGCAAGCGTGAAGGGTAGTGATAGCGGCTGAAACTGGACGGATTCTCTTCGCGGAGCGAGTCGACCACGCCGTAGATTCTAGGGTCGCCGTCGAAGACGTAGCCTTCAAGGGTGCACTGATTCTCGGCGCTGATGATCTCTTCGGCCAGGCAGTAGCTGCCGTCGATCGCGGCAACCTCCGCTGGAATCTCGCACCTGTTAAACAGGTAATTGAATGGGTCGGAAAACCGGCCGATGCCTGCCCTGATTTTCGGGAGCGCGGTCTGAAAATCGGTCTGGCTGTCGATGCGGAAGCCGAGGATCGATGAATGGGCCTTGACCGGTTTGATCCAGAACGGAAAATCGAGATCGATCCGGGCCAGCGGATCATCGTCGAAGGGGTTGAAGGCGACAGCTTTGGGGACCATCTCCGGCACGACCTCGCGCTGGATGGCGCGGCTCCAGTATTTGTGTTCACAGCGTAAGACGCTTTCGGTCGAGGTTGTCGCTAGTCCGGCCGCCTGCCGCAGGGTCGGCAGCATGAGTGTCGCCGGGAAATCCCAGTAGGAAACTATGGCGTCGACCCTACCGTTGAACTCCTCAAGCGTACGACAGGCTTCGGCCAGCAGATCCGGCATGGAGTAGTTCTCGGCAGCGATGATTTTTTCCGGCGGGAGCAGAGGGTAGTAGCGGTATGAGTCGGCCTGGTTGACTGTGCCGAAAAGCGTATTGGTGAATTGATCGAGAGCAATGATAAAGATATTTTTCTTCATCTGCGGCTCCTTCGTTGTGAAGGTTCAACTCTACCACACCTGAGCCTCTCACTCTCCAACACCCATTTTTAACCACTGCAAAAAAAAACATGCCCAAATAATCATCATCAGCTTCCTTTGTTTTTTCTTCTCTCCCATCCTCAAAGTCGTGCCAAATGGTGATTTGAAGCAAAAATACAACCTGGTTATCCAGTTTGCTCCACCTGCGACAATAAATGCCACGTACGGAGGGTAATCTGACCTCATTGCCATAAGGAAGTCCGTGATGCTAGATAATCTTTATGACTGGTTATTTCCTCGGCTCAAGTAATCTCGAGGTTTGGTAAAATAAGGCCAAGCTTCACGATTACTTCAAGATTTTACTGATTTCTCCTGATTTAAATCAGGCCTTTATCTCGAAGTAATCATGAGGCGAATAGATTCTCTCTTTGTCTTGGGTGTTCCCTCCGGCCGGACTCTACACCGCCGCTAGTTGCTCGGACTCAGCCACTTCTTGATTATGCCCCTTAAACCAGGAGGTAAGGCCAACATCAATCATTGTTTTCAGGCCGGCTTCTGCCCGTCGAACCACCGGAACACTGTTGGCGACCATGGCGCAGGTCGCAATATCTCCATTGAAACCGCCTTTGACCTCAGAATATATCGGCGGCTCCCCTTCGATGCGAACGGAATCTTTGGGTGCAGGATGGCCGAGATAAGCCTGAAGCTCAATCGTGATGACCGGTTTGCCGTCCATGTAACCGGTTGCCGTCTGCAGGACACCGGCAGCATCACCCTTGGCAACCTTCAGAAATTGGCTTTCAAGATCACGTTCGGCGATGGCTGGCGTCACTATGTCCTCGATACGATCCAGCTGCCATCCCATGGCTTTAGCAATCATCTGCACTGATTCTGTGAACCCGACATGACGGATTATTTTCGCGTCGACCTTCTCCTTAAACTCATCCAGGGAGAGTCCCGCACCAATTTTCTGCTGGAAAGGCAGTCGCCGCAATGCTGCATTCTGATGCCTTTCGACGCGGATCGAATCAACCCGTTGGCAGACACTGGTGAGAAAAATCGGCAGAGTGTCCATGGCAAAACCGGGATTCACCCCGTTGCTGAGAATTGTCACGCCTGCTTGTTTGGCGGACTCATCGAGACTTTTGGCAAGCTGGTAGTCCTCATCCCAGGGGTAGGCCATCTCTTCGCAGGAGGAGATTATGTTTTTTTTGTATTTGATACAGAGGCGGATCTGTTCTTCTAATTTGGCAAAAGAAGAAAGCGTGGAAAGAACGACCACGTCTGCATCGCTATTGGCCAGAGCCTGTTCCGCATTCCCCGAGACTTTCACTCCAAGAGGCTTGCCGAGGTTTAATAGTTCCCCGACATCCTGCCCAATCTTTGCCGGATCGATATCTACTGCGGCCTCCAATTCGACATTTTCTCGCTCTAAAAGATAACGAACGATTTTTTCGCCAATAGGGCCCATACCGAATTGAATAAATTTGAGTGTCTCTGCCACGGTCTTTCTCCTTTGTCATGTTATTGTCAATAATTGTGAGTATAATAGGCGTTGTGTATACCGATAAGACGCTACTTTGCTAAATAACTGTTTGCGGAGAGTGAACAATGGGAAGCTTTAAAGGAGTGCCAGAATTTGTGCAAGTTGTTGAGTCGGGCAGTTTTTCAGCCGCCGCACGGCAGATGGGCATATCGAAAGCTTATGTGAGTCAGCTGGTCAGTCAGCTGGAGGATCGTTTGGGCACGCGGCTCCTGCAGCGCACCACGCGTAAACTATCCTTGACCGATGCCGGGAACATTTATCTTCGTTACGCTCAAGGGGTTATTCGTCAACTCGATGAAGGGGAAGAACGAATCAGAGACTTGCAGGAAAGCCCCAAGGGACGAATCAGGATCAGTCTGGTCGATGGTGGTTTGGGCGAATGGTATCTGGCTCCCGCAATTGCGAAATTTGCAGCGCTCAACCCGGGCGTAACCCTGGAATTGGATCTTTCCAGCCGAATGGTTGATCTTGTGACGGAAGGTTTTGATTTCGCCATCCGGGTGGGCGCCTTGGCAGATTCAAGTTTGATCGCACGCAAATTGACATCCTTCCGCTACGGCCTCTATGTCTCTCCGGCATACATGGCGCGAGAAGGGATTGTTGCGACACCCGAGCAGTTACAGAAGCATAACTGTCTGACCGGAGCCTCGACCAAATGGGTATTCAGCCAGCGGGATAAGATTGTTGAGTTTGTGCCTCAAGGAACCTGGCACAGCAAAAGTGGTCAGGCGCTTATTGCTGCAGCTAGAGAAGGGTTGGGAGTTGTTAGAACTGCAAGTTTCTATGCGGAAAATGCCCTTGCTTCTGGAGACCTGGTAGAGATTCTTACCGACTGGACCAGTGAGAAAACCCCGGTTTGGATCGTTTATCCCAGCAGCCGTAATATCCCGCGCCGGGTGAGTTATGCGATTAATTTCCTGATAGATGCTTTTCGCGAAAAGCCTTTCTAAAGGGGGACGGTTCATGGTGGATGGGGGAATATCGCCACTTTTTAGCAGTTTTTCAGCGCTCTAACTAGTTGAAATTGCGACCATGATTTCCTCTGAAGTGTCACATTATGCGATCTCTCGCATTTCGCATGCCATCAAAAATCGGCGTGGCAATATCTTCGGGGAATCCTTCGGGGAAGTTGGTTTCGACTTGCGCAATGACCTGATCCATTTCACCCAACACTCGATCAATGATCAGGGTCATCTCGTCTGCGGGGAAGTTGCATAGTTTGGCTGTTGATAGCCAGTGACGAGGGTACATCTGCTCCCAGTCATAGTGACGGTTCTTGCCCCGTAGTGACATCGCCATGCGAACTTCTTTCCGGTGCAGGTGTCCTTTGGCTACGAGAGGGTAGGCTGATATCACGTCGTATGCTGGAGTGAGTTGAAACTCTCCTTCAGGAAGCAGGAAGATGCTGAAGTTCTTTGCGTGGCCATCAATAGCTCCCAATACCCAGAATAGAAAAACTTGAGTCATGAACGTTTTTCGATCTTCAAGGCTGTCGTTTGAACCAAGGAGCAATTTCATGATTTGCACAATGCCGGGTCCTCCGTCCGCTTCATATTTAAGTTCTGGCGGGACATTAAGTGACTGGCACATATCTTCCTGAGGAAGGCGAATCACCCAAGACTGCCTGGGCGCCCAACGGCGGTCAAATCGCTCGATAACAAGGACCTTTGTCTCTTCGAACATCATCATTTCTGTATGGGCAACGCGAAGACCATAGGCCTTGAGAATAGAATGACAAAGCCATTCATTTTCAACGCTGTCACTCAGATCCATATCGCTGTGTTCGATTCGGCCTATCGGGAGTTTGAAAATATGACTTGTTGGGGTTGTTCCTAAAGGGAGGTGCCACTTATCTTTGAGCTTTAGGAAGGCTGTTTTTTCCTGCGCTCCGGCAACAGAGATCCGAAAATCCTTATCTTCTCGCATGCCTAGTGGCATGGTTCTGTAGTTTTTGAGTGTTTCGGCAATATCGGAATCGGTCAACGGCTCTGATTCAATCTTTCGTACATCGATTTGGATGTCTTCAGGGGAGAGTTGTATTGCCCCGACGCAGTCTCGACCGACGTGCCATAACAGGTCAAATTCTCTGTTTGATTTGGCGCCGAATCTTTTTTGTATGCGGTTTCTGATGGGCAGGCTGTCGGGAAGGAGGTTGTCAAAATAGTTTTCGACGATATCCCCTGTATAGGTCTGATCCGTTAAGGGCATAGAGAGTGAAAGAGCACGCCCTGATTCATTGGCAAACCAGGTTGTGTCGTAATTGAAAGCAAGCCTTCCATGAGGTGTCTGCGAAAGAAGGCCTACCTTTTCTCCATTCATGAAAACGAACAGCTCTGCTCTTTGACGTTTGCGTCCCATTTACCAGTTGTCTCCTTCGCTTTGGTTGGACGTTCTATCGCGAGGCCTTACGATCATTTCCATATCCAGGGCAGCCATCAGGCGGAATAGAGTATCTATGCGGACATTGGACTCGCCCCTCTCGATTTTTGACAGGGTAGGTTGGTCAATGCCCACTGATTTTCCTGCTTCTGTTTGGCTGAGGCTTTTATTTTTGCGCACAGATCGTAAAATATGGCCAAGACTTTCAGGTGACGTTGTCTTCGTCTTCATACCAACCTCCTTGAGGTAGATTTAAAGTGAATTTTATAGCCATTAAGCTATAAAATGAAAATATAGTCAGTAGATCATAGGGGCGTGGGGCTGGGAGTGGGAAGCTGGTTGGAGGCGTCTGAGAGTGTGGATCAATTCGCGATACTCAAGTCCATTGTGATCTGTGTTGTCTATTGAGTGGACAACACAGAGAGGCAGAGTCAAGGGTGGGATGGTATTGAGAAAAGGGAACCATTTATTTCTCTGTAAGCCGCCAAAATATAGACATCATAAGTAGCTGATTTTGTATGAGCCAGAACCGGTAGAACGAACCTACTGTGCTACGAATTGTGTTGCAGTTTGTGTGTTCTGTCATGCCTTGGGGATTGATCTAATAGCCGCTGTCCGAGCCCTCACCTCTTCCCCCCAGTCAAGTACTCCGGACGCTGAAATTAAAATCCGACATTACCAACCCGGAGTTTGGGTGTTCCCAGCATGGCCAAAGAAAACCAGCCATCACCTCCCATACCGAACCCCGACATTTTTTGATAGCTACTTCCAGCAGCATCGGATCAGCTGCAGGCCACCGGTGAAAGCCCCCCGTTTCACACTCACCTTCCCAGTCTTTTTAGTTGTACAACGACCAAACATCCAATTGATAAAAACCGCCCTAAACTTACATATAAGCAATTGAAGACAGCCAAAAGCAATTCTCCAGTTTCTTTCCCGATCAGTAACACTTTCCTGCGTATATAGGCAGGTGTAAGACCCAGACGCGTTACCGCGTAGGTCATCGCCCAGATAATGAATTTTACCCCGTCGCGACCGCCATTCTGGCGGCCGGTATCCTTATCCCCCGTATGTCCAGAAGGAGATCGAATGAACCCTTTACAAGCCGGTTATGCCGAGATGTTCGGCGAATATCCGCACCAACTGACAGTAGGCCTCCGGTTCCATCGAGCAGGAACCAATATCCACACAACCCGCCAGAAGATCAACGAGTTCGTTCGTGACCTAGCGAAATGACACAAGACCCAGGTTGCCGGATTCGCTGTGGTCAACGGGCATAAGCACCCACACTGCCACCTTCTGCTGTTCGCCAAGACCGGCAGTATCGCCAACGTAACCACCCAGGAGGTTGAAGCATTGTGGCGATACGGATCAGCCAAAGCCCGACCCTACGAAGAAGAAGGTGCATTCATTTACGCCGCACTGAACATTACCCCGAACCGACCAGGCCTCTACAACGTTTTCGATTTTAATCGACGCCTGCTGAAGAAGGCCCGGCAGCTCACCAACCAACCCAACCATGAGCAAACTAAATGACAACAACACCGAGTATCCGAAAATCAAAACCGACTGTCGACGAGGAGGCCCAGAGGGTCAACGCGCTGCTGAATGATGTCAGCCGGATGGCCTCAATCGGCTTGAGCCTGCGCCAGATTCTGCACGAAAAATTTGAGGGGGATTTACCCAGCTTCAAGCGTTGGGTGCGTGCATGCATCGATCGTGACTGGCTGAGCGTTTGTCGATATCTAGAGCTTGACCACCACCGCGAAGAACTACGGCAGCATGGCATCATCCGGCTGGCCGCTGCTTACAGGCATTTGGGGCTCGACGGTGGGTCTGTAGAGATCGGGGTGACAGCATGATGACTGGAGTCTTGCGCATCCAAGCCATTGGAGTCGAGGGCACTATCGCTATCACGATCATTGATGGACTACCCGCACACGGAGCCACTATCCCGCCCGGCCTCAACATCGATTTGAGTAAGTCGGACGGTGCAGGCATTGGCTTGAGCTGGACATTCGAGGAGGTTTCAGCCAAAGGCTCAAAAGGACCCCATGTGTCGCGGATACTTCGCTGACCCTGCCCTTGCCTGTTCTGGCAAAGAAAGGGGCTTAGAATGCAAATCATAATGGGAGAAAAATAATCACAAGCTGACTTGATTGGTCATCAATGTCTGTTATGAATGAGAGACAGAAACAGGTGTCCCGAAAAAGCCAAACCTTCCGTGAGGGGGGGTACGGAAAGCAGCGGGTCTTTCCTCTAAAACTACGTCAAGACGGCCGAGCTACCGAAGGATGAAAATCCAAACGGTTTGCTCGGCCTTTTTTATTTTTTACGGGTACAGGGAGCATACAGGCCTTTTCAGGAGGAGGATTGACGCTGATTTTTTTAGCAGAATTATCCATTTTCCATCAATCTGAAAGTCATCTGTAAGTTCCTGCCTGTAACTTTAATCCCAGAACTATGTCCAGTCTGTTCGTAAAAGGACTTTATCGCATACATAATTCACCAGAGAAGGAGGTAAGTCATGACACCAAAACATGCCTATTTAGATTCCACAGAACTGATTCAGGTTCTCAAGCAAAACAAAGAGATTCCCCGCCGTAAATTCAGACTCCGCGCAACCATATGTCTGTTGTTTCTTCTGCTGATGATCCCAGGGATGGTTCAAGCTCAGGCCAATCAGCGCCCCGTGGCCGATGCAGGCGGTGATGTCAGTATGTTCCTGGGGGACGCAGTGTATCTGGTGGGTTCAGCTACCGACGCTGAAAACGATCCCATCACTTTCTGGGTCTGGGGTATCATCTCCAAACCTGCCGGAAGTACGGAAAGCTTCGAGCCGAGCAACCTGAGTCAGGTTCCGCTTTTCTTTGCCAACCAACTTGGTCTTTATGTCGTCGAACTAACAGCCTGTGATGCCGCTGGCTGTGGCTTTGGAGATGTGATCACCGTCAGCATTGTCGACAACCTGCCCCCGACGGCAGTTGCTTCGGCTGATGTGGTGTCGGGGCCGGCGCCGTTGACGGTGAACTTTGACGGCAGTGCCAGTAGTGACCCTGAGGGCGGTCCGCTAGTCCATTTATGGACCTTTACTGACACATATACTAATTCATTCCTTATTTCGCCATCGCATACCTACGTGACTCCCGGAACCTATACCGAAAGCTTGACTGTGTTTGACGATTGGGGACTGTTAGGTGAAGACACCATCCTCATCACCGTTCTGCCGCAAGCCAACAGACCACCCACAGCAGCGCCATCGGCATCTGCCCAATCCGGCACAGCGCCTCTGACCGTCGATTTTATCGCCAATGCCAGTGATCTAGATGATGATGCTCTCGGCTATGCCTGGGACTTTGGTGATGGTGCCAGCAGCTCTATGGCCGACCCGACTTACACCTACACCATGGCCGGGACCTACACCGTCACTCTCACAGTCAATGACGGTCTCGATCCTATTACCGAGACCCTGACCATCGTGGTCGACTCGACCCTCGATCTGTCGGTCAAAGAAGCCAAGATCAAGTGGAAGAAAGCCGACCATACCAGGGCCAAGGTCGAGATCAAAGGAAACCTGACCCCGACCACACCGGGAGCGAACGACCAGATTGCCCTGTTGGTCGATGGTACCGAGATCTTTTCAGTACCGTTCTCCGCCTTTATGCGGGCTGGTGACGATGATGAGGATGACGATGAAGATGAGGACGGTGACGACGATGACCACAACCAGGGCATGTACAAACTCAAGGCCAAGCATCTGCGGGTCGAGTTTGACGTGGTCAAGGGCCGTTTTGAAGTCATGCGTAAGAATGCCGATCTGTCGACCCTCGACAACCGCAATGGCGTGACCGTTGAAATTCACATCGGTAACAACATCGCGGTTGAGAACCTGACCATGGAAGACAAGAAAGAAAAGCTGCGTTACGAACGACATGACCACCACGATGGACATGACTAAGAAGGTTTTCTCTTGAAGAGTGAGTACCCACAGGGCGGATCAGTCGGCGCAAGGTTTCGACTGATCCGCCCTTGTCGTGCAAAAGAGGGGTTTGCCTCCTTGGGACAGAGTCAGAAACAGCGAAAAGCCGTTCACGCTTTCTCAGCGACCCTGCTGCTGATGTTGAGTATTTTGCCGTCCGGCCACCAGGTGTACGCCGCTGATGGGTGTCCCCGTGTCGGCAAGCTGATGACCGAAGACAGAGCCTTAATCAGTGTGCGTCTGGCCCTGACTGCTGATGAGGTTTATGGCGGCTTGAGTGGCGTGAAAGATACCGAGTTCAAAAGTCACGAGGCGATGCTGTTTGTCTTCCACCGGGACGGCCCCAGATCGGTCTCGGCCCGGGAGACCTATTTCGACATTGATGTCTTTTTCCTCGACCGAAACCTCAAGGTCGTCGCCCTGAAACGAAAGCTGGCGGCCCATCCGGGCGTAATGCCGGTGCCACCGATAGACCAGTCGGCGACGGTACTGGCCCGGCATATCTTAGAGATGCGCTCCGACTCGCCCATCGCCCAACGGATCGACAAGGGATCGCAACTTCTTTGGTCGTCGACGCCACCACTCCAGCAAATCAGTGCTTGCATTGCTCAATGGCTCAATTGAGAAAAATGAAATGTCAGAAAAGGGGTCAGGTCTGCCGTTGACTTTTGTGCGGGCCACGGTAGCCCTCAAATATTTTATCTGAGCTGTATATTAACAAGAGTTTTTTGCGTTGTTGTGAGTGATGTTTTAGCTAGGCGAATGGTTTCAATCCTAATTTTTTATTGTTCCATCACGCTAGTAAAAACTATGGACTTTAGTCCATGCCTTTCAGATGTGACTCATTTTTGTCATTCCCGCGTAGGCGGGAATCCAGAGGTTGCCGTGGGTGCTGGATCCCCGCATGGACGAGGATGACGGCTAAAGCAGATTTTGATTTTGCTTGTAAAAGGACTTTCGGTCCCGATTCAAACCGATGTACTTTCAGTACAGGATGGTTTGGGCCTCACGAATGTAAAGACAAAAGCCCGTCTTGATCAGGCCGGGCTTTTGTCTTTAGCGGAGGCGAATCGTCTACTATGTCGGTCACATCCTGTGCCCTCCTACGCTGGTCCCCCCACTTGCTACCGCAGTTATCCCTCGACATTAAGTCAGCGCTCGCTGCGCTTCAATTTCCATCCGACAAAATAAAAATGTCCGCCCCAAAAGGGACGGACATTTTTATTTGGCGGAGGCAGATGAGAATCGAACTCACCTGGGACGGGATGCGCCCCACATCGGTTTTGAAGACGGCTCATAACTAGAAACTACAACTAAAGACAATACAAATTACCTTAATTTACAGAGGCTTGAGCTCATCAAACGGTTGTGGGCCCTTGTCCCTTATTGCCTTGGTTTGTTTGCTAGTGTACCAAGAGTGTGCCACAAGCAGAGGCGATGGGTAAGTCTCTTAGGCAACTGAGTATTCTCAAAAAACAGCGGCCCTACCATTTCTGATAGAGCCGCTTCTTGTTGTCGTGTTTAACTCAACTGGCAAAAAATGAGAAGAGGTAAACCCCTCTCAGCACTGCCTACCTGAAACACATATTATCATTATAGGCTTTTTTTCAAACCGACAAATATTCCAACATTATTATCGTTTGAATCAGGGTCGATCATGAAAACAGTATTACCGGCCGAGTTGACATAGCCTACTCTCAAGTCGCCAGAGCCAAAGGTAATCTTACCATCCGATGCAATTGAATAGGTAAAGGCACCAGTATTGTTCGACCCATCTGAACTCGCTAGAGTTGCATAGGTTCCATTCCCCGCGCCATCAAAAGTTAATACCGATCTTGTGGCGACATAAGATCGGCTATTGGAGACATTCGCCTGAACATCTCTGAATGCATTAAATACATAGGCCCCATTCAAGGTTGCATTCGATAGCCCAGTTCCTTTCTTCATGCCAGCAAAAATGGATAGTGCATTATCTAAGTTGGGGTTCGTATCTGCGGTGATAAACATCTTACCGTCTGCGGAAACAAACCCCATAGGGTCCAAATCTAATGTAATTGCGCCATCAGTGGCAACCGAGTACGTACTAGTTCCGGTACCCAGATGACCATCAGAACTCAATATGGTCGTCCCTGTTACGTTGCCTGCCCCATCAAAACTCATATCCAATAAACTACCTACGCCCCAACCATCATCCATGAGTTTGCTAACGCTATAACCACCATTGAGCGATGCATTCGATAAGCTAGCACCTTTTTTCAGCCCCAGCGCAAACTCAATCTGGCTGTCAGACGCGTCGGTGTCGGAAAGGCTGAAGATATTTCCATCTGAAGAAACAATACCGACTACGCCAATATTTGTTGTTACTGTGCCGTCTGAAGCGACAGAATAAGTACCACTTCCTGTAGCCGAACGGGTATCAGAGCGAGCGAGATCAACAAATGAAAAGCCACCGGCACCATCGAAAGTTATTTCTTTGAGCTTAGTTACCGTTGCGCCAGAGATATCGCTATATAGGCTGGAAATGTAGGTTCCATTCAAGGTTGCATTGGATAATGGTGTATTTAATAGAGATTTTGTAGCTGTCCAAACCCCAGAACCTTGAGAGCCTAAGTAAGTTCCAGACAAAAGACTGCTTTTATCTGAACTCATTTGTGCAGCGTGAACGAATCCCCCTTGGTCCGTGAAAGAAAATACCCCATCAGCGGCGAGTCCATACAAAGTTCCTGCAGGTGGCACCTCATTTGTTACAATAATAATGACTTCGGTATGAACGCTTGGTGTTCCGACATCGTAGATAATTGTCCAAGTACCAACTAGGTCACTGGGTGCGAAGGTAGCGACAGGTGGAGCAAGCAAAAGCGTGCTCGTAGCTCCCAATAAGGTCGCTCCATTGCATGCAGTGCCTGATGCAGAAGTAATCGTTAATGTGCTACCAGAGATCGTGCCCCCAAATTGAACTGTGTTATTGCCTGCACATGCCAATACGCCGCTAAACGTAAATCCAGACCCAGACACTGTACCGGTAACATTAACTGGGGACTCCGTCCCTATCGTGAAAGTGCCAGTAACACTACTTCCACTTTGTGTTAATTCTAGAGCAAACGCATCAGTAGCATCACCGTCGCTCCAATGTGTCGTTAATGTCCCTGACCATCTTCCTGCTGCACTAGCAGTAGCTACCGGATCAACGACAGGAGTATCGCCACCTCCGCCACCGCATCCAACTAGCGCTACAATCATTAATAAACAAAGTGTTCCAAGCCATACCCTCATAACCACCTCCTGAAAATAAAAAACCCATCTCCAATAAACGAAGACAGGTGTCAATATCCCCCCCCCTGGAGATATCAGCGCTATCTTCGGCAGCCTAGCAACCTACTAACGAAATAAGGTCCATGGCTTTGCGTCAGTGGATTATTCCACCGTTGCTCTTATCGAACAGCGTTATAGATTAGAAAGAAATCTAGTCGCTAATCTGCATAGTAGTCAAGTTTTTTTGCCAACATTTTTTTCTAATGGCTACTGCTCGCGAGGAACTTGATGGCAAAAAGGATGGGTTCCCCTGTTCCGGATTATGGCTAGAGGATTCACAGACCGATAGTTCTAGCTATAATTCAACTACTTACAGAATAGTGACGCAGATAATGTCGTCACTTTGAAGCTGAAGCACTATATATTCACCACCTACCACCTACCAGCAACCCAACACACGGGTTTTCAATCCTCCGCTCGGCAAGCGTGATTTTGCTTTTCAAAAATCATGGTTGATGAGTGGATGCTACCACTGCCGCTTAAATTGTTCTGTAAACGCTTGACTTGGGGAGGCTGGAGGCGACGATTGGTTGACTTCCAAAAACATTCAATGAATGCCTTAAAGTTAAAGTGATCCGATCGTGCGATTAAAGCACCGTCATAAAGGTAATTTTGAGCTTACTTTAAGATGCGATGTTATGCCTCAAGCACCGATATAGCATGAGCTAACTTGCTTGGATCTAGATGCGCATATCTCTCAGTCACCTGAATAGAGGCATGCCCGAGAACTGCCTTTACGGTATACAGATCGACCCCTGCGTTAATCATTCGTGAGGCCGTAGTATGCCGAAGATGGTGCAGAACAAATTGCTTGTCTCCTTCAAGACCCATCTCTTTTCGTACCCACTTCCAAGCAGTCTCAGCTTGATGCGCCTTAATTGAAAACGGCTGTATTGGATTCTGTTCTTGCCTGCATTCAAGCATTGACCTCACTCGCCTGGTCATTGGTATAGACCTAGGCCGATCTGATTTATTTTGCCAGATGCTAAGCAACCCAGTATCAAAGTTAATGTCACAATAACTGATGTTCAACCCTTCCGATAAACGTAGACCTGAATCCAAAAGCAGTATTACCAGATCAGCAATGTCACAAAAATTAGTAGCGTCTGTCACCTTGCTCTGACCGCAGCAAAGTTAATACCTTAAGCTCTTCCTCTCTACCTAAAGTGCGAATGCGGCCCCTAGGTTCCTTTCTTAACTTAATGCAATCTACGGGCTGTTTATGGTGCCTGAGGATGGTCTTTAACGCGGCAAGGTATCTGTTGATTGTTGCTGGCAAAGATCCTCTCAATTCTAACGATTTGGTTATGTGAGATATTTTTGATTCTGTTATTTCAGATAAAGGAATATTACCGATGATAGCCGCTAAGTTGATTGCCCTTCTGTATGAACGCTGGCTATCCTTGCCGTATTTATACCTAGCCTCATAGACTTGATCTATGGCATCCAGTAATCGAATCTGTGACCGTTGCTCCTGTGGTGTGAGCTTTGACTGCTTCAACACTTTCTGACGTTCTGCAGCCTCTATGGCATGCGCTGATCGCTTCGACGTTGCTCCAGTCGACTTGCATACTCGCTGGCCGTTGACAGTAAAATTCATGTAGAAAGTCTTGCCCTTACCTCTGCGATAAACGGTCATCACAATTCCCCCTGGTCAGCAAAAGAATAGTAGGTTCCTTCGCCAATCACACAATGATCGAGGATGCGGATACCGAGGATATCTGCGCCTTCCTTGAGTCGTTTAGTCAGAGCAAAATCTTCAGCCGAAGGCTTAGGATCACCACTCGGATGTTGATGTATCAAGACAAGCCCAGCAGCAGCAGATAAGATTGCACCAGAGAACAGCTCGCGGGGGTGTACTATCGAGGCATTCAAAGACCCTTGGCTGACATAATCGGCACAGAGCACGCGATTTTTCGAATCAACATGCAGACAGATGAAAACTTCACGCGGATTACCTATCAGGTGCTTGAACATCTGATACACATCAGCTGAACTTGTAATGCGTCTGTTCTTTCTCAGGTAGTCAGGAAGCTCTTCATTGATAGTGAGCGTGGTGTATTTTGGGGTCAGTACTTTGAGGCGAAAGCTCTTGGGTTTACTGATATTTGTATTATTTTTAGTCATCGTTTCAGCTCCTTAGAAATGAGAAAAGACGGGAGCCTTGCCCTTTTTCTGGACATGCTCACCGCCTTCGTTACTAGTGGTTGATCTGATATGTAGGGTTGGTCCTGCTAAGCGAATAACCGTGATAGTCTCCTGGCTAATTCCACTTGAGACATGGCACGCCAGCCTGAACCAGCAAACTCCCTTACGGCATAATCACCCCTCAAAAACAGACTATCTATGGGCTCACACTCATTGCCCTGATACCAGTCAAGTGCCACATAATCGAGCTTGTAGTTAACCGTCAGCACGAAGAGAATTGTTCCCTGCTTGAATACCTGCACTGTATCTGTAGCTCCCGCAGTCAAGCGATACACATGCTCTCCCTGCTCTAGCATCAAGTCACGAGTACACAGTCCATATTCGACTTGCTCTTCAATAGACATTTCTCTTACTACCGGGACGATCGGTGTCATAGCTGTCTCCTTTCAGACATGAAAAAGAGGCCGACTCCCTAAACGAGCCGACCTCCGCGACAAAAATCCTGACGATCAGTTACTTAAGCGTACTGGTACTCATCCAAAGCACGACCCCACATACTCAAGAGCAACATCAATACAAAAACGTAATAAGCCAAGCTGGTCGCAGCCGCATATAACGGATGTAGCAAGACCATCACGATAAGAATAAATGCTGTCGCTCCTGCTGTTTCTACTAACCGTTGAGCCTTACCGAACTTGATGCGTTTCACCTTCTGAATGATTCTCTTCATTGTTGTTCTCCTTGTCTGGTGTTGGGTTTGGTCTACTGGCGCCAGCAGATAGCAAAAAAACACGTAGCCGCTAAACTACATGCTTCAGAAAGTCAGGCCGGGGTTGCCTATATCTATGAAAAAATAGGGGTCCCATATTTCTCTCCAGTCCTAATATTCCGCAGAGTGAAAATGGATTCTCATTTGAGGTTTTTCTGCTCCTGAGATTTCAAAGTGGGTTATTTTTGTGCTGATATGACAAAGGAGAAAAATAATCTGAATTGAGTACAGGAGTTGAAGGCTTAACCCCGCATAAACAGAGGGACTGAATGGCCTTTTGATTGAAAAATAGAACTAAGCAAAACCAGTGTTCATAGGACGATAGGGACAGCCCCCTAGTCCCCGCCTCAACTAATTTTGCGAGCCATCACATGGAAATCGTGGGTGGAATAACTTACGGTATACAAAGAAGTGAAGCCCCGGCAGGGCGAACCTGACCGGGGCAAATTAACTGTCTAACGAACTTGGCTGATACGGGGGAAAACATCCGCAGCCAAGCGTTCACGAATCCGCTTGATCCTCGGATTGTTATTAAGCATTACGATGATCCAGAGACCAACCTCCGTAACATAGAGAGGCTGGGTCGTAATTTCACGACCATCAACCCGCATCGTCAAGGTGTCGATTCGGCGCTTGTGAATAGTCGGTACTTTTTGAGTTCCGGCGACAGTTGTATTAGTCAGTCCCAGCAACAGGCGAAAGGACTTGACCTGATACCAGCGAACACCATCCACGAATTTTGACTCGATGGATAAAAGAGGGAATCCCAGACAATGGGACAATTCAGCATGAAACATAATATTTAAACCTTTCGTCTATAAAAGTAAGTTTTGTTGTATGGCAGGTATGCCAGTGAGACAACCTGCTGTTTTTGCGAAATAATCAGGGTGCCACACCACCAGTTAGCGGCATGCCAGGCATGACACCCTTAGTCACCTAGCCTTTCATTGCGTAGCCTTCATCAGGCCACTCAATTTCGGTTTGCATCGCCTCACAAAAGCTTTGACGACAATCCGTAAGCTCAGGAAGCTGATAGTAAATGCGACGAACGCCAGCAACGGCTTTGCGAACTTTGCGCAACTCACCAGGCAGAAGCTTGCGCAAGACAATCCCAAGCTCAGTGCTAGTAGAGCGACTGGAAAGACCTGACTCCTTGGTGAAATCCTTGTATTCAGCTTGCAATTCAGAAGCGAGAATCTCGCCGTTGCTCCACTTGTCCTGGCTGGCACGCAACGAACCAGACATTAAGCGTTCATACCAGAACTTATGAACCGGACTAACACTCAGAAGCTTGGTCTCAAAGAGTGCTTGCGTCTGAGGAATTTTGCGAAGGTCGTCAGGTTCGTATTCGCGGTGAAGCAAATAATGGAGTAGTGCTTCACGTCCTCCGTTATCCATCTGTTCCTGAATGCTGCGAAAGTATGCATGGTCCTGCTTGTGCTCATCACTGATATCGAGCACTAGAAACCTGCGTTCCTCAGGACCGGCCGGAACCGCAAGTTCATTATTGGTTGCCACCATCAAGTGAATGTGGTTTTTGATTTCGATGACATCCTGACCTTTTCCTTCAATCTGCAAGGTCGGTTCAGTTACCAGAGCCTTGAGCACTCCCTCTCCCTGCTTGTCCGATCCCCACTGCGCTTCATCACAGAACAGTGCAACACAGCGCAGTAGATGCCGGTTGAACTTACCTGTAAGATGGGAAGGCTGAGAGACATGGGTGTAGTGAGCCCCGAAGAGCTCACCGAAGATATTGCAGAACACACCCTTGCCTGTTCCCTGCTTGCCACGAATTACGATTGCAGTCCCCACCAGATCACCTGGACGCTGTACTGCATGAGCCATCCAGTCGAGGATGTAATCTGTAATTCTTTCATCACCGCCAGCAATGATCTGCTTAACGTGCTCCAGATAGAGAGAGCAATCACCTTCGATTGGCTTGTAGGTAAAGTCATACCAGAGGTTGTAGTAACCATCGAAAGTCTCACCTGGAGCGAACTTAAGCCCCTTGTACTGACGCCGATTAGGATGACGGAACCAATAAACACCGAGTGGTATTTTCTTATTGCCCGTCAGCACAAAGCGGTTAGCGAGCATGTCAACGAAGTCCGCTTTTTTCATCAGATTGAAGTCCGGCTTGCCTTCGATGGTGTCAAACTCCTCAATGCCTACGCGAACCTTGCTCCCAGTCTGGACGATGAAGTACCACTGATTCATCCAGTCAAGCAGGTTGTTTTCTTCATCACCATCAGAGAGGTGGAAAGTGCCATCATTCCCAAAGTCAGGCTCCCAAATTTCTTCAGCAATAGACTCGCTGGCAACATCGTCAGGTGTTGCGACCCCAGCTATGGGTTCTGTTCCTCCTTGACCCTCCATGACTAAGCCACCTTTCCATGCGAGCGCACCCAGACATTAAACGCCTCGATATCAATCAGGACACGGCGACCAACGCGAATGAGCGCTGACTCCAATCCATTACTTGCGGCATGAAACACCATCCAACGAAGGCCACTTTCGGAAGGCCATGGATATCGTTCTGCATACTGACGGATAGTAAGAAAGCTCGGGGCGCACGAATGGCTCTGAGATTCTTCCCCTACATTAGGGGTAGTCTCGTTTTGCATTTTGTTACTCCATTATCAAAGATCGGGTTGTGGACAAATCCACGGCGCCGTGGTGCGAATGGCCCGAACTCTAGCGAATGGAAAACTACAGATATAGGTGGAAACCCTATATTCGGCGACAATTATCCTGTCCGGTCTCGCGTCAATTAAGATGGCCGGTTGAGTGCTTCTCCAGATAAGTTCTTCTTTGAAATTCAAAGGAGGTCAACTTGCCTGGTCAACACATCACTCAAAGACAGGAAATGCTCTATATGCAATCTCGTCAATCGGGTTTAACACAAGAAATAAGTGCCGCCAAAGCAGGGGTTAGTATTCGCTCTGGTCGTCGAATAGAAGCCGACGAAACAAGGATTAAGTCACCGCGACATTGGCTTACCCGTAGCGATCCATTTGACACTGTTTGGGCATCGGTACTGGTCCCGTTACTGGAAAGTGAGCCAAAGCTCTCCGGGCTGACCCTTTGGGAATATCTGGATGAAAACCATCCAGGCGACTACCCCTACAAGTTGCTACGAACCTTGCAACGCCGGGTCAAACACTGGCGAGCCACGCAAGGCCCCGACAATCCGGTCATGTTTCGGCAGACGATCCCACCGGGCCAGCAGGGGCTATCCGACTTCACCCACCCTCGTACCGCCGTAACCATTGCCGACCAGCCATTCCAGCATCTGATCTACCAATATCGTCTGGCCTACAGTGGTTGGCGTTGCGCCCATATTGTTCGGGGTGGCGAAAGTTATTCCGCCCTGTCTGAGGGGTTGCAGAATGCTCTGCATAAAAGTGGCGGAGTTCCGAAAGAACATCGCACCGACAGCCTCAGCGCCGCCTATGTCAATCAGAGCCAGAAGAAGCAACTGACCCGTGCCTATGAGGGGCTCTGCCAGCATTACAGGATGACCGGAACCACTAACAATCCTGGCCTCGGCCATGAGAACGGAGCCGTTGAAACCTCGCATGGGTCATTGAAACACCGACTGGACCAAGCGATAAAGCTTCGGGGAAGTGCCGACTTTGACAGTGTCGCGGCCTATCAGGCCCTGATTAATCGCTGCACTGATCGTCTGAATCGCTACACCTTGACGCGCTTTGCGGAAGAGCAGAAACATTTACGGAGCTTGCCAAAATACCGCTTCATGGATTATTCGGAACTCTCGGACAAGGTCACCAGCAGTAGCACCATTGCGGTGAAGCGTGGACTCTATACGGTGCCGTCCCGGTTGGTTGGTGAGACGCTGCGCATCCACCTCTACCATGACAAAGTGATCGGCTTTGTCGGTCAGACCCAAGTTATTGAGTT
>JAJRQB010000036.1 GCA_024280485.1 Deltaproteobacteria bacterium
ATCATAATAGTTGCCTCCAGACAGGCATTATTATACCTTAAGACGTTGATATTTAACAGTTATTTATCTTTTTGGTCTTAGTGGATCCCGTAGGCTATTTTTGCTTTCGCGATGTCTGGCTTGTTTGGGCAACAGCCCGTTCACAATTGACAAGAGATAACAGATCTCGTAGCTGTCAAGATCGATCGCGGCTACGGACTCATCAGCATGGCGCGGGTCAGCGTCGCGGGGAAATAACCACATAAGTAAAAAAGGGGGGGGGCAATATGCTTGACAGAAATAATCCGAGAGTGGCCAAAGCCTTGCTAGTAGAGCTGTTAACCGATTGCCCGCTGGGAGAGCATTCCGAAACTTGCCCCTGGTCGAGAAGAGAAAACTACCATTTCAAGAAAAATATGAATGGGCGAAATCCCTGACCCCGAAGAACTTGTAAATATCCATACAACCCATTGCGAGCACCTGAAGACCAAAGTCTACGGAGCCCTGACAGGAGACTCAAAAGGGCAGCCGCTTTCAGTTTCAAGGGAACACCAGAAGGTTGAGGTTGACAAGTTCGACTCGGACTAGTCTGAGGGAGACAGGCACCTTTTAATCTTTGGCTGTCCTGATGCCGAAGACAAACCCCGGAAAATAAAAAAGCCCTTGGAGATTATCCGCAGGGCTTTTTTTATTGAGCAGGTTCAGGTTCTGATGGAGTTCGGCAATCTATCAAGCCCCGGTGAATTTCCCGGGCCGTTTCTCCAGAAAGGCGTCGACCGCTTCAAGGTGGTCGGTGCTGTGATGTGACATCCCCTGGAAGGCGGCGCATTGGTCGAGGAAGTCGGGGAGCTCCTGGCGTTGGCTGAGAGTAAGCAGCCGTTTGCTCAGGCGCACCGCCTGTGGTGGTTTGGCAGCGATCTGTGCGGCTAATTCATGGGCACGTTCCAAGAGCTGATCGGGTTCGGCGACTTCGAGCAGCAGACCAAGTTCCAGAGCTTCTTGTGCCTTGACCAGTCTCCCGGTAAAGAGCAGTTCGGCCGCCCGCTGGTGTCCGATCAGGCGCGGTAAAAACCAGGTGCCACCATCTCCGGAGACAATCCCCAGGTTGATAAAGGTTTCGCCCAACAAGGTTTTGGTCGAGCCGATCCGCAGATCGCACATGCAGGCGAGGTCCATACCGGCACCGATGGCTGGTCCGTTGATTGCGGCGATCAGGGGGATCTCTGATTTCTGCATCGCCAGAGGGAGCTGCTGAATCCCGCGTCGATATTGATCCTGAATCTGGAGCACCGAACCGCTGAACATCCCTTCGCGATTACGCATCTGCTTGATATCACCGCCGGCTGAAAAAGCGCTGCCTGAACCACTCAGAATCAAAACCGAAACTGCTTGCGTCTTGTTGCACCAGTCGAGGGTTGTCAGGATATCTTCGACCAGGGTCGTTCCGGTCAGGGCGTTGCGCACATCGTCACGTTGAAAAATCAGTTCGGCGACCCGATTCTGCAGGCTCAATCTGGCATCGGTCAATTGTGGGAGTTCGGGCATTGGTGGCTCCTGGAAATGGTGGATTAATTCTTCCAACCGTCCAGGGCCTCGGTGGGGGTCACTGAACGTAACTGCTGACGTGGTGCTGGCGGCTGAGCGTCGACCCAGGCTGGAAAGAGCGCATCGTAGCGCTTTTCGCTGTCCAGGGCTTGTAACAGTTGCCGCTGTATTACCTGCGGGTGGTCGATGACTTCGCTATGCTCCAGGATCGGCTCAAGACAACAATCGACCTTGATAAAGCGCTGCTGCCAGTCAGCTAAAGAGGCCGTGGCGAAGAGAGCTTGAAGCTCGGCGATCAACTGTTCTTGTGGTAATGGCTCATGCTGCCGGTCGATCCAGTCGGACCTCCCCATCGTATCACAGAATGCTTGCCAGAACTTTTCTTCAATGGCGCCGAGGGCGATAAAGCGCTGATCAGAGGTGCGATAAATTTGATAACAGGCGGCCCCACCCGTAAGCAGATCGCCGCCACGGGAAATTTCCTGTCCGGGTCGATTGGCGGCGGTCAGGGCGAAGGATTGCCAGGAGAGGGCCATCTCGAACAGGCTGACATCGATAAATGCGCCTTTGCCGGTCTTGTTGCGGCGTAATAGGGCGGCGAGGATGGTGGTTGCGGCTTGTTTACCGGCGGCGTAATCACAGATTGGCGGAAAGGGGATGACCGGGGTTTCTTTTGTTCCGGTCAGACTGAGCATGCCGCTCATTGCCAGATAGGTCACATCATGTCCGGCGCGCTCACGACAAGGGCCGGTTTGGCCAAAGCCGGAGAGGGCGCAGTGGATCAGTTTCGGGTTGAGGTCCTGCAACCTTGCGCGGTCGAAACCGAGTCGGGCGAGTACGCCGGGGCGAAAAGATTCAAGCAGTACGTCGGCGGATGTGATCAGTTCGGCGAGAACCGCGCCGTCGCTGGCGGTTTTAAGATCAAGCTTCAGGATCGATTTGCCGGCGTTGAGCTGCTTGTACCAGGGGGAGACGCCATCGGCATCCTGCATGATAAAGCGACTCATCGGGTCGCCGTGCGGCGGTTCAATCTTTAAGACCTCTGCTCCCAGATCAGCCAACAGCTGGGTGGCAAAAGGACCGGGCAGGTACTGACTGAGATCGAGAACCCGTACGCCGTCGAGGCAATCACTAAGCATCGGTTTGCCTCATCAGTTCTGGATCGTGAATTCCCAGGCACAGAAGAACTCATCCGGGTGCGCATCGGGGGGACAGGCGATGCAGTTGGTCTGAATGCGTGGGTCGATGGTTCGGGCAAACTCGCTGTATTCGACGACGCCCACCGATTTACAGGGGAAGTCATCCAGCCCTTTGCGCTTGCGCGCGGATTGGACCCGGCAGTCGACCATGCGGAAGACGGCGCTGGTATCAGTCACCTCAATCGCCTGTTGCAGGTTAAGTCGTGCATAGAGTCGATGGTTCAGGCATTCAAGCAGCGCCGGGATACCACCACCAGGTTCAATCCCGAGACGTCCCATGATCCGCTTCGCTTCGATGACAGTGAATTTGCGCCATGCTTCGGTATCGGCGGCGATGGCGACCTCCATACCGTGGGTTTTTTCAATCGCCTGAAACCATAGGCCGTCGTGGGCCAGCCAGTTTTTGGCGTCATCGATAACGATTGCGATCAACTCTTCTTTGCTCATTTCGTTGAGTAATTGAACACCTATGTCGAGTTGGGTTTGGGTTGGCATGGGGGATCCCTCCTTGGTGGTTATTGTTGGTTTTATTTTGACTGGCGGAAATCAAGGTCGCGGGGTTGCGCCCCCGCACTGCGCCTTCATTTCTTTGTGCGCCCAAAGAAACGAAGCAAAGAAATGCGCCCGGCCTTCTTGCTGCCTATGGCAGTACCCTGCGCTTCATGCCGATTTTGAGCTCACTCGAAAACTCGCCTGCGGCTCAGACATCCTCGCTCGAATTCCTCTAAATCTCTATTGCGCTCCGGCGGTGTCGCACGGGGTGGAAGATCAAGCCCTTTGACTATCTTCTCTTCTTTGACTCCGGCGGCGTCACACGGGGAGTGAGAGTCGGAAGCGTCTATTCTATTGGGCGTTGATCGTCGATCACTTTGCCGTCGTTCGGTAGACTGTCAGGCGTGACAAATTCGACATCGCCGCGCAGTTTGGTCAGTTCGCGAATGCTTTCAATCAGGGCTGCTTTAAAGTCGGCCGGGGGCGGTCCGGAAAATTCCACTTGCAGGCGCATGCAGTCTTGCTCATCCTCGCGGGTGACCAACAGGCGTCCGCGCAGCTGATCGCCGTGGCGTTTGAGAATGCTATTGATCTGGCCGGGATGGACGAACAAGCCGCGGACCTTGGTGGTCTGGTCGGCACGACCCATCCAACCTTTGATCCGCTGGTTGGTGCGGCCACAGGGGCTGATTCCGGGTAGCAGCGCCGAGAGATCACCGGTGGCAAAGCGGATCAGCGGGTAATCGGGGTTGAGGCTGGTGACTACGACCTCGCCGACTTCTCCTGCTGCGACAGGTTCACCTGTGCCGGGACGTACGATTTCGAGGATGATCCCCTCGTCGATGATCATCCCTTCCTGTGCCTCTGATTCGTAGGCGATCAGGCCGAGATCGGCAGTCGCGTAGCACTGTAAAACGGCGATTCCCCGTTCAGCAAAAGTAGCGCGCAGCGTCGGTGGCAGGTATTCCCCGGAGACCAGAGCCTTGCGTAAGCAGGTCAGGTCGCTGCCGAGCTCGTCTGCTTTGTCGAGGATCAATTTCAGAAAGGATGGCGTACCGACGTAACCTTGCGGGGAAACATGGCTCAACACCTGGACCTGCAGCTCGGTCTGACCTGTGCCGGCCGGGACCGTAGCACAACCCAGCGCCTGGGCACCGGCCTCGAACATCATTCCGGCCGGGGTGAAATGGTAGGAGAAGCAGTTGTGAATAATTTCGCCTCGTCTGAACCCGGCGGCATGCAGGGCCCGTGCAAAACGCCAGAAATCTGGTCTGATGGAGCCGGGTTCGAAGATTGGGCCGGGAGATGCGAAAATATGGCTGAGTTGCGGCGCTGAAATCCCGGTCAATCCTCCGAAAACAGGTTGTCCCTGCTGCCGTTCAATCAATTCTGTTTTGCGCAGCAGCGGCAGTTGAGCCAGTGCGGTGCGGTCAGTCAGGCTGCTGGCATCGACTGCGGCGAGGGTTTCGGCAAAGGCGGGTGCGCTCTGTTTGGCATGTGCGACCTGTTCAGGCAACTGTGTAAACAGTTCTTTTTCGCGCTGCTCGGGGGAGCGGGTTTCGAGGTTGTCGTAGTAGTCAGACATGGTTCGCCTTCCTGATAAGCATCAATCATGGATATTTCCCTCTCCCTGAGGGAGAGGGTCAGGATGAGGGGGGAAACGTTCGCAAAAGCACCCCCTCATCCGGCCTGCGGCCACCTTCTCCCTCAGAGAGAAGGGATGCAAACTACATCCACCTTTTTCGCCGTTTGTACGACTTCAAATTCTTGAATGATTTACGTTCTTTATCACCGCCGGCAAG
Organism: Deltaproteobacteria bacterium; assembly: GCA_024280485.1. GTDB lineage: Bacteria > Desulfobacterota > Desulfuromonadia > Desulfuromonadales > Geopsychrobacteraceae > Geopsychrobacter. The sequence continues at coordinate 5,018 of JAJRQB010000036.1, forward strand.
ATAAAATTCTTTCATATCTTCATTGTCGAGCAGCTCTTGACCGGTTCCATCGAGGACAACCTTGCCCGATTCCATAACGTAGCCGTAGTCGGCGCTGTGCAGTGCCATGTTGGCGTTTTGCTCAACCAGTAACATGGTAATGCCCTGCTCCTTATTGATACTGCGGATAATCTCAAAGACCTCTTTAACCAGGAGCGGCGACAGCCCCATTGAAGGCTCATCGAGTAGAATCATCTCCGGTTTGGCCATGATTGCACGACCGATGGCGAGCATCTGTTGCTCACCGCCGGAGAGATAACCGGACAGGCCGGTCCGTTCTTTGAGGCGTGGGAAGTAATGGAAAACTTTTTCGATATCGTCTTTGACCCCACGGTCCTTGCGAGTAAAGGCGCCGAGCCGCAGGTTTTCGATGACGGTCATATCCTCGATGATGCGCCGTCCTTCCATAACCTGAAAGATTCCTTTGCGGACAATCAGATCGGGATCACTGTTGGCGATACTTTCACCTTTGTATGTAATGGATCCGCGGGTGACTTTTCCATCTTCAGTTTTAAGCAGTCCCGAAATTGCTTTGAGGGTTGTTGATTTCCCCGCACCGTTAGGGCCGAGCAGGGTGATCAGTTCCCCCTTGGGAACATCGAGACTGATTCCCCGTAGGACAAGAATGACTTCGTCGTAGACAACTTCGATATTGTTGATCGAAAGGAGAATTTCCTTCTCGACAGGCTTTTCTGCAATTTTTGCTGCGGGTTCTGCCATGAAAAAACTCCAGTCTACGTAATTTAAGCGTTCCCTTCAATGGCCCAGGTCAGGGGTTCGGTTGCGAACCACAGACCTCGAACATTGAAGGGAGCGGGGGCACTAGTGCCCCCGCTCAGGATATTCAGCTTACCAACCGAGCCACTCCGGACGACGTGGAACTTCGATTGTTGCCTGTTTGTTCAACTGGAAATCACCACCGTTGTAGAGGCTGGTGTAGATACCAACGGAGGTCGTGCCGCGATGATCTTCACTGGTCCAGGTTGAAGGTGAGCAAACACCTTCGAGGCCAGCGGGGACAAAGTTGACCATTGTCTCCATTGCGGCTTTGATACTCTGACCTGTGATTTCGCCCTTTTTGTCAGCAATCAGCATTGCTTCTTTCATGTAAAAGGTTGAACAGATACCGCGCATATAATGCAGGTTGCGGTAAGTTTTGCCGGTGGGGTCGGACATTTTGGAGATCTCACGGACCGTTTTCATGCCCGGAGGTTTGGTGTCATTCCAGGTCGGGGCGCCGACGAAGACGGCAACACCGTCACCCGCTTCTTTGGCCGCCTGAATCGAGTTCTCATCCCAGCCCCAGACGTTTGCCAGAAACTGCGGCTTGGCTCCGACGGTACGACAGGAGTTGAGCAGCGAGATGTTGGATCCGGCGGTGTTGCCCAGATAGGCGTAGTTGGCTCCGGAGTCCTTCAGGGTCAGGCATTGCGCCTTGGCATCGGCTGGCTTGAGGGAGTAGACGATCGGGTTGAGGACTTTAAAACCCAACTCTTCAGCATATGCGGCACAGGCAGCTTTTGGAGCGTTGGGATAGGGATGATTGGCACCCATGTGGATGAATTTTGGCTGGCCTTTACTTCCTTTGGCTTTCCAGTCGTCAGCAGCCCACTGGACCAGACCGCGACAGGTGTCAGAGTAAGAGGGGCCGTAGAAGAAGTTGTAAGGCGCCGGGGTCTTGGTCTTGGGCGACTTGCCGGTTGGGTCGGTCAGGTGACCGGAGTAAGATGCAGAAAAATACGGGACTTTGTCTTTGGCGATAAACTTGACCAGAGCTTCGGTGTCAGCGGTGCCCCAGCCCTGAATGGCGACTGGCTTGAGACCCGACATCCATTTTTTATAGGTCGCTACGGCACGTGGAGCATTGTAGGAGTAGTCAACGGTGTCGTAGTCGAGAAGTTTGCCGTTGATTCCACCTGTTTTGTTGATATAGCCCAGAGCGTCAGCGACGCCGTTACCGAAGGGGCCTCCAACATCTGAAGTCGGTCCGGTGTAGCAGGCCAAGTGGCCAACCGGAATTTTGTCTGCGGCGAACGCACCACCGGCAAAAGCTAATGAAGCAACCAATAAACTTCCTAACATAATCGATTTGCGCATTGTCTTCCTCCCTTGGGTTACCTACTGACCCGCCTTGCGAGCCTTGAAAATAAACTGCTATTCGACATCCCTCTCTCTTAATAAGAGAAGGGATAGAGCTTCCAGTAGGCCTTGATCATCCTCCAACGATGAGCCAGTCCGTCTGGTTCAAAAATCAAAAAGAGGATGATCGCCAGGCCGATGGCCATCTCTCTGATATAGGCCAACGCCTGGATCAGGCTAGAGGAACCACCGCCGATAAGACCGACTCCGGCTTCCATTACCTCGGGCAAGAGCACCATGAAGGCGGTTCCCAACAGCGTGCCCATGACGGAGCCGAGACCGCCGATGATAATCATCCCTAAAAACTGAATTGAGAGACCGATAGTGAAACCTTCGGCTGAAACGAAGCCGAGGTAATGTGCAAACAAAGCACCGCCGATCCCGGCGTAGAGTGACGAGATGCCGAAGGAGAGAATGCGATACTTGGTCAGGTTGATCCCCATGATTTCAGCAGAGAGGTAATGATCGCGGACTGCAACAAAAGCGCGGCCATCGCGACTGCGCATCAGGTTGGTACCAAGCAGGAACATGACTACGACGTAGAAGAGGACCACGTAGAAGTAACGCTGATCGTTGTCAAATTCAAAGCCGAAGATCGAGAAAGGGTTGGCCATTGCCCCGTAAGAGCCACCGGTGAACCATTCGGCGCGGGAGAAGAAGTCTTCGAGAATGTACTGTGACGCCAGGGTTGCAATCGCCAGATACAAGCCTTTTATCCGCCCGGCCGGAATGCCGACGATCAGGCCCAGAGCCATGGTCATGGCTCCCGCCAACGGGATGCAGAAGAAGACCGGCAGACCGGTGGTGTTGTTGAGCCAAGCCGAGGCGAAGGCACCAAAACCGAAGAATGCCGCATGGCCGAGAGAGATCTGGCCGGTGAAGCCGACCACCATATTCAGCCCCAGAGCGGCAATACCGTAGTAGCCGATCTGGATGCCGAGATTGAGGTAGTAGGGGTTTAGAAAATAGGGTGCCACCAGCAGAAAAATGACCGAAAAGATCGCGGTCCGGCGTGCCAGCGGGGTCGGAAAGATGGTTGTATCTTGCTGATAGGTGGTGCGGAACTCGCCGCAGTTCATTCGTGAGTGAGCCGATGCCATAGTGTCAGATCCTCTCGATGTTCTTGGTGCCAAACAGGCCGTAGGGTTTGATCATGAGGATAATCACCAGGGCGTAAAAAGGGGCGATGTCGTACATGTTGCCCAGGTGTAACCA
>JAJRQB010000037.1 GCA_024280485.1 Deltaproteobacteria bacterium
ATTATCCATTTAAGCCTCCTTCGCTATCGGGTTTGCTCAGATTGATAGCAGGAGACGGCGCAAGAAACAGTCTGTTTATATATTTATTTTCTCTTTAACTTCCGGGGAGTTAACTTGGCCTTCAAGTAATATATAACGTAGCTGCTTTATTGCTTTAGTACCATCACCCTTCAAAAAAGTACCGCACCTTCTGCCCCGCCACAAACCTCCCAAACAATCGATAATTTCCCGTTTCTCTTCTGACCCGACCAGCCGGAATCACCGGATTAACCCTCATCGCGGCAGCAAATGAACGAACCCGCTCAAGGGTCGGCTGCCGACACAGATCCGCCGCTTTCCAGGCATCGCTCGGGATCAATGCCTCACCGGCCCATTTGTCGGCCTCGCCTTCTACGGAATTGACCTCCGCCTGATCGAGATCATCAAAAAAAGCATCACAATCGCCACTGTCAAAATGGAGGGAGATATGGGCCAGTTCGTGACAGAGGGTGAACCAGAAGTTATCGAGCCGATCATGGCGCAAAGTCAAAGCAACCAGCGGTGCACCGTTGGGCATTTTGATTGCGGCACCGTCAAGGTGGGTATGAGGTAGATGTTCTTCGACGGCAAAGTGGATGCCATGCTTGTGCAGAAATTCTCTGGCCAAAAGCGGGCCGTTATCCAGATAACTGAGTCGCACCAGGTCACCGATAAAATCCTGAGTGATCGTCCCCGCTTGGTAGACTGGCAGATCCTGCTCAAGGGCTTGCAGAGAAACACGGATTTTCCAGGCTGTCAGAGCATATCCATCCGACTTGCCGCCAGATCTCACCTGTTGCCTCAACAGCGCTGGCTGCAGGGCATAGTCTCCGAGCGGTGCAGCCCAACGGCTGAGATATTCTTCGGCCCTCTCTTTGACGACAGGCAAACCCTTATCGACATCGGATAGCCACCCTCTGTTCAACATTGTCTTGAGGGGAAAGTGATTCCAGTCGATCCCCTCCAGGGGCGCGGGGAGTTTTGCCTCTGGTTCCTGAAGCAGAACCTCGGCGGGAATACCCAAATCGGTGTGGAGCTTGCGCATCATCGCCAGAGATAAAGGACGTTTGCCGGAGAGGACTTCGGACACCTTACTGCGACTGCCAAGATAAGGGACTAGATCCTGCTGCTTGAGGCCTGCCTGATCCATACGGAAACGGATCGCGTCAACGGCAGAGGGTAGTTCTATAGGGTGGATTTCTTGCTCATACAGCTCAATTAAAGTGGCCCAAAGCTCAAGCGTTTCAGCGTCAGCAGAACCGGCGGCAGCGTCCATCAGCAGATCAAGCTGTTCCAGCGCAGCGTCATATTCAATTTCATTTTTGATTATTTTAGGAATCATCAGATTGTCTCCGCATCGATCGCGTCATACTCTTTGTGGGTGCCGATAAATCGGATTCGAACGACCCCATGGCCGTAATTGATTTTGACGATTAATCGATACTTGTTGCCACAGATGTTAAACACCACCCGGCTGTCCTTCAGAATGCTGGCACTACGATACTGCGCCTTGATATCAGCTGGAGTTTTCCACTCCGCAGCCTTGGCCTCTGCGTGCCAGGCCTGTAGTGACCCGGCTGAATCCGGGTATTCTTCCCAGAACTCCCTGAGCGTTCTTTTTGCGATGACGTTTTTCATAACTATACAATAGTTCCCAAAACAATAACAACTACAAATGTTCCCAAAACGGGAATATTCTTCAGCGTAGCCACTGGTATCCCAAAAACAACAAAAGCCGCCCTTCAGCATCAAGCTGAAAAGCAGCTTTCAAAATCATCTATTTATTGGCCTAAGAACACCACATCGAACCCCTCCGAGAGTCTGTCAACCAACCGCCGCCGCTATCCCGCGTAATTCATTCAACGGTTTTAAGCGTTTATTCTGCACGATATCGTCGTTTATTTTCAGGATGACGCCCCTGATCAGATCGCTGGTGCTTTCGATCTGCGTCAACGCTTTCAGTTCGCTGACCTCTTCAACAACATGCTGCCCCTTCAACGATATCCGCTTCTCTGCCTTGCCTTTGGCCAGATCGGTGGTCAGGTAGCCAGGTAAACGCTTAGCCGACATCTTCCGACTGGCGAGCGCATGGAGGTAATACTTGACGATATAGGGGATAAACTCAGTTCCGCAACCGACTTCGACACTGGCCAGATTGAGGATATCGACCATATGCGCCGGAACCCGGCTCTCGACCGGCTTGCGTTGCTTCTCCAAGGCCCGCTTGACCACAGGAGTCGACTGTTGGGGCAACACGCAAACCTGATCGCACTGCTCACAGACACCGACCAGCACCTGCTTAACCAGACCGCAGCCATCACTGAACGGCACATCGCGTAACTGGTAAGTGACGGTTACGAATGCCGCGCACTTTTCACAGGCACCTTTTTCCTGATCACCGACTTTGAGAATATCCATACGCATCACCTTTAGACATGCACACTGATAAAGATCGCATTGGGTTCCAGGAAGTACCATTTGATATACCAGCTGGCCCCTTGGTGCCGAACCTTGATGGTATGTACCAGGATCTTCCGGTCGAAATGATGGGGGCTGCTGCTATGATCACCACCACGTGCCCGAGCAATCAGCGCCGCCACCTGAGCGGGTATCACCTCACCTATCGCCAGCAGATTTTTCACTTCGATTGAACCGCGCTCTTCATGTCTGATCCGCCCGCTGTTCAGGCAGTCGATCAGCTGCGCCTTGACTTGTTTGAATCCCACCAATCTCCCCCCCACCTTTTAAACTGTACGCGAATTGTCGTACACTGTCAATCACTCCATAACTTAACTACACAACAATGTAGTCAACCATGGACGGGCTGTTGCGCTCGTCTCTTATCCTGTGACCGTCCCGTTCACCATGGCAGTTCATAACCATTGCTATGCCACTGTTCCCCCTCTGAGCTTCCTTCTCTCACAGCAACAATTAGGTAGAGTAGAAGGCAGGTTCAAACATGTTTAGATTACGTATGCGTGCCCGTCACTTTCGTTAGACGAGGATACCCTTTCCAACCGTCTGACCCAGCCCTCCCTCATCAAACCGTGCTTGCGGTTCTCCCGCA
>JAJRQB010000038.1 GCA_024280485.1 Deltaproteobacteria bacterium
GCCGTTGTAGGGGATTTCAGTCGCACCCGGGTTGATCGCCGGGTTGTTGTCATCATGATCGGTCACAATGCCGTAACCGTCCAGGTCGAGATCGTCATCGTCACTCAGACCGTTACAGTTTTCATCGATGCCGTTGTAGGGAATTTCAATTGCACCCGGGTTGATCGCCGGGTTGTTGTCATCGCAGTCGGAATCAAGGTCATAGCCATCCTGATCTGCGTCGAGAACAGGGATATCTGCAACCTTAACGACATAGAAATAATCGAGCTTGGCATTGCTCTCGCGACCCCGCAGGTTGATGGCATGATTCCCTGCCTGTAGTTCAACGGTGTAGGGATCGAATTGAGGTGCGCTGAAAGATCCTGTGCCGCGACTGGTTAGCTCATCTTCTCGCCAGACATTAAATTGATTTGCTGCGCCGGTCGGGTTGAGGTCCCAGATGACTTCTCCTTGATTGTCGACGTTGACAAAGAAGGAATCTGAGCTGTTGTTGGCTGCTGAAACTCTGGCAACAACCTTGTAAATCCCCGGAGAATCAATGTTGATGTTGTAGGCTGCAGTACCAGAGTTGTTGCTGGAGGATTGGATATAGGTGCCGTTTGCAGCAGTTGGGTCGGTTAATACCTGCATCGGCGCAGAGATAGAACCTGTTGTGGCTTCGATGGCATTTGCCGGCAGCGCGATGACAGTGTCATCCGCCATACCGTTACAATTTTCGTCAACGCCATTGCCCGGAATTTCATTTGCGCTCGGATTGATGGCCAGATTGTTGTCATCGCAATCGACCGTGTTTTCAAAACCATCATTATCACTATCGTTATTGGCAACGGCAGGCGAGAAGACCTCTTGAGAGTAACCACTTTCAAGGCCTTTGAAATTGTAGGCAGAGATGACAACATAGTGGGGGATGCTGTCATCCAGACCGGTCAGGGTTATATCGACTGAGTTTCCCACGTCGAGGGGGGACAGCCCTTCGAAGGCCTCCGAACCACTATAGGAACTTGTTGAATAACCGTAATATACTTTGTATCCGGCAATGTCGGATTCCTGGTTTGGATCCCAGCTCAGACTCACGTCTTTGGCTGCAGCAAAACTCGTTATGCAGAATAGACATAGGGTCAGAAGCAGTAGGATTTTACCGATGAGATGATGGGTTAACATATTTTGGTCCTTTCCAGCCTTTGTTTGGCTGACGGACCCGATAATGAAACGGGTCGCCAGAATTGATCTCTGGCGACCCGGCTGACTTTAGGGGAATCCCTGTAAGTCCCGTAGTTCTGCGCCCCATGGTTTCCCATGGTTTGCTCTTATCAGAGGAGTTGTTATTGCCGTTATCGGCAAGTTTAAAATGTTATCTGTGTCTAGAACTGCAATGACCTAATTTGTGAAAGTAAAAGTATCACTCTCATATCTGAGGCCAGGGTTATCATCGTCGATCGCAATAACCTTCCAGTAATAAGTTGTTGCCGGTGCAAGGTCATAGACCTCGTGATAGTCAGATTTTCCTGCTACAACGGCGACCGTTGTCTGTGGCGCTGCTGCCGGGTTATTTGCAGACCCTCCACTTACGCCATCGCCACTGCCACCGCCGCCGCAGCCTGTGGCAACCAGACCAAAGAACAGGCAGGTCGCACCGACGAGGTTCAGCTTGATCCTCTTCTGCCCAAAGATCAGATAGGTGACTGCCAATAAAGCCAACAAAAGAGCCAGTGGGTTTTTCTTTGTTGGGGATGGTATTGCCAACGGCACCACTGCAGAATTAAGTTGTGGATCCGTGCCGTAATAGAGGGTGTAACTGACAGGATAGTTGGAGGGAGCCGTATCCCAGACAAAGGTCACATAGGAGGACCCCTCTTGGTTTGTGCCATGTTCGGGAGCGATAAGACTCGGGGTCCAGCCGTTTGCAATAACGTCAGAAAGAGGGCTTTCGTTGCCCATCTGGTCATAGGCGCTGACAGCAAAGTAATAAACCTGGTTATCAGGCAGGCCAGTTAGGGTTGCCGAGGTTTGATCCCCCACATCAACAGGGATCGTTTCATTTTTTTCTATAGATATATTTCGCGAATTCGGCTGATAGTAAAGTTTGTAGCCCGTAATGCTCAGTTCGCTACTAGCGTCCCACGCAAGGTCGATATCAAGAGCGCTTGCAGTACTGCTGAAGCAGACGGTTAAACAGATTGCTGTCAGGGAGAATTTGAAGAAATTACAGAGCTTGTTGAATTGAGATATGACTGTCATGTTCGGGTCCTTTCTTGTCTTGACGGACCAGATAACAGAAAAAGGGTCGCCAGGAAATATCTCTGGCGACCCGGCTGACCTAGGAAATCCCTTTAGTCCCGTGGTTCTGCGCCCCATGGTTTCCCATGGTTTGCTCTTTTCAGAGTGATTATTTTTGTGTGCGGGCGAATAAAAACGCTCGCCTCAGTACCGGAGGTGAGCGTTCGATGCTGGGAGGTAAGCGGGGAGGATGTAGTATCGACACACTCTCTTCGGCAACCCGGCTGTCCTGTTATGGCAGGACCCTTGGTTTTGCGTCACCAGATTGCTCTGATTTTGCCTTTATCGGAGACTATATTTTATTGTTTAACCGTCTAATATCCTTTGGTAAATCTACTTAAGTACCCAATTAATAATGGTTATTTCTTTTCTTAAAGGGAGCTTAGCCAAGGAGATGGCTGCTTGTCAATGTTTTTTTTGAATTATAATATATGGCTGGTAACTATCCAATATTACATTTGTTCTCTTTTCTATTTGCTTGAATTGCTTAATTTAATACAGGTAACTTTTTCGATTTAATATGAACTGACCCATGTCGAAACTCTTTAGATCGGGTGATCGCTGGTAGCTTCTGGACGTGGTTAATAATGGTGGATAATTGTTATATTTTAACGACTTGGGCTCATTGCCTTCGCTTTTTTCCTTTGCAAAATGAAGGGAATTTATAGTAATTGCACTCAGTTTCATGGCCTGTTTCGTTGGATTAAGAAGAGAAAATGGATTTAACTTTTTGGGGACTATTCGTTTTTTGACCCTGTTGAAGCGCCTGATAGGCACGAGCACCTGTTTTCCCGGTTATGCCGCTACTACATTTCGAGGGGAGTGGGCTGTTGAAACTTGCTGACAAGAAAAGTACCCGTCGTCTGGAAAGCCCCAGTTTTCGCGATTTATACATCAGATACACCGATTATGATGCATTCAATCGACCGTAAGGGTCGTCTGCTTGAGATCAGTGATTTCTGGATCGAAGTGCTTGGATACAAGCGCGACGAAGTTATTGGTTCAAAATTAACCAAGTATCTCAGCGCACATTCAGGGCGCGTTGCAGAGGAGACAATCCTGCCGAGGTTCTTTCAGGTCGGCTTCGTTAAAGACATCCCCTATCAGATGGTCAAGAAGAATGGCGAAGTCATCTAATGTCCTCATTTCGGCGACGTCAGTGAAAGGTGATGAAGGAGAAGTGCTCCACAGTTATGGCTGGAGTTATCGATGTTACTGAGCGCAGAAAATCGGAACAGGAGAATTATCGTCTTGCCAATTTCGATCACCTGACCAACATCCCAAATCGCTTCCTACTGCGAGACCGACTCAAGCAGAACCTTGCACAAGGAGCTCGGGAGGGGCACGGGGTCGCGGTGTTGTTTATCGATCTGGATCGTTTTAAAGCAGTGAACGATACTTTGGGACATCTGGCCGGAGACGAACTGCTGAAGATTGTCGGCCGAAGGTTAAGTGAGTGCGCGCGCGATATGGATACCGTCGGGCGTTACGGCGGCGATGAGTTCGTTGTGCTTCTCTACGGGGTTTTGTCCAATGATGATCCGGCAATTTTTGCCAAAAGAATACTTGATTCGCTCTCACGTCCGGTCAAGCCTGTATGAGTCAAAATCTTTTTCTGCAAACTCTGTCGCAGTCTCTACCTCCCGGAATGTTCCTTCCCCAAAAGCAGGTTCAAGAAATTCCCCTGATTCCGGGTTAACTGCACGGAAACTGTTTTCGCTGTTCAAAACGAAATTCAAACCGATAAGGTGTTTTCCGGTTAAACGCATAGAGTTGTCCTCCATGGTCAATTGTCAGCATTAAGGAGAATGCCAATTATAGTGGTATATGCTAGCTGGCGACAGCCTTCAGCAACGTTCCACACTCTGTCTGAAACAAAGAGGATAGCTTAACAGTTAATTATATTTTGATTCCATTGGTAGGTTGCACGCAGTGTAGTGTGATATGTCATCCTGACCACCTTGAACTGTTAATGGGCCATCAAAACTGGAAGTGTCATATGTTTCAGTAGGTGCTTGGCAACCTTGCCTAACTGGCCTCGGTAATAGCCGCCAGCGATCAGCAGGCTGATCCCCTCTTCAGCGCTGCGGTTAAGCAGCATATCGCCCTTGCTGATCTCGATACAGATCTGGGTCTCTGTGTGGGCATGAATGCCGTGATGCGCAAGGTGCTCGCCGAGCATCGCCAGCGAGCCTTGTGACTCGGAAATCTCAGCGCCGGCAGGAATGAGGCTGATAAGGTTGACTTGCTGGGCTTGTTGCAATAACGGCAGAGCGTCATGTATTGAACGTGTCGATTCGCGCCCGCCGTTCCACGCGACCATGACCCGTTCACACTGTGGATCAAACTGTCCGGCATAGGGGAGTATCAACACCGGCCGACCACTAAGCAAAACAAGTTTCTCCGTCAGATCCTGGGAAGCTCCCGGATTTATTTTCGGGTCGGGTTGGCCAACGATGACCAGATCGGCACAGCGCGCCAGGTTGCAAAACTCGAGATTTAATGCCTGGCTACTTCTGGCCTCCTTCAGGTTGAGCCACTCTGCCGGAGGGTCATTGTTGTCGGTCTGTTCGAGGAAGAAATCCTTGAGTTGCGCCTGCTCCTCCTGATGACGATCAGGGTCATCGACGGCATAGCATACGCTCAAAAACGTCTGCTGCTGGCGCGCCAGTCCAAGGGCGTACTCGAGCCGGGAACGGCTTTGTGGAGAGAGATCAAGGTGGACAAGTATATGCTTGATGGACATGCGAACTCCTGTAGCAAATTGTAACGCAGGTGTTAATTAGAAGAACAGTTCAGAAGCCCAGGTAGGCTTCGCGGATTTTGGGATCAGATTCCAGATCCTTGCCGGTTCCCTCCTGAACGATTCGACCATTCTCCATGACGTAACAGTAATCGGCAATTTTGAGGGTCTGGTGGACATTCTGTTCAACGATGAACACCGTCAAGCCCTGCTGATGAAGCTGCTGTATGACATCAAAGACCTCCTGAACCAGAATCGGAGCCAAACCCAGACTTGGCTCATCGAACATGATTACCTTCGGGTCCTGCATCAGTGCCCGACCGATAGCGACCATCTGCTGCTCACCGCCGGAGAGGGTCTCGGCGGTCTGGGTGCGACGCTCCTCAAGACGCGGGAAGAGTTGATAAACCCGCTGCAGGGTTTCGGTCTTCTTATGCTGGGTTCTCTTCAGGTAAGCGCCGATCAGCAAATTCTCTTCGACAGTCATTTTTGGAAAGAGCTGGCGTCCTTCAGGAACCAGAGTGATCCCCTGATCGACCACCTGATGGACTGGTTGTCCACTGATTTGCCCCCCCTGGTAGTTGATTTGTCCTTCGGCCAGCGGGACCAGACCGCAGATTGTTTTCAGAGTCGTGGTCTTTCCGGCTCCGTTGGCACCGATTAGTGCAACCAATTGCCCGGCTTTGACCGAAAAGGAGATATCCCAGAGTGCCTGAAAATCACCATACTTGACTGATATCGAGTTTATTTCGAGAATATTCATGCCGCTGTCTCTCCCAGATAAGCTTTTATAACCGCAGGGTTGCTGGAGATCTCAGCCGGTGTCCCCTCGGCAATCTTTTCGCCGTAATTGAGTACCGCCAGTCGATCACAGATCTGCATTATGACCCGCATGATGTGTTCGACAATCAGGATGGTAACCCCCTGGTCACGGACCTTGAGAATCAACTCGATGGTCAGATCGACCTCGGTCGGGTTGAGTCCGGCGACAACCTCGTCGAGTAGCAGGAAAGAAGGTTCAAGGGCCAGCGCCTTGCCGATTTCCAGCCGCTTGCGACCGGCCAGAGTCAGTCCGGCGGCCGAGACCTCGGCACGATCAGCCAAACCTGTGATTTCCAGGATGTGCCAGGCGTGTTCTTCCGCCTGGGCGCGCTTGGGATAACGCAAAAAAGAGGCGATCAGCACATTTTCCAACACGCTTAAGCCTGGAAAGGGTTTGACCACCTGGAAAGTCCGACCAATCCCAAGTGCCGCAAGCTCGTAGGGAGGTTTGCCGCTGATATCCTTGCCCTTGAACAGAATCTGACCATGCGAGGGGGCGTAGTACCCGCTGATTACATTAAACAGGGTGGTCTTGCCTGCGCCGTTGGGGCCGATCAGGCCGACAATTTCTCCGGGCTGAACCTTGAATGAGACCTGGTTGTTGGCAGTCAGACCGCCGAAGGTTTTGGTCACCGATTTCAGTTCTAGCAGTGGCGTAGCCATCATTTTACCCCGTCTTTCTGTGTGCAGGCCTTGAGTTCGGCGGCCAGGGCAGATTTTGTTTCACTCTTTTTATCTGCTTCAGCGTCCCTCGATAGGCTTTCCTGATTTTTTTTCGGTCCGCCTCTCCTGTTTTTGCGGTTCCTGATGGTTCCCCAGAGTCCATTCGGTAAAAATACCACGCTCAGAGCGATGACCGCTCCGAGGATAATCAGGTAGAGGAGTTGGAAATTGGACAGGTAGGCCCAGAAGATAGTCTTGAAGGAGAAAATCAAGAGTGCGCCGATGACCGGCCCGATCAACGTCCCCATGCCACCGAAGACCACCATTACCAGCGCTTGATCACTGACCAGATCACTCAGGGTCGAAGCCGGGTCGATAAAGGTAATCCAGTAGGCGTAGATGCCGCCCAGTATTCCGGTCGGTATCGCTGAGAGAACAAAGGCTTGAATCTTAAGTCGGGTCGGGTTGAGACCGAGGGACTGGGCACCCAGTTCATCCTCGCGGATCGCCTTGAGCTTGAGGCCGAAGGGCGCGCGCTCGAGTAAATACCAGAGCAGAAAAAAGGTTGCCGAAACCACGCCGAGCATCAGGTAGAAGAAGTAGACCGGGTCCAAAAACGGCGGCAGACGCATGCCGTCCGGACCACCGGTAATCGTCAGAATCAGTGCCAATTGCTGGATCGCCAGCGAAAGGGCCCAGGTAGCGATGGCGAAGTAGGCACCGCGCAAACGCAGGGTCGGGATGCCCGCCACCAGCGCGCAGATAGCGGTGACCAGTGCAGCGGCCAGCAGCGCCGTGGTGAAGGGCCAGTTGGCGCGAACCATCATAATCGCGGTCGTATAGGCGCCGATTCCGAAGAAGGCTCCGTGACCGAAATTCAGGTAACCGGTGTAGCCAGCCAGGACATCAAAGGTGATGGCCAGCCCGATCCACATGATCGCCTCGGTGAGGATTCGCAGAACGAAGGTGTCGCTGACAAACAAGGGTACGACCCCTAGGACCAGGACGGCCAGGACACTCCAGGTGATAACTTTGCTGCGCATGGCTCAGACTCCCTTAGCGAACAGGCCCCGGGGGGAGACCAGCAGGATGGTGAAGAGGATGGCGAAGACCGCCAGCATGGTGAGGCCGGGGTCGAGGTAGATCAGGAAGAACGACTGCACCAGTCCGAGCAAAAAGGCCGCCCAGGGGACGCCGGCCAGATGACCCATGCCGGCCAGTACCACCACGAAGAAGGCGACGATGGTGTAATCGGGCCCCATCTGGGCGCTGACCGAGAGGATGCTGCCGATGAGCACTCCGGTCATGGCGCTGATTCCAACATAGATCCCGTAAACGTAGGAGCTGGTCCGCTTGCCGTTGACCCCCATCAGTGCCGCCGCATCGCGATTCTGGGCCAGGGCGCGCACCCCGAGTCCGAAATTGGTCTTCTTCAGCAGCCAGTGTAGAGCAACGGTAATCACCAGCGCGTAGACCAGTCCGGCCAGGCGGATGCCGGAGACGGTCATGAAGAAGGTCCCCTTCTCATAGAAGAAGGAACTGGACGAGAAGACCGAGGGGATCGAATGGCTGAAAAAACCGAAGCCGGTCAGGGCGATGCCGCGGAACATCAGCGCCAGGCCGAAGGTGAAGACCAGCCCCATCAGCAGTGGGTTGCCCTGGCGGCCGCTGATCACGCGGTGGATGACCGGCTGGAGAAAATAACCGATCAGGCCGAAGACGATAAAGACCAGCGGTAGCAGCAGGAAGGGGTCGAGGCCGGTCCACTTATTGAGGTAGAGGCCAAGAAAAGCGCCGAGCATAATCCATTCGCCGACAGCGAAATCGATGATGTGCATCACTCCGTAAACCAGCGAGAAGCCGATCGCGATGGTAATGTAGATGCCGCCGAGCAGAATTCCGTCGATCAAGGCCTGGGGTAACAGTTCCATGGGTGTATCCTCC
>JAJRQB010000005.1 GCA_024280485.1 Deltaproteobacteria bacterium
ATCGTGAAGGATCAACGCCTTGGATAGAAATACCATGGTGAATGACTTGCCCGAGCCAGTGGTATGCCAGATTACTCCCCCTTCACGTCCACCATCCTTGCGCTTGGTGTTGATCCGTTCGATCAGACGCTTGATTCCGAACAACTGAGGATATCGGGCTACGACCTTACCGACCTTTTTATCGAAGAGGACAAAGAGACGGATCATCTCCAGCAGACGCTTCGGCATAAGAAGGCTTGCGATTGTTCTGTCTTGCCCGGTAACGGCCAGTTCACCGCCTGCGACCAACGACTCGTACCATTGCCGATCCGCCGCAGGGCGATGATCAAACAAGAGAGACTTTTGCTTCTCGGTCAGGGGCTTGTTCTTCATGCGAAAAAATTCAGCGCCGCTGATGTCTTCCTCTCGCCAAGCCGACCAGAATTTGGACGGGGTCCCCTGGGTGCCGTAACGGCCATCGGTGCCGTTGATCGAAAGGAGGATCTGACTGTAGGCGAAAAGATGAGGAATCTCGTCGTTACGCTGATTGCGAATGTTCTGGGAAATCCCCTCTTCGATTGTCGGACCCTTTTTAGCGTTGCCGTCGGGACGCTTGGCTTCGATCACCACCAACGGGATGCCATTGACAAAACAAACAATATCGGGACGACGGTGTTCAACACCAGCGGTGCGTAGCACGCTGAATTCTTCGGTGAAAAGAAAGCTGTTATTTTCGGAACGGTGCCAATCGATCAGCGCAATGGTGGGGTTGGCCTTTTTACCGTTGACGAACTCAGTGACAGAGATGCCGTAGAGAAGATGGTTGTAGAGCTTTTCGTTGGCAACGGCCAGTCCTTCGTTCAGGGCAGGAGAACAGACTTCAGCAAGGATGTTATCAATGGCTTTTTCGGAGAGAGGGTGTTCGCAACCGGCGAAGGCGAAACGACGCTTTTGCAACTCAGCGCGCAGCACATCACGCAGCACGACTTCAGAAGTTTTGCCGTCACGGGCAGATAGAACGTTCTCCGGTGGCAGGAATGTCCAACCAAGATTGCATAAAAGAGTAAGTGCAGGGATTTTGGCGCTGTATTCTTCCTGAAATTTGGGGAGATGATCCACGTAGCATCCTTATCGTTATCAAAGCGACCCGTTTTATGCAGCCAACAAGTCCCTCAAAATATTCACCAACACTGGTGAGAAGGGAAGCAATTTACCATCCTGTGGCGTACTGATATCTTCTGTGATCATCTGTAAAAATTCATCATCAAGCAGGGTAATGTCTTCCGGGGTGGCTCCCTGCATGTAGATCAGCGTGTCAACAAACTGCTTTCTGGTTTCGATAAGGGCACGATTGTTATGATGAGTATCTCCAAGGTTAAGAACTCGTATGCTTTCTTTAGCTCTATCAGTTTGCCCTTCAACCCTGCCACTCAGATAGAATTTCAACTCTGATTCGCACTCATCCATCAAGGGTGTGAGTGGCAAACCTTGCGAATCGTGCGCTTCGCCGCAGCTCTTTGCACTGTTGCAACTCGCCACTATATTCGTGTGGTCCAGTGTGCGCCCCCCTGCGAGACTCTGGGCCTCGACATGCTCGTTATGGCACGATGTATTGCTATTGGCAATTTCAGTGCAACAATAGGCGCATAGAGAAAACTGTTCCGTAACACAGCTAGATCTGATGCCTTGTCGAACATCAAAAGACAGGTCCTTGTACCGACACTGAGGATTAGCTCGCTTCCACGCGCTTAAACTTGGTGGTTCTGCGCCTTTATTGATCTTTCGCATGACGCCACTCCAGCTTTCGGATCAACAGACGTGCCTTCATCAATTCGATATGACCTTCTGGTAACTCACTGGCCAGCTCACTTAATACTGATTGCGCCTCTGGAAGCTGCCCGTCCTGAATTTTCTCTAGCAAATCAGAGAGTTTGGAATTGATTTCGGCATTGCGGATGTCGGTATCCATCACCTTAAGCAGAACCTGATTCGCATCCAGACCATACAGACCTGTCATGACGGTCAATTCGCCATCATCCAGCACATAGCACAAGATATCCTTGGTATCGCTAATAACTAAAGGGGAATGGGTGGTCAGTACAAACTGGCAGTTCGGAAAAGTTTGGACAAGCCTATCGATCAGGGATCGTTGCCATTTAGGGTGCAAGTGTAAATCGACCTCATCTATCAGGACGATACCGTCACCATGCAGAGGATTCTCCAGCGCCGGGTTCATCATCGCCAAACGTCGCGCAATGTCGCCGACGAGTGCCATAAGCGATTTTTCACCTTGCGAGAGCTGAGCAACATTCAGGGTTTCACCCTCTTCATCAATCGACATATGCAATCGCGGCTTGCGTCTAATTCGCAGATTTTTGAAGCCAGGCATAAAGACACTGATAGCTGTTCTCACGGCAGTTAACTGCCGATCACGAGCGGAGGCCTGAAACTCAGATAACTTTTCCCATGCTTCAGTTCCTTGCTCAAGCATCGCAGCCACCTTTTCAAACAACTCCTGCGAAATACCCGTTTCATTTTCCGTATCTTCCCGTTCGCGAAACCATTCAAAAAAACGCCTAAAATCGACACCTTGGGTTAATGAATTAGCGTAGCCGTCCAACTGCTCAAAAGTGTGCTTTCCTCTAATTTTCAGCGGGATATCCAGAACCCCACGCTCAACTGAGTAATAAGCCATCAGAGGTAATGATGATTTTGGTTCAGTAGTCAGCATTGCCCGGTAGTAATCAGCAAGTCTTGTTACAACACTGAGCTGGCTCGAGACATCGCCCTTACGCCCTCTTTTGGTTTTTACCAACGTCCATTCAAAAACAGCGGTTCCATGAGGTTCGGTGCCAGGTCCTTGGCCATCACTAACTTCAATATCTATTGAGGCCGAAGAGGTACCGTTTTTTATATGGTTTTCTGGTATTGGGCTGCCGCTACCCTTTTCGCTACGCAAACGGGCAACAAACCAACTCAAAGAGATGGCAAGAGATTTCAATAATGAGGTCTTGCCTGCACCGTTATTACCGACGAATACCGTAACGTTCGACAATTTTTCATCAGTAGGCGCAAGTGGAATTTCAAGGCTGGAAAATCGGCCTACATTGCCAACCTGAAACTTCTTGATTTCCATAATATTCACCCTTTTTATTGATCGTTTTTGACGGTGCGACGCTCTCGAACCACTAAATCCGCGCCATTATGTCATTACTGCACATCTTTTCCCAGTAGATACAGATAGTTGAGGCAGCAACCTTACCATTCTACGCAGTTGTAACCTTGTATATTACAACTGCCGTCAGCCTTTTGCCTGTCTTTTCCTAAAGTCAGCCAGATTAACAACATTCGAACCCGCTTGAGGCGTCAGTAAAACCAGAAGTGAATCGCGCCATATTTTATACGGGACGAAGTAATCCTTATCACCTTTGCGCTTCCGATATCTTTCGTTGATCTGAAACCCCAAACTAAACTCTTCATCCGCCGATTCAGGCAGCCGACCAGTGTGATACTTGACGAAAATTTCCACATCTTCAGCAACCTGCCGAATGTGGGCCTGTACACTACGATCCAGTCCTTTAGACAAGACGGTAGTCGTACATTGCCGCTCGACCGCCGTAATCAATTTTTCATTTGGACCGGGGTGCGGCAGATCGCACAGCCCGCTTGCTTCCGCAATAATACGACTGGTCAAAACTTTATCGAATTGAGCGAAGTCTTTCTTCTTCAAACCGACAAAAAACAGCGCGTAGCGGCTGTTCTCCTCCATCACGATGATACACTTTTTTCGCATCAGATTAATGCGGTGGGCGTACCAGTGCCAGCCGTCGGTTTTGTTCTCGGCTATGGGGTGAAGACAACCGGCCTTGGTCAGATCGTCGTTGAAAATTTTGCTGGTGTGGAGGTGGATAATACTGTCCTTTCAGCGTAACTATTTAGCCATACATTCCCACAGCTTTACGGCAACCGTTGAGTTGTTCACAGCAATGCCGACTATCAGCAGCACTAACATAGTGATAGTTAAAGAAAGGGACAGGGGTACTTTATCACGAAAGAATTTGAATTTTTTCTGCTCATTTACCCAGTCGATCTGGTGTTGCCAAAAAAATTTATAATGTGCATACCAGTCACTAAATAAAATCTGCTTGCAATGACTGATCGAAATAAATTGAGACTCTATGTCTGCTAAAATCCCCATCTCACTTTCAAAGTTTGACTCACCAGGGCTCTTTACTCGGTAGTAAAGAGCCTTTAGCTTATTGTAAAGCAGTGTGAGTTGATCGCCCTTTTCTGAATATTTCAGCTTTGTTTCATTGTAAAAAGTTATGTACAAACTAACAATTCCCAACACGATAAAGGTTGCAGAGAGTACCTTGGCTGTTAGTGCAGGAATAAACAGGGCGAAAACGCCCACCGCCAAAATCAGAAAACTAATCCCGCCCGGCGCCTTTTCAACGATATCGTATGTAGCAAAGTGCTTTTTGGCCCCGATTCCCACGTTATAAGCGGTATCAGTGATTTGCTTAAGAACGTCTTGTTTTTCCATTACTAAGCTCCTGCCTTAATTGGCACCTTGATACGATCCTTGGCGACGACCACCCCGTTCAGAATTGCATAGCATTCAACTAAATGATCACCTCTGAAGTTGGTACTTTCCTCTTTGCGAGAATGCCCGGTGTCACGAACAATCTGACCTCTGACCATATTCCGCTGCTTCGCTAGGTCCCCACGATTTAAAACCTTCCATTCAAGGTGATAAGAACCCGGGACGTCAATCGCCTTCACGCTAAACACTAATCGCTTACTTGCCAACAAGGGGATTTTTTCCTTAAGCATATTGATCAAAGAACGAGTGAGGAATCCATTTTGTGACACCTCACAATCTATCTGGAGGTCATAACGGATATCTACAGGATATGTATTCTCAATGAATTGCTCAGTGTTGCGCCAAGACCCAAATGCATTCGAGAGTACCGATTCGCTCTTTTCTACATTTTCCACCTGGACTGCTAGGAACTGGCGACCAAACACTTTCTTCCATTTTTTTCTTACGGCCTCCTCGCCTTCAGCTTCTATTGCTTTCAAACTGAGGTTGTAGGCTTTTTTGGCCTTCCTTTGAAATTTCTTTTTAACTTTGACTCTTTGACCACTGCCCAGTGCTGCGTAGTAATCTTGATTTGGCTGACCTGCTAAATATTCGAAAAAATCTCGACTCATGTAGTCATAATAGAGGTAGCTTTTATCATCATATTCAGTTGTTTTTTTCAAAAAATTATGGGCCAATGTATCAATTAGCAATCCACCCATACCTACACCATGCTTATTTTTCCAAGCTCTGGCCATTTTGCACAGTCGCCGCAGATTCTTGTTTTTCTGGGCATCGAACTCCGCCATGGCAGATATTTCTTCACGAGGCTTGGTTATCTTCCAGCTACCTCCGTTGTAAGTGTCGGGGTATTTAAAGCTCCCATCTTCTTGCTTAAAGACAGGTTGAACTTCAACGTGGAAATTTTGATATAGGACCCTAACAACGAGACGATCGACCAAAACAGTGGTCGTTGGATACCTAGCCTTTATAGCGTCTTTTGTATCCGTTAAAAGTTGAGACTGCCTTCCATCTTTGTACTCGTCCCATTTTCCTTTTGGCATTATGTAAAGCATATCCAAATCGGATATACCCTTGATTGCAGTCCATCGCCCATATGATCCGACTTGTAAACTATTGTCGATTTTTGATTCTGTATCCCTGAACTTTTTATTCAGGCTTGCCGTTATCTCACCGTAACGAAGGCTGATACGGTCAGCATTGTCTATTGCCAAATTACTAAGGAAATCTTGAAACATTTGTGATGTCGACATTATCTTCCCCCCCTATATTGAAACTCTTCGTTTACCCGTCAGCAACTGCTGCATCAGGGCTTTTTTCTCTTGTTTGAGATTGTTCAGGTCCTGCTGTAATACTTCAATTTCGCTATCTGCTGCGGAAAGGATCGAGGCAATTCCTTGCTGTTCTTTAAGTTCGGGACACTTGAAACTCAGTTTTTCAAAATCCTTTTTAGACAACTCAAGAAATGTTGAACCACACGCGTATTTTATGAATTTAGTTTTATGGAAAACAAAGAGATAGTACAAATAATTCACATCAAACTTACCATTCGGAATTAATGTCTTGAATCCTTGATTTGTCGTTATATCGGTCGTCGATATAGACATTTCACCGACTGTCGCACGAGTACAAACAAGCAAGGAACCTGGCGGAACGATTGATGCGGAACTATTCTGAATACCCTCTTTGGTAATTTTTCTTTTCGTATCAATAATGAAGCGAGTCTTCAAGGCAGTTACATCGGTTGGTGTCATCCACAAAACATTGCCGCCCCAGTAATTATTCGACTTGGTGTCTGGCGTACCTCCAGAAACAATCTTTCCTATATCCTTAATAGAGACTTCCACCCACTCCCCCACAAACCCAGGGAAGCGCTTCTTGCCAGTAAGCAATTGCTGCATCAGAGCTTTTTTCTGCTTCTGGCTGTTGCTGAGCAGGTGTTCGGTGGTGGTAATCGCCTTATCCCAAACGAAGAGAATTTGGGCAATTTTGACTTGTTCCTGAAGGGGTGGCTTGTTTACTGGAAATGCTTTTAAACTTTCCGTATCAAGTCTGCCCGTCCCGTGCCCGGCTGTACTTACTAACTGTTTTATATATTCCTTGTTTCCTGACAACAAGTAAGACAGATAGAGGGAATCAACATCCTTCGCAGGTATTATAGCCTTCAGGTCTTGATTGAATGCCATCTCCCTTGTGGCATAACCGACAGGGAAATCTTTCAGAAGGGTCATTCCCCTGACAAGGACTAGGCTTGCTCCTTTTGGGGCTATTTTTGCATTTTCAAAACCGGCTTTACTAAGCTTTAAAATGCTGTCTAAAAGATAATGAGATTTAAGATCTTTGCCGGAAATCCATGGGAAATTTCCACCCCAGTATTCAGGCCTTTGCTTGCTTGGCGTGCCTCCAGAAGAAAACTTTCCTAGGTCACCAAGCTGTGTTGGTTTCCACCCTTCAGGCACCATAACCCAACTCCCCCAAATACTGCGTCATCTCTTCCTCAAGCTCAGCTAACTGGGCCCTCAGCATCTCCCGTTCCTTCCTCACCTCAAGTAAGTCAATTTCGTCTTCTTCCTCGAATGTATCGACATAGCGCGGGATATTCAGGTTGTAGTCATTTCCTCGAATCTCTTCAGGGGCAGCTAGATAACTGTATTTATCTATTGTCTGACGGTTACGATAAGTAGCAACCACCTTGCCAATATGCTCGACAGTCAAAAGGTTCTGATTCTTTCCCGCCTTAAACTCCCGACTGGCATCGATGAAGAGGACATTGCTATCTGACTTATCCTTTTTGAAAATCAGCACTGATGCCGGAATGCTCGTGCCGTAAAAGAGCTTTTCCGGCAGACCGATCACCGCATCGAGCAGGTTCTCATCGATCAACTGCTTGCGAATCTTTCCTTCACTCGAACCACGAAACAACACCCCATGCGGCACAACCACACCCATACGCCCGGACTTCGGCTTGAGGGTTTCGATCATGTGCAGAATAAAGGCGTAATCCCCCTTGGTCTTGGGCGGAATGCCACGGCGAAAACGGCTGAACTTGTCATGCTCGGCTTCGTCGTGCCCCCACTTATCGAGGGAGAAGGGAGGATTGGCGGTGACGATATCGAACAACTCCAGATCGCCATTCTTGTCGAGCAGCTTGGGGTTGCGGATCGTGTCACCCCATTCGATCTTGTGGTTATCCTCACCGTGCAGGAACATATTCATCTTCGCCAACGACCAGGTAGAGCCGATCGCTTCCTGGCCGTAGAGAGCGTAATCCTTCTTGCCGAACTTCTCGCGCACCTTACGACCGCATTTCATCAAGAGAGAAGCCGACCCACATGCAGGATCGCAGATGGTGTCACCCGGCTGCGGGGCAAGGATTTCAGCGATCAGATCCGAGACCTCGGGCGGAGTATAAAACTCTCCAGCTTTCTGCCCACCACTGGCAGCGAAGTTCTTGATCAGGTATTCGTATGCGTTGCCGATCACATCAAGAGAACCGACCCGGGAGGGCCGCAGGTTCATTTCTGGCTTGGCGAAGTCTTCAAGCAGGTGGCGCAGGATGGTGTTCTTCTGCTTCTCTTCCCCCAGTTTGTCGGTATTGAAGCTGATATCCTGGAAGACACTTTTGCTTGAATCGCGTAGCTTGGTGCCGTTGGCTTCTTCGATTTCATGCAGACAGATATCGATCCGCTCACCGTTACCGGGTTGATGGCGACGCTCGTAAAGGCTGTAGAAGTTGGCCAAGAAGCGGTCCTTCTCGCTGCCATCGTCATTCTTGATGATCACTTCAGGGACAACAAAGCGCTCATTCTTCATCATCTCGATGATCAGCTCTGGTTCGTCACCATGTTCTTCCTTATAGCCATCATAGTGATCCTGCCAGACATCAGAGATGTACTTGAGGAACAACATGGTCAGGATGAAGTCTTTGTAGGTATCAGAGCTGATCGTACCGCGAAAGGTATCGCAGGCTGACCATAGGGCCTTATTAATAGAATCTTGGCTGATTGGGGTATCGTTTTTAGCGTTCATGCGGGTTGTCCCTCTCTATTTCATCCGACCGTGCAAAAGGTCGTTTGCGATGCTGTTCATCATGGTTTCACCGTTATGGATAAGCTGCTTGATGAGTTGCTGTTCTTTGTGGAGTGTTGAAGCGAGGCGGATGATACTGTGCTGCCTTTCCAGGCTTGGCACAGCGACAAACGTATCTTCCAGAACACTGCGACGAATACTCTTAGTCACCGATCCTTCGGCTTCGCGTTGAAAATATCGCTGGCACGGCTCTTGGTTGAGAAACCACACCAGATACTCCGGCAACACCTCTTGCCGCTTACACCTGATACGATAGAATTGCGGCGCGGCAACCGCCTTGACTGCAGGCTCTGTTTCGTCAACCAGCACGGCATAATTGTGGCTGCCCCGTGCGACGAAAAGAACATCGCCCTGAATCAGCCAATCCGGCTCACGCTTACCAGTAATCTCGGTTTCAACGCAGGAGTTCCAACTGATGCCATCCAGTGCAGAGACGTCCTTCATCTGCACTGCATGCACGCCAGAACCTTTATGTTCGGGTATCTTCCCCCGGAAGGGATGACCCGATGCGATGTTAGCCAAACTAAAAAGCCTCAATACGTCACCTCTTCATAGTCAATGATGCACTGAAACTACATTAAAGAAAGATAGCGTGTCAATACTTTTTTTGCATCATTGTCCTTGATGCAAAGCATAAAGCTCCCTGCTCAGTCAGAGGCAGAGAGCTTTCCATCACCTTAGCCACGAAGAACAGCTACTGGTGGTAGTCAACATCACCAAAACCCTTGTCCCATTTGCGATCAGGAAACTATTTGCACTTTCCCCTGCTCACCAAGCCCTTCCTCTCAACTGGGATCTCGCGAACTAATACCCCTACTTTCTAGACGTTTTTGATTTTCTTCGTGGGGAAATGGCAAAACAGGTGGCTGCTTACAACTTCGAGGCTTCGTATTGGTACATTTTGGCTTCGTGCGCTGCCTACGGGAGTCAGGTGCGCTATCTCAGAGAATTTCTAAAAAACCTGAAACTAGACAATATTTACAACAAATCAATAGGATAGGAAGTTATCCCTACCATCGGAGTAGCTACTTTCTTTGTCAAGGTAAGAACTTAAGCTGGGAAAACCATTTTCAACAGACCGCCCCGACTACGGATCTCTAATGGAGTATCTCCATAATCGTCACCATCAACCTGCACCGGGACGGCCCTCCCTGAGATCTTAAACGCAGAAGATTTAACCCGCTGGACATCACCAAATAGATGGCCACGCAGAAGAATCCGCAACCAGAAAACCAATACCGCGACCCTGCCAGGCTTTTCCACCAGGCAGGCTATCAGATCTGGCTGATCAAGCCCCGCAGTTGGTGCCAGCATGAAACGACCGCCATAGAGCCGGATATTACTGATAATCAGATGCCTAGCCTGCAAGGTCTCACCCTCTGCAGTCTTTACCTGAAGCGCAACGGCTCGATAAGTAACCAGCGCGCGCAACCCGGCAACCAGATAGGCAAATCTTCCGATATATCGCTTCAAGCGACCGCTGACAGCACGCACCGCCGCCGCGTCAAAACCGACACCAGCCATCATCAGAAAGAAGCGACCATTAATTTCGGCTAGCGTTACCGGCTTCACATCACCATACAATGCGACGCGGCAGGCACCTTCCAGGGTCGATGGAAGTCTCAGTTCAAGGGCCATGACATTCGCGGTTCCAAGGGGTAAAAATGCCAACGGAAGCCCTCGGCCGACCAAGCCATTTGCAACCTCATTGAGCGTACCATCTCCCCCGGCAGCAATGACCAGATCGTAATCTGTCGGATTCAGGCTTGCCGCCTCGACACTGGCATCACCCCGCTGTGTGGTGAGATATAAATCGACCTGAGCATCAGCTTCTTCTAAAAAGCGAATAGCTTTTTCGATTCGTGGCCGCGAATCTCCTCCTGAAATTGGATTCGCTATTAATTTAATTCGTTTGCGCATCATAAGTACCAAAACAGACAGGGCACCTCTACGTCAAGAGATGCCCTGTCATTTCTTATATTTCCTTATACAACTACCTAATATCGGGCATCTGCAAATTCTACCCAACCACCAGCAGCAACCAGTGCTTTGTCGAACGGGCTGACCTCAAAGCTGAAATCGAGGGTCTTGCCGTTTGCCTTAGCGGTAATCTTTTGTGTGTCGACATCGATATCAATATCGATAACACCATCGGCATCCAAAGCGATAATCTGATCGATATCGCCCTTCGGCAGTTCTATCGCCAGCATTCCACAATTAAACATGTTCTGCCGAAAGATCCGGGCATAGCTTTCAGCGATGACAGTATGAACACCGTTGACCTCGAACACCCAGGGAGCATGCTCGCGTGAAGAGCCACAGCCAAAGTTGGTGCGGGTCACCACAACGGATGCATTTTTGAGCTTTTCGCCTTTGGCGTCGAAACCCTCCAACTTGAGATCTTCAAGAATATAAGGCGTCAGCGCCTCCTTGGTGACCTCGGTCAAATACTTGGCCGGAATAATTTCATCGGTATTGATATCGGCACGGTCGAGAACGATCGCCGAGCCGCCAAAAATCTTCTTGCTGCTCATATCTTTAATCTCCTTCTCGACCTACAGGGTCCGTGCATCGGTGATTACACCGGTAATAGCGCATGCCGCAGCGGTAGCGGGGCTCATCAGATGGACCATCCCGCCCTTGCCCATACGGCCGTTAAAGTTACGATTACTGGTTGAAGCGCAGGCCTCACCTTCGGCCAGAACACCGTTGCTCATCCCCAGACAAGCGCCGCAGGTCGGGTTGGTCACGCAGAAACCAGCATCCATAAAGATCTCGATGATCCCCTCCTTAAGCGCATCCTTGAAGATCTTGGGCGTCGCTGGCGAAACAATGCCGCGTACCGTGTCTGCAACCTTCTTCCCTTTAAGTACGGCAGCCGCTTCGCGCAGGTCTTCGATCCGACCATTGGTACAGGTTCCGATATAGACCTGATCGATACGCGTACCGGCCATATCAGCGACCGGTTTGACACAGTCTGGTTTAAAGTCAAAGGTCACCTGCGGGGCGAGATTCGAGACATCAAAATCGAGGACTCGATCATAGCTGGCATCCGCGTCAGAAACCCACTTGCTGTAGTCGGCAAGTGCAGCCTCCTTGGTACCGAACTCTCCTTCGATAAAGGGCCAGAGATAATCGACTGTAGTCATATCTGGCATGCAGACACCACAGGTCCCACCGGCTTCAATTGCCATATTACACAGCGTCATGCGCGCTTCCATGCTCATCGCGTCAACCACCGGTCCACGGAACTCAAGGATACGGTCAGTGGCCCCGTTCACTCCAAGCTGCCCAATCACATGCAGGATAACATCCTTGGCGACAACACCCTGAGGCAGGCTGCCATTGATATTGATGCGGATGGTGGCTGGCTCACGAAAGGCACAGACCCCCTTTAATATTCCAACTTCGAGATCGGTCGTACCGACACCAGCAGCGAAGGCGCCAAAAGCCCCGTGAGTACAGGTATGGCTGTCGCCCATAATTACGGTGAAACCGGGACGGATATAACCTTTCTCGGGAAAGAGTGCGTGACAAACACCATTGTGCCCGATGTCGAAGAAATCGGGGATCTCATGTCGCCGCGCCCAATCGCGCAGAATTTTGGCCTGAAGGGCAGTTTTGCTATCCTTCGACGGGGTGACGTGATCAATCACCGCTTTGATCTTGTTGCGATCGAAGACCCGATCCTTTCCGCGCCACACCAGATCGGCAATCGCCACCGGAGTGGTAATCTCATGACAAAGCACGCGGTCAAGGTTGAGCACGCGGGTCCCCTCGAAGGGTTCATCACGCAGATGAGCAGCAAAAATCTTTTCAGCAATGGTCTTGCCCATAAAAACTCCTTGTTTAACTATTGATATCCAATTATACGGGTGATTTCTGACTGATGATCGCTTTGCCAGCGATCTTGTTCAGAGCATGGATATAAGCTTTGGCACTGGCGACAATAATATCTGGGTGTGCACCGGCACCCAGGACTTCACGCCCCTCATCAGCCAAGCGTACAGTACACTCACCCTGAGCATCGGTTCCACCGGTAATCGCGCCCACCGAAAAATGGAGAAGTTTGGATTTGCTCTTGGTCAGTTTTTTGATCGCCTTGAAGGTCGCATCCACCGGCCCATCTCCAAGAACAGCCGTCTTTTTGACCTTGCCGCAAATTTCCATTTCGACGGTTGCGGTTGGCGCAGCGAAGGAACCGCAGCTGACATTCATCTGCAACAGCTTAAAGGTTTCAGGCACGCGTAAGACTTCATCGGCGACGATGGCATCAAGGTCTTCATCGAAGATCTCTTTTTTCTTGTCGGCCAGAGATTTGAAACGAACAAAGGCCTTCTCATTCTCTTCACGAGTCAAATCGTAGCCGAGAGACTTAAGCCGATCATTAAAGGCATGACGCCCACTGTGTTTACCGAGAACCAGCTTGCTCTGATTGAGACCGACCGATTCGGGGGTCATAATTTCGTAGGTTGATGCATCCATCATCATGCCGTGCTGATGAATCCCTGCCTCATGAGCAAAAGCGTTTGCGCCAACCACGGCCTTATTCTGCTGAACCTGAATTCCGGTAATGGTCGAGAGCAACTTACTAGAAGGAGTGATCTGTTCCGTCGAGACATCGGTGGTGTAATGCAGGATGTCATGCCGGGTACGCAGAGCCATGACGATCTCTTCGAGACTGCAGTTGCCAGCGCGCTCACCAATACCGTTAACCGTACATTCGACCTGACGTGCGCCAGCCTGAACCGCAGCCAGGGAATTTGCAACCGCCAAACCGAGATCGTTATGACAGTGAACCGAAATAATCGCCTTGTCGATGTTGCTGACATTCTGTCTGAGGTAGCCAATGATATCAAAATACTCCGATGGAATCGTGTATCCGACGGTATCAGGGATATTGACCGTGGTTGCCCCGGAAGCAATGACTGCTTCGATAATTTTGGCCAGAAACGGCAGACGCGTCCGCACTGCATCCTCAGCTGAGAATTCAACATTCGGAGTATAACTGGCCGCGAGTTCTACAGCTTTAACTGCGGTGTCCAACACCTGCTGTTCACTCATTTTGAGTTTGTATTTCATGTGGATGTCGCTGGTCGCGATAAAAGTATGGATTCGTCCACGCTCACCGGCGTATTTCAACGCCTCCCATGCACGATTGATATCTAACTCTCCAGCACGAGACAAGCCAGCGATTTGCGGCCCCTTGATGGTCTGGGCGATTTTCTTGACGGCTTCAAAATCACCATCGGAAGCGATCGGAAAACCAGCCTCAATAACATCGACATTCAGCCGTTCAAGTTGATGTGCAATCCGCATCTTTTCTTCAATATTCATACTAGCGCCAGGCGACTGTTCACCATCACGCAGGGTGGTATCAAAAATAATAATCTTCTCTTGTTTAGCCATGTCATTCACCTTTAGTCGGTTAAATGTTTTGTTGCAATTGCCAAGCTAATGGCGGCTTCAATCTGGAGTGCATGAGATTGTCCAATCTCTAGATCACCTAGGTCAGATTCCATGAAACCACCTCCTTCCAGCTGGACGTGCAAGCAACAAAAAAGCTCTCGCCCCTTGCAGGGGCGAGAGCTTGAAGCTTCGCGGTACCACCCTGTTTCAGCCTGCAAAGAAAAACTCTCAACAGACCCTTGATTGGCCATTTACGCTGGCTCACGTCAGAAACTAGACCATTAAGGCTTCATCCCTGCGGCTCCAAGGCGAGTTCAACCCGCTTTCGTACCGACTTGCAGCAACCGTCGGCTC
The DNA here is from genome assembly GCA_024280485.1 of Deltaproteobacteria bacterium. Lineage (GTDB taxonomy): Bacteria > Desulfobacterota > Desulfuromonadia > Desulfuromonadales > Geopsychrobacteraceae > Geopsychrobacter. Next base: position 14,438 of record JAJRQB010000005.1, read on the forward strand.
TCTCGAACGAAAGGTGGAGTCTACTACTCCTCTTCAACACCATTTTAAAAATATAATTAGATATACAACAGTAAAGGCTTCTGCCTGTCAAGTTTTAAGAAGCAAACTCATTTAAAATCCGCAAACAACTAACTTTAGATTCAGCACAACAGGGCTTAACAAAATAATCCCGCTAAAGCCTAAGGCTCAAGCGGGATTATTTCAAACGGCTGAAAATATATTAAATATTCAGGTCTTCGTCACCAACCAGATCCATGCTTTCAATGGCTTTATCTTTACGCTTACGCTTCAACGTCCAGAGTGGGCCAGAGATCATGTAGATACAGCCGATAGTGAAAAGCATGATAACGGGTTTTGCCACAATAACGATCAACAGTACGACACCGAGCACCAAAAAAAAGAAGGGCTGGCGTTTAAATAATTCGGGATCCTTAAAGCTATAGTAACTGATGTTGCTGACCATCAAAAAAGCCAGCACATAGAGCAGTAGCATTATCGAAACCTGCCGCACGGTGCCAGAACCGCCCAGTTCATAAAAGAGCAGAACACAGGTTGCAACTATCCCCGCAGCTGCTGGAATTGGTAAACCAACGAAGCGTTTTGATTCAACCGTATTGACCTGTATATTGAAGCGCGCTAAACGCAGGGCGCCACAAACAACAAAAAGAAAAGCGGCTAACCAGCCAAGCTTACCAAAATCACGCAGAGCCCAAGTGTACATCAGTACGCCTGGGGCGACACCAAAAGCAACCAGATCCGCCAAGGAGTCGAGTTCAACCCCGAACTTACTGGTTGTTCCGGTGAGACGCGCAACCTTGCCATCGAGACCATCTAGAATACCCGACACAAGAATAAACCAGGCGGCGCGCTCAAAATTGCCATCAGCGGACAGAATAATGACATAAAAACCAGCAAACAGGCTACCTGCGGTAATCAGGTTGGGCAACAGATAGACGCCCCGATGAGGTGGCTCTTTCTTATCCTCCCGCCTCTCATCAGTTGTCATGCAATCTCCCGAGAATCGACTCACCGGCAATCGTCTTGTCACCCAGTGTCACTTCAAGCTCACTGCTCAGCGGCAGATAGACATCAACCCTGGACCCAAAACGGATTAAACCGTAGCGTTGTCCAACCTTCAGTAAATCACCAACGACTGGATAGGTAACAATACGTCGTGCAATCAATCCGGCAATCTGGACGAAAAGAATCTTTCTCCCCTTGGCATCCTCCATCAAGATACCTGCCTGCTCATTTTGATCACTGGCTTTATCGAGCGAAGCATTAAAAAATTTGCCTCGGCGATAGAACATATCAACGACTTTTCCGCTGAGTGGCACACGATTAACATGAACGTTGAATACCGACATAAAAATACTGATCTTTTTCACCGGCTCATCAAAGTAACGATCTTCTTCGACCTCACCGACAAAGATGACCTCGCCATCAGCTGGAGCAACGACCAAATCTTCACCTGCTGGCGTAATCCGGTCAGGATTTCTGAAGAAATAAATCGTGAACAATGTCAACGCAAGCAACACTACAGCGAAAAAACCCCAGCCGAGAAGGGCAAAGATCAGAGTGATAAACGCGAAGAGTCCGATGAAGGGGTAACCCTCTTGGGCTACCGGTTGATTGGCATTACGCATGAGATTAAACGCCTCTACAAAGTAAGAAAAGGTAGCAAATCAACTACCTCTTCAAGGACAAAAAAGACTAATTTTTATAGCACAATCGCCCAGTTCTGGCAAACGAAAGTACCCTGTGCGCCCGCAAACGAAGATCAAGCCACCAGCAAGGGTCATCCGAAACCTTAGAAAAGGACTGCTATGACTTAAGAGGGAAACTAGTTAGAGACACCCTTCGAGCCACGACCGATCACGACCGGGCCAGAGCGGACAACCTCTTTGATCCCCAATGGAGTCAACAGAACAAGGGCCGCGTCAATCTTGCCTGGCGCACCGGTTATTTCTATAGTGTATGATTTCGGAGTCACATCAACGACCTTCGCGCGGAAGATATCGACAATCCGCAGTACCTCAGCGCGAGAATCGGACTCGGCCGTCACCTTGACCAGTGCCAGTTCGCGCTCAACATATTCCTCATCGGTAAAATCGACAACCTTGATGATAGAGATCACTTTATTCAGCTGCTTGGTAATCTGCTCGAGTATCCGGTCATCACCCCTGGTCACGATGGTCATTCTGGAGGTATCGGGTTCAAGCGTCGGTGCGACCGAAAGACTCTCAATATTAAAACCACGTCCTGAAAAAAGTCCTGCCACTCGTGCAAGCACACCAAACTCATTTTCAACCAGCACTGATATTGTGTGTTTCATCGATCTCTCCATATTCTCAATAAAAAAGTAGCCTGGCCGATCAAGAAGCCAGAACCATTTCATGAATTCCCTTACCAGCCGGGACCATCGGGATCACATTCTCTTCCCTACTGACCTTAAACTCCATCAACACTGGACCATCAACCTCAAAAGCCTTTTTAATAACAGTCTCAACATCATCAACCTTATCGGTACTCAACCCGGTTGCGCCATAGGCTTCGGCCAACTTAACAAAATCGATCGGCAGCTCCATGCAGGTTTGGCTGTAGCGCTTATCGAAGAAAAGTTGCTGCCACTGACGAACCATACCTAAGAAGTTATTGTTGAGAATGGCGATCTTCACCGGCAAACGATATTGCACCAGAGTCGCCAGTTCTTGTGAATTCATCTGGAAAGAACCATCACCCGAGATATCAATGACTTGACGATCTGGAAATGCAACCTGAGCACCAAGCGCAGCTGGCAAACCATACCCCATGGTTCCAAGACCGCCTGAAGTCAAAAATGTTCGTGCTTGTCGAAATTTAAAAAACTGTGCGGCCCACATCTGATGTTGTCCGACCTCAGTCGTAATGATGGCATCCCGATTAGACAACTCACTCAGCTTCTCGATGACATACTGTGGCTTAATCACCGATTTCGAGGCCTGATAGCCCATCGGGTGCTTGGCTTTCCACCCAGAAATTTCTTTGCGCCAAGCTGAAGTCTGTTCAATCTGTATAGAAATATCCTGAGGCTTCTCATCTAACTGGCGGAGCAGCGATGTCAGGACACTCTCGAGATCACCGACCACCGGCAGGTCGACCCGAATAATTTTATGAATTGAAGATGGATCGATATCAAACTGAATAATTTTGGCTTTTTTGGCAAAAGCATCGATCCGCCCGGTCACCCGGTCATCAAAACGAGCTCCGATCGCCACCAACAGATCACATTCTGTGACTGCCATGTTAGCGAAGTAGGTGCCGTGCATTCCAAGCATTCCTAACGACAAGGGATGCTCACCAGGAAAAGCTGCCATCGCCATCAAAGTCGTGGTTACAGGAACTTGAAGTAACTCAGCCAACTTGAGAAGTTCCTGATCGGCATTAGCAAGGCTGGCACCACCACCGACATAAAGAACCGGACGCTTCGCCTTGAGTATCATCTGCGCCGCTTTGCCAATTTGACGCTCGTCGCCATCAATTGTCGGTTTGTAACCGCGCATCTTGACTGTTTCAGGGTAGTTGAACTTCATCGAAGCGACCTGAATATCCTTCGGCAGGTCGATCAGCACAGGACCAGGGCGCCCGGTTCGAGCAATAAAAAAAGCTTCCTTTATCATCCGCGGAAGATCCCGAAGGTCCTGGACCAGAAAATTATGTTTGGTACAAGGGCGTGTAATCCCGCAGATATCGGCTTCCTGAAACGCATCATTGCCAATCAGCGCCGTCGGCACCTGACCGGTGATGATCACCATCGGGATCGAGTCCATATAGGCTGTCGCGATACCAGTTACGGTGTTGGTTGCGCCAGGGCCACTGGTCGCTATGACCACCCCAACCTCGCCCGTCGTGCGCGCATAACCATCGGCAGCGTGAACAGCTGCCTGTTCATGGCGAGTCAGAATATGCTTAATCGGTGAATCGTACAGGTCATCGTAAATGTTAATAACTGCGCCACCAGGATAGCCAAAAACAGTCTCGACACCCTCAAGGCGCAAGCTTTCCAACAAAATCTGTGAACCGGTCAGTTTCAACGAAATCTCCTCACTGAAGTTCCTGCTCTGCAAACCACACAAAGACACACTCCCAATCATTCTAACGAACACAACCTGCCACCCGACAAAAAGTGAATATAATATGAATCAGTCAGTCGTGCAATCAGACTCACCGCATCCTCTCGGACAAAAGAACAAACTGTATAGAAATTACAGAAGTCACTGGCTGCCTGGCTGCCTGGCGGACTTGCCGGACCGAAGCGAAAATTTGAGCGTTTGAGTCCAGGTTTTCGTTCACTTGCAGGCTCATAGCCATAGCTATGGGGCAAAAAGGAGCGGGAATCTGGGCCAAATGAACGAATTTGCAGCCGGTTCATGGAAAGCCCGACAGGCTGCCAGCAAACCAACTATTGCAAACAATAACTGTTTTTACATTTAAAATCGAAACAGATTGGTTAAATAAAGCCCACCATATACAGCAAAGGGTTTAAGCCTTTGGCCTAAACCCTTCACAATGAAAAGTTATTGGTATTCATTCACAACTCTAGCTGGCAACACTTACGACAAGTCGCTCCATTTCATCCTTACCTGCCAGTTTCATCTTTTTGACGTTCAGAATTTCTACTTCCTCCTGGGGAGAGAGGAAACCTTTTTTTTCAAATTCTGCCAAACGTTTTTCAAAAAGAGAGTGTTCTTCGTAGAGCATGCGAAACCGGGGATTCGTGTCTAGAAGGGTTCCTAAAACATTCTGATCAAAATCCATATTGCACCTCCGCGCACGGGTTTGAAGGTCTAGACTACATGTCTACAAGAAAAACATAGACGTTATTGATTGTCAATAAATCATCCCACCTTTGGTGGCTTCAATTCAGCATCCGAGGGCCGGATATAGACCGGGGCCAATAAAGCGGCATCGAGTTGCATGTCTGGCTGAATCAGTTGAGCGGCGAGAACGGCAGCAGCCGAAGCACGAGGCTGGTGATGACAGGCGGCAGGATATTTGGCACGAGTTCCAAGTATTTCATCTATCAAAGGACGATAAAGCTCAACAGCATCCCCCACCAAGGTAACATCCCCCACGATCTGGCGCAGAGCCTTTTCCGGGGGAAGAACCTGCTCTGGTCCTTCCGCCACAGGCACCCCATCGACCCATTGATAGAGTGCCGTATAGACCTCTTTTTTGCGCGCATCAAGTAGCGCGCAAATCGGCACAGAGCAAAGTGGTATGTTCATGGCCAGCAGCTGTAAAGAAGAGATGCCAATAAGCGGCAAATTTGCAGCCTGTGCTAAGCCCTTCGCCGTTGCCAAGCCGATGCGCAAACCGGTAAATGATCCAGGGCCACGAACGACCGCAATTAAATCCATCTCAGCCAGTGTTAATTGACCTGCCTGCAGCACCTGCTCTACCTGATCAAGCAAGCGCTCACTATGGACTGCTTTGATATTGAGTAAGGTCTCAGCCACCATCTTTTGGCCATCAAGCAGTGCAACGCTACCCGTCGAAGAAGCTGTATCCAGTGCGAGAATTTTCATCAGAATCAGCTCGACCAGAAAATTCGGGCAAGATCGTTATAAAAAGCGAGAACCATCAACATGAGTAATAAGGCCAGGCCAATTTGCTGCAAAATTTCACGCGCTCGAATCGACAACGGCTTTCGAAATACCAGTTCAAAAGTATAAAAAAGAATATGCCCGCCGTCGAGAATCGGAATCGGTAAGAGGTTGAGAATCCCGAGTTGAATTGAGATAAAAGCCAGGACCGACAACACAGCAGAAAAATTGGCCTGTGCAGCCTGCCCGGCAACCTGAACAACGGTAATCGGGCCACCAATATTCTTGGCCGAGACATTTCCTGTAAAGAGCTTCTGGATAAAGACCAGGGTCAGGTCAATTAATTCAATGGTGCGATCAGCTCCTTCACGAAATGCCGCCAGCGGTCCGAATTTCTTGTGGACTGTCTCCAGTTCCGGACCGATCCCGATAAGCCAGGCCCCACTCTCATGGAACTTGGGCTGCAGGGGCAGAGTTAATTCAGAAGCAGCACGCTTCACCAACAGCTCGACAGACTTTCCCTCGGCCTGTTGAATCAGATGTTTAAGATCGTACCAGGAAGTGATCGTCACTCCAGAGATTTGCAGGATCTGATCCCCTATTTGCAGTCCGGCATCGGCGGCAGGCATATCTGGCATCAGGCTCCCGACAATGGCGAGTTGGACAGGAAGCAGACCGATCGCTTGCAAGCCTTCCAGGCTGCCATTGTCATCTGACAGAACAACCTCAGCAGCACCTGTCTGCCTCAGAACTGTAAAATGCAGTTCGTCTCCAGCATAGGTGATAAGGGCTTTGTTGGCATCTGTCCAATCTGCTAAAGGCTCGCCGTTGAGAGTCTGCAAACAGTCCCCCGCAGAAAACCCGGCGTTTGCTGCTTCTGAGCCCGGGACCACGTAACCAACGCAGGCAGGCTGATCAACATAAGCCGGAAGCTCAACTCCGATCATATAGGAGATCGGTAATATCAAAAAAGGGAGCATGAGGTTCATCAGCGGACCAGCGGCAACAATTGCCAGTCGTCGCGCAACAGATTTATCAGAGAATGATCGTTCGCGCTCAGCAGCGGTCAGTTCAGCATCTTCCCCCTGTTCACCACCGCCTTCACCAAGCATTTGTACGTAACCACCCAGCGGAATCGCACAGACGAGATATTCGGTCTCTCCCCAGGTTTTTGAGATCAACTTCGGTCCAAATCCGAGTGAAAACTTG
>JAJRQB010000039.1 GCA_024280485.1 Deltaproteobacteria bacterium
CGAACTGATTATCCAGGCCGGGGAAGGACAACTACCCGAGATCGGCAAAGGTTCCATGCGTCTCTCCGAAAGTCTGGGAGAGACCGCCTACGCCTATCATGTCAAGGGGCTCGAAATTGCGGCCTATCAGCCGGAAACCAATCCCGGCTACGCCTGGGCGATCGCCGGGGGCCACATGTCGATGGCCACCTACGGCCTGCTGACCCGTGAAGGGAAGTCGGATATCGAATCCTGGGTCAAAGGGATTACCGAGGACAAACTGCATATTGTCGGTTTCGACATGATCGGTCTGTGTAAGTTCTTCGATATTGCTAAAGGGATCGGAACTGAGATGGTGGTGGCCTGTCTGAAGAGCGAGTTTGACCTTGAGATCACACCCGAGGCGATTCAGGCAGCAGTCCGCAAGGCGTTCCTGCGCGGACTGGCCTTGGAGTTACGTCAAGGATACACCAAATCGGAGTTCTGCCTGCCCGCCGAAGTCAGTGAAAACCCGAACCCGCACATCAAACTGCCAAATATCACGACCCCGGAATTCATTGAGAAGTTACAGGCAAGGGTCTGGGAGATTTTTGAACCGCAACTGGAAGGCTTGTTGCCTGAACCCAAATAGACAAACGTTGAATTATTTTTTCTAACTAACATTCTGATTATCACAGATCTTCTGTACAGCCCTTCTCCCTGAGGGAGAAGGTGGCCGAAGGCCGGATGAGGGGGGAGCCTTGTGAAGTGTTTTGGCAATAATGAACAATTCCGGTGCTCCTACAACATTGCCCCTCACCCTGGCCCTCTCCCTCAGGGAGAGGGGAGTGTTTCAAACACAGCAGAAGATTGATGCTAATCAGAAAAAACATTGAAGGAAATAAATGATGAATCTTTTTGCAGGGAAAGTGCTGATTGTTGATCTGACCACCGGTCAACTGAGCAAAGAACCGCTTCGGATGGACTGGGCCCGGGAGTACTGGGGCAGTTTCGGTCTGGCGACCCGCTATTATTGGGATGCCGTAACGCCTGATGTGGATCCGCTCTCCGCCGAGAATGCACTGGTGATCATGCCTGGGGTCTTGACCGGGACCATCGTTCCAATGACCGGACGGACTTCGATGACATCCAAATCTCCTTTGACCGGGACGATCTTTAATACCAATGTCGGTGGTGCTTTCGGTCCGGAGCTCAAGTTTGCCGGTTACGACGGCATAGTCATCAAGGGCAGATCGGCTTCTCCCGTCTTCCTCAAAATCGTCGATGACGAGGTCAGCCTTGAATCCGCAGAGGCTCTGACCGGCAAGGGGATCTTCGAGACGGAGAAAAGCCTCGAGGAAGCGGCCGGAACACCGGACGCCAAATGCCTGGTGATCGGTCCGGCTGGTGAAAAACAGATCCCCTATGCGATTGTCGGTTCCGATGCCTATCGCCAGATGGGGCGCGCCGGTGGTGGCGCACTGTTTGGCAGCAAGAATCTGAAAGGAATCGTCTGTCGCGGCACAGGTGCTGTTTCTGTGGCGGATATGGAGGCTTTCCAGAAAAAGGTCACCTACTACAAAGAGACCAATCTCTTTGATGAACTTAATCTCGGGTCAAATACCGACGGTACTCCGATTCTCGTCGATATAACGAATGAAGTCGGAGTCCTCCCGGTTCGCAACTTTACCCAAGGGTCAACCCCGCAGGCAGGTAAAATTAACTCTGATGCGATCAAGGCGGTCAAGCAGGGTGATCGTGGTTGTGCCACTTGTCCGCTCGCTTGTGGAAAGTTTACCCGCATCGGTGACGCCAGAGTTGAAGGTCCGGAATATGAAGCTTTGGCGCTGGCTGGCGCCAACTGCGATGTCTATGACATGGAGACGATCATTCGCTACAACAGTCTCTGTGACGATCTGGGTCTGGATATTATGAGCTGCGCCAACACGATCGCTCTGGCGATGGAGATCACCGAGAGCGGCCGGGGGGATCTTGAGCTAAAATTCGGAGATGTTGATTTCTACAAGGTTGTTACGGAGATTGCCCTCCTTTCGACGGAGCGCGGTCGCGATCTGGCTTTGGGTGCCAAGAGGCTCGCAGAAAAATATCATTCGACCGATATGTCGATGGAAGTCAAGGGGCTGGAAATTCCTGCTTATGATCCGCGCGGTAATTATGGGATGGGCGTTGCCTATGCCACCAGCGAGCGGGGTGCCTGTCATCTGCGGGCATTTACCCTCTTTGCCGAAGACCCCTTTAATACCAGCGCATTGGTCGCAGAGGTCCAGGCTATGCAGGATTTTAGCAGCATCAAATGGTCGATGGGTTTCTGCGAATTCTGGTTTACTCTTGACACTGCAATATTAGCGGACCTGTTAACGGTCGGGCTGGGGGAGGAAATCACCGCTGAAGAGTTGGACCGGGCAGGGGAGCGCATTTGGAATCTTAATCGCTTGTTCAATGTAGCGAACGGTTTTACCTGCAAAGAGGACAGTTTGCCGGAGAAGGTTCTGAAACGCAAACTTGAGAATGCGGGTCCCGCCGAAGGGCGCGTTTTCTCGGCCAGTGATTTTGAAGCAGCAAAACAATACTATTACGGCCTGCGCAATTGGGATGAGAATGGAATTCCCTCTGCTACGAAAATTGCTGAACTGGGCCTGGAGGCCTTCGCGTCTTAAGGAGAATCGTTGATGAAAAAGTTACTGTTTGCCAAGCCAGATCTCTGTACCGGTTGTAACCGTTGTTCCTATGCCTGTTCGGCGGCCAAGGAGGGGGTTTACCGTCCTTCCCGCTCCCGCGTGCATATCAATAACTACGCCCTGGAGGGTTGCTCTGCCCCGAGTGTCTGCTTTCAGTGCCCCGGTGCGTCCTGCCTGAAGGCGTGCCCGGCAATTGCCATCTCGCGCAATGAAGATGATGTCGTGGTTGTCGATGCTGAAAAATGTACCGGCTGTGGCGACTGTGTCAGCGCCTGTCCTTATGGCATGATCGAACTAAATGACGATAGCTGTGCCTATAAGTGTGATACCTGTGATGGTGATCCAGTCTGTGTCAAGGAGTGTCAGCCGGGTGCCCTGGTCTTTCAGGAAAAGAGTCCGGAGATCGTCAAAATCAAGGCGCTGCAGATGAAGCAGCGCTCAACCACAGGGACTGCGCGGGAGAAGCGACAGAAACTTGGATCTGCGGTCATGCAAGCGGCTCTGGAAACGCGGGGCTGAAAGTAATATTTACGACGTTGTAAAAAGGCGGACCCGACATAGCGTCGGGTCCGCCTTTTCGTATTCTGGTTATTATGTGTGACTTACTCTGTACATGTCAGGAAAGTTGACGGTTCATTCGTCCTGTTTTGCCACCGGCACCAGGAACGCAGTGACATAAATTTCACTATCACTTCGCAGGGAATGCATGACTCCGGCAGGAGCGATAAACACCTTCCCCACGTTGAGTTCTATTTCGTCATCCTCCAGCACTCCGAAGCCTTCGCCTTTAATGCAGTAAAAGATTTCATCCTGATCCTGATGCCGGTGAAGCGGCACCTTTTTCTCAGAGGGGATATGATAAACATGCGTAACAATTGCTTCCTTGATTTTTTCCAGTTCCATGAAGAGACCTCTCTACTTCCAGTGTTGATTTATAAACTTATCTTTTAAGACTTTCGGCTGGGGTTCAGGCCTTCCAGGCGGCTGCGTTCTGGCTGGCATAATCGACAAAACTAACGGGAGGGTGGCTCAAAACCTGTGCCACATCTGGAGTAGTGACGGCCATATAACCGGCGCGGGTGGCCTGGTAGAGTACCGCAAGATACCCTGCCATCGGTTCTGGAAGACCATTATCGATGGCCCCCTGACACATCTCCTCTTCGGATATAGCCTGATAGATAATGTCCCGGCCAGTCACCTCAGAAAGGGTCGCCGCGACTTCGGAATGATCGAGGCTTTCCGAGCCGGTCAGGTTATAGGCTTTTCCTTCATGGCCGCCTTCCGTTAGGGCGGCGACCGCCACCGCAGCAATATCGACAACGGAGATAAAGCTGGTTTTGGTATCGTCGGCGGCGACAAAGATACCATCTGATTTATGGATCATCGGTGCGATAAAACCGTTGGAGAAGTTCTCCATAAAAAAGTTGGGTCGCAGCAGGGTATGGGCGATGCCAGAGACCTCCAATTGCCGTTCCACTTGCCTAAGCGGAGCCGCCTCATTCTGGTCAACGCCAAGTGCGCTATTAAAGACGATACGCTGTACACCGGCCTGCTTGGCCGCCTGAATTACCGGTGCCAGGACCAGGGGAGCTTCTGGGTCAAGAGGCCGGGCAATGAGAAAAAGCTGCTCAATGCCGTCCAATGCCGGGGTGTAGCTGGTGGGGTCGTCGCAATCGAAGCGGATCGCTTCCGCCTGAGCGGATGGCGCGTTGTACTTCTCAGGCTGGCGAACTCCAGTACGGACGTTGTAACCTTTAGCAACCAGCTGCCGGACAACTTCGCCACCGAGGTTGCCGGTAGCGCCGAGTACGAGAATTGAAGTGTTCATAGTTGCTCTCCTTTGTGTGTTGGTGTTGTTTGTCTCAGCATAGAATCGACTATGATATTTAACAATCCGTTAGTTTGTGATATTACTGTTTAGAATTTATAAACAAAGGAGTGGGATTCATGGACAAGTATCGGGCAATGGCGGTTTTTGTGCAGGTCGTGGAGAGTGGGAGCTTTTCTGCTGCTGCCGGAAAACTGGGGATCACCAAATCGGCAGTGAGCCAGCAGGTCACCCTGCTAGAACAGGATGTAGGCACTCGGCTGCTACACCGCACCACCCGTAGACTCAATCTGACCGAGGCGGGGGAGACATACCTGACAGGATGTCGGCAAATGGTCGAAGCTGCCGAGATGGCCAACCAGCAGATCGGGCAGTTCAGCAAAGAACCGAGCGGCACCTTGAGGATCACCTGCAGCCATGATTTCGCGGCCAGACAACTGGTGCCGCTGTTGGCGCCATTTATGGAGCGGTATCCCAAATTGTCCCTCTATATCGACGGCAGTGATCAGGCGATTAATCTGGTGGAAGAAGGGATCGATCTGGCGCTCCGCATTGGTCCCCTGATCGAATCGAGCCTGGTAGCGCGCAAGATCGGCGACCTGCCGTTAATGCTGGTAGCGGCACCATCCTATCTGGAGCAGCATGGTGTCCCCCAGGTACCGGCCGAGTTGGTGAATCATCAATGGGTCGCCTTCACCCAGTTGGCACAACCCTACCAGTTGAACCTGCAAGGGGTGCAGGGACAACGACATAAGGTACGACTCTACGGGCGAGCCTGCTCTAACAGCCATGCCTCAACGCTGGAGATGGTGGTTTCCGGTATGGGAATCGGGCGTTTCTTTGAACAGGATGTAGTACGCAAGCTGGAGGAAGGTCGCCTTGTGCAGCTGTTGTCCAACTATCGCCATGAGCCTGAGGGTCTGTACGCTGTTTATCCCCACCGGGCTTATATGCCGCTGAAGGTGCGGACGGTCATCAATTATCTTATTGAAAACAGGGCCGCGCTTGGGGCGTTGGGATAGTCGGTATTAATCAGGCTAGGTTCAAATCAGATCATCGGGAATATCGTCTGCGCAAGTTCTGCCAACTGGCCAGACCCGCAAGGGAATGCCAACCCAACATCCCGATCACAATAGCCCCACCCAGCAGGGCGAACCGGCCAGGCTCTTCTCCCAGGATCAGCCAGACCAGATATGGTGCCAGAATGGTTTCCAATAACAAGAGCAGGGCCACTTCCGGCGCTGGGAGGAAGCGTGGGCCGTAACTGATCAGCAGGAATGAGAAGGGGATGACCAGCAGACCGCCGGCCAGGACGGGGATAACGGCACTGCTTGGCAACAGGAGTGATGAGCAGAAAGGGAGGGCCAGCAGACTTGCCAGTGTCCAACCGAGAAAGTAGGCCGGAACGACGCTAGCCGGTTTGATAACCCGTAACAGGGTAAAGGTGGTCCCCATGGCAAAGGCGGACAACAGCGCCAGCAGATCCCCCCGCAGCGAGATCCCTCCAAGGCTGTCACTCACCAGCAGGATGATACCGGCCAGACAACCAATCATTGCCAGCCAGGTGCGGCGAGCGACCGTTTCCTTGAGGAAGGTGCGACTCAAAAGCGCTGAGAATAGAGGTGACAGGGCGAGAATGATCAGCAGGTTTGCGACCGTCGTGTACTCTAGGGCAATAACAAAAGCATGATTCCCCAGACAGCTGAACAGCGCCAGGCCCAGTCCGGTGTATCCCATCCTGCGAAAACTCTGTAGGGCTGAGCGTCCTTGCTGCAGACAGATGATGAGCAGAAAAACCGTGCTGGCCAGCAGGAATCTCCAGAACAGCATGAGCCAGGGATCGATGTCGGCAAGCTTGATCAGCAAGGTGTCGGGCACCAAGATCATGACCCCGGCGATGGTTACAAGTAGTCCCTTGGTTTTGTCGGTCATTTCTTATCTCAATTCGTTTTCACGGTACGCAGTAGGATCTGGATTCGGTCTGAACACAGGACCTTAGCGCTGCCATCGCGACTTCATCATACCCCTCAGTCGCCTATCCATCACACTTAGCCGTTGCTGCTTAACCTCATCATTAACAATAACCTCGTCCGGTGCAGCCTCAACAATAGCCACGGCAGGTGCAGTCTTGACAACAACCTCAGCCATCGCGGCTTTAACCGCCGCTGTTATCGCGTCCAGCTGAATATCGGCCTCAGCAGGGGGGGCCGCCTCTGCAATGTTCAGCAGGAGTTGGGTGATTGGTTCATCCAGGCGCTTGCGCACCGGCATCCCCTTGATGAAGTTGCTCCATTCTACGGCCTTGCCGACAACTGCATCAAGGGCTTCATCTGGATTCATGTGACCGAGCGCCAGATAAACCGCCTGACCCTTTTCAACTGAGATTTTGCACAGATGTTGCTCGCCAGCGAACTTGATGACAAGTTGGCCCTGCTGATCTTCTTTGAAATTTGTTTTTAGTACCTCGCCAAGAGTCACGGTTGTCCTCCCAGATGCTGTCGAATCGTTAATAGCAAATCAGCAGGGTTGTAAGGTTTGGTGATGTATTCATTGGCGCCCTGTTTCATCCCCCAGTACTTGTCGCCACTCTCTTTTTTTGAGGTCAGCAGAATAATCGGAACCTCTTGCTGGACAGGATCTCTCTTGAGGGTCCTGCAGAGTTGGAACCCATTTTTGCCTGGCATGATTACGTCGAGAATAATCAGGTCGAACTTATTCGTCTTGGTCGCCTGCTCGGCCTCAAGGCCATCACGCGCAACCGTCAGTTCATGCCCGGTCTCTTTCAGCACATCCTTGAGAAATTCCAGTTCGGTGTCGCTATCCTCTGCAATCAGTATCTTTACCATTTCGGGCCCTTTCTTATGGACTGTACGTCTTAGCGGTATTTAACCCCTGGCAGGACGCAGAGCATTTCAAAAAGAAGATTGGCGCCGAGCAGAGCCGTGTTGCCCGTCGGGTCATAGGGAGGAGAGACCTCGACCAGATCGCCACCGACGATATCTAGTCCTCTGGCGCCACGGATGATCTCCAGCGCCTGGATTGTGGTCAGTCCGCCTATCTCCGGGGTTCCGGTGCCGGGGGCAAAGGCAGGGTCGATGCCGTCGATATCGAAACTGAAATAGACCGGTCCGCCGGTTAGCTGCTTACGCACTCCGTCCATCAGCGGGACCAGCGACTTGTGCCAGCACTCTTCGATCTGGATGACGCGGAACCCCTGTTCTCTCGACCAGTCGAAATCCTCAGCCGCATAGCCGGTGCCGCGCATGCCGATCTGGAGGACCCGCTTTGGATCGAGCAGTCCTTCTTCGGCGGCGCGTCTGAAGATCGTGCCATGGGCGATCTTTTCACCGAACATCTCGTCGTTGATGTCGGAGTGGGCGTCGACATGAATCAGACCGACCGGACCATGTTTTTTGGCGATAGCACGCAAGATCGGCAGGGTAATCGTATGGTCTCCGCCCAGGGTCAAAGGCTTGCAGGGATTGGCCAGGATCTGGTTATAGGCCTGCTCGATAATGTCGATGCTCTTCTTTAAGTCGAAGGTGTTGATCGCCACATCGCCGATATCGGCTACCTGTAACGAATCAAATGGCGCCGCTTTAGTGCCCATATTGTAGGGACGCAGCAGGCTTGATTCAGAACGGATCGCTCTGGCGCCGTAGCGGGTTCCGCTGCGGTTGGAGGCGCCGATGTCGAGTGGCACTCCAACGAAGCAGACATCCAAATTGTTGCTGTCTGTTTGGCTTGGCAGTCGCATCATGGTGGACGGACCACCGAAGCGGGGCATGGCATTGCCGCCGAGCGGCTGGTTGAATTCTGTTCCCATTATGATCTCCATAGCGTCGAACGGCGGTGGCGAGTTCACTTTTGAACTCACCACCGCCGCACTATTGTTCTCTGTTGATTTTATAACGGAATTACGTGATGTAACGGTTTATGCCACCTGGGTGTCGCATTGAACCGGGACATCAGACATTACCGCGTCAACGGATGCCTTGAAGACCCTGAGCATCTCGTCCAGATCCGCCTGGGTGTGAGAAGCACCGAAGAAGGCCAGGTGCATCCAGGGCAGCAGGATATTGTTGAGGCGGAAGTGGAGCTGAAGTTCGCTCAACGCCTCTTCGTCCTGACCATGCAGGTCGCGTGGAACTTTTGGCAGCTCTGCTTTGGCGTGAATCTGGAAAAGGGAGCCGATTCCGGTCATGCAGAAGGGGTAGCCTTTTGACTTGCAATGCTCGTTAAAGCCGTCACGCAGAACATTCCCTTTGGCCATCATATCATCATAGATGTGACGATTATCCTTAAGGTGCTGGAGCATGGCCGCGCCGGTGGCAAGGGTCAGCGGATTGCCGCTGAAGGTCCCTGCTGCCGAGAAACCATCATCGGTCTCCTGAGCGATGGCTACCAGCTCCTTGGAGCAGCCGATGGCACCGATCGGCAGTCCGCCACCACAGATCTTTCCGTAGGTCGCAATATCCGGCAGCACGCCGGTGAGCTCCTGGCAACCGCCCAAGGCGACACGGAAACCGGTAATGACTTCATCGAAATGCAACAGAATGTTGTGCTTTTTGGTGACTTCGCGCAGTTTTTCGAGGAAGGCTTTGTCGACCGGAAGCATGCCGCCGCCGATGATCGGCTCAATCGCGACCCCGGCCAGTTCATGGGCGTGTTCCTCGATCAGATCGAAGGCGCTCTCATTCATCGGCAGCATGACCAGGTTGTCTCGGGTGCTCTCTGGAAGGCCGGCTGAGCCTGGAACCGTATTGGGACGATCGGCCGGACCCATATTGTCGGGATCGGCAAATACGCTCCACTGAGCAAAATCATGCCAGCCGTGGTAACAGCCTTCGAACTTGGCAATCTTTTGCTTGCCGGTCGCGGCCCGCATCAGGCGCCAGGCCAGCAGGACTGCTTCGGTGCCGGTATTGCTGACCATGGCCATTTCGGCGCAGGGGACGGCATCGATGAAACGCTTGGTGAACTCGATTTCCTGGGTGTGCGGAGCGGCGAAAGTCATGCCTTTTTCCGCTTGCTCGTGGAGGGCCTTGAGGATCGGCTCGGCGCTGTGACCCACGACGTGGACCCCGAAGGAGCAGATGCAGTCGATATAGCGGTTGCCGTCGATGTCCCAGATATGTGGGCCCTTAGCCCGGTCGACGTAAACCGGGTAGGGTTGCATTTTTCTGGCTCCGCTCATCAAGCCGCCGGGAACAAGGTCCTTCGCTTCTTTCCAGTACTTGCCCGATTCGGGGGTGCGGTTTGTCAGTTCCAGTAATAGTGCTTCGGTCTTTTCTATGTTTGCCATTTTCTGTTTTCTCCTTAATTATTATTCTTTCAGTCTTACAAGTAAGTATCTCTTCTTGGCTCTCTTTACATGGTTTTCAAGCAGGGGTCAGTCTCATCTCTTGGCTTGATAGGAAGCATATCTACGTTTAGAGCTCTTGTGAAATTCGTTGTTTAAATCCCCACATTCATAACGTGAATTAGTACTGGGAATCTATTCTCAGTATGGACTCGGAATCTCTCGTGTCCAGATCCTGCGGATTATCCGATTGCTTGAATTGAACGTAATTTATACTTGAGTGCGCAGTGCCGATGGGTATGCACAATATGGATACATTTATGAAGACAATGCATTTTGAGAATAAAGTAGAACGTGGTTATGATCCCCCTACATGGAAGGGTTAGTCATTGCTGACTGCAGCAGCGATGTGCAAAAGAAAAGAGGACAAACCAGTAAGCGAGGGCTTGAATTCAGCTTCGTGTGTTTGGACCCGAGACCCGATGGATTATCGACAGAGCATAGGTTTTCTTGGCTACCCTTGTCTCTGCTTAAACAAAGAAGGTCACTACGGGTCAATGAAGGACTAAAGAGATAGTTTGTGAAGTGGCGTATTTTCAGAGAGAGCGTTTTCATTCGATGTGAAAACAATGTTCCTGACAACGCCTGGAGATTTTGAAGTGAAATATCGATGAGTCGGCGGGTGATATGATTGTTGTTGAATAGAGGTAGTACCGTCCGATTTTTTCTCTGCGCCTATGGATTATTTATGACTGGTACCTGGAAAGATTTTTTGATGGACAACCTTTATTAAGCTTTTGAAAAAAGGATTTGTACTATGGAAGGAACATACGAATATTCAAACTGGGTCATATTTGGCCTGGCCGTGTACATGGTTGGCATTCTTGGCGTTGGCTACTATGCCTCGACCAAGGTTCACAGCACCTCCGACTATCTGGTCGCTGGCCGAAAACTGGGACTTTTCTATCTGACGGGAACATTGTTTGCGACCTGGTTCGGCGCCGGAACGGCCATGGGAGGAGCAGGCAATGCCTATCTCTTCGGCAACCAGGGGGTGCTCTTCGATCCCTGGGGGGCGGCTCTGGCCCTGGTCGTTGTCGGCCTGTTTTTCGCTCGCATGATGCGCCGCGGAAAGTTTTTGACAACCATCGATGTGCTTGAAACTCGATTTAGTAACAAAATGGGTGCGCTTTCAGCGGTGGTTCTGGGGGTTGCCGATCTGGGCTGGTTGGCTGGCATGCTCGTCGGATTCGGGACGATTGTTCAGAAGTTTACCGGCATCGAAATGCATGTCGCCATCATCATTGCCACCATCATCGTTGTCGCCTACACCTATATGGGTGGCATGTGGGCCGTGACCCTGACCGATGTCTGGCAGATGTTCATCCTGCTGACCGGCCTCGGCGTGATGTTCTTCTACATGTGGCCGCATTCAGGCGGCTTTGAGTCGCTGTTCTCCAACGCACCGGCCAACTGGAGCGGAATCAACCAATGGTCATTCTTACCGACCTCGGCCGCTGCGGCCAACCCCGAATTTGAAAATGCCGGATTCTTCTATTACACCGGTCACCAGGGCTGGTTCTATTGGTTTGCCGCACTTACCTCGATCGGCCTGGGCGTAGTCGCCTCCCAGTCGTTGATGCAACGATTTTTGGGAGCCAAGAATGAAGTCACGGCAGTTCGTGCCGGCTATATCGGTGCCCTGATGTACTCCACCATCGGCATGATTCCGATCCTGATCGGCATGATCTACTTCAAGATCAATCCGGATCTGGGCATCAACGAGGCCTTGAACAATATCCTGATCTACTCGGCTATCGACTATCTGCCGCCGGTCGCCACGGTCATCTTCATCGTCGCCCTGACGGCGGCCATCATGAGCTCTGCAGACAGCATTTTGCTGGCTGTCGCCGCCTTGGTGGGGAATAATCTCTATTACTACGTCAAGCCTGATGTTACCGATGAGGAGGTTCTCAAGGTCACCCGCAGGTCGATTCCGGTGGTCGCCTTGGGCGCACTGGCGATCGCCCTCTTAAGTCAGTCGCTCTACAATCTGGTCGTCGCCTCGGGAATGGTTGCCATGGTCGGGATCGTGGTTCCCTTCTTCGCCGCCTACTTCTGGAAAAAAGCCAACAACCTTGGGGCCATGTTCTCGGTTCTCGGTGGCGGTGTGTTCTGGGTCATCGGTTATTTCTATTACCTCCCCATGACCAGCGAAGCCAACACCGGCATCGTTGAAGAAGGTGTTGTCTACTTCGATTGGGCCATGTGGGACGCCCTCTATATCAGCTCAATCTGGGGCATTATCGCTTCTCTGACGACACTCGTGGTCGTTTCCCTGGCTACGCAAAAACTTGACCCACCCAAAGGGCTGGTCGATGTCGATGGCAATCCTCTGGAAGTACAGGATTGGCTCGGCAACCCCTTTAAAAGTAGTCCGGAAGAACTTGAAGCGGCTTTAGATGATGAAGCTGAACGGGTTAGGGCAAGCGATTCTATTTGATCAAGTGAAGGTCTCCTCCGCTTACGGGCGGAGGAGGTCGGATTGTTTGAACGTCGAGGGATGGCGTCAAAGACAAGCGCTTGAGAATTGACCCATCCATATTGTGTAGTTATATAAAAACAGGAGTCTGAAACAATGCAGCAGTTTAAAAAGATCGGATTGGTATTGGTAGTTTTTCTGGTACTCGGTGCCTGCCTTGTCCCGCTGGCCTCGGCGGAGGGTGTTGTCGTAGAGGGAGATGCCTATACCCAGGTGGATAGTATGTATCTCTGGCGAGGGCAGAATCTAAGCCCCGATTCAGATTATTTAGTAGAGGCCGGAGTCGACCTGTTCATCGGTAATTTTTCGCTCGGTGTCTGGAGCATCTATGACGAGTTTGCCGATGATGTGGTTGAGACCGACTGGTGGATCGATTACACCTTCGCCCTGACCGAGACTCTCTCTCTCACCGTTGGTGACGCGTATTACACCTACAACGGTGACCTGGATGACGCGACGGGGGAAGAGTTTCTGCCCGATAACCACGAAGCCTATTTGATCGCTTCCTTCGACACCCTGCTCGCCCCGACCTTCAGTATCTACTGGGATTGGTCCGAGGCAAACGGAGACGGCCTGTTCTATACCGCGGCGATCAGCCATGCCTTTGAACTCTCTGATGCTCTGGCCCTGAACCTGGGTGCCGAGATCGGCTACAATCAGGAGAGCGATTACATGATCGGTGATTACAGCGACTGGCATCATGGTGAAGTCAATGCCAGTCTCGACTGGTCCGTTAACGACAATATTATTGTCACCCCGAAGGTTAGGGTTTCGACTGCCTTAAGTGACGCCGCAGAAGATGCGAATGTCTCCTGGGTTCCCCTTGAGGACGAGACCGCTGTCAGCCTGGGTGTCACCTACGTTTTTTAAAAACTGCTCCATCTTGAATTGAGTTGTTTGAATAGAGGGATGGCCTGCTGGGCTGTCCCTCTTTTCGTTATGGGCCAGGAATGAAGTAATCTTCCTTTATGTACAGTTTCGATATTGTCGGCCAGGAGGCGGGCTTAATCGCAAACACAACTTTTTGAAAAGTTCACCGGGGTGAGGCTTATGGATAGCGATGCAAAAAATAGACTAGAGAGATTCGCTCTAAAGTTGTCGGCCGGTGGGAATCTGTTTATGGCGGTGCTGGGGCTTGGTTTTGCCGTACAGACCCATTCCGAGGCTATTCTGCTCGATGGGGTTTTCTCGCTGGTCGTCTTTGCCCTGTCGATCGTTACCTTGAAGGTTGCCCACCTGATAGCGCGGCCCGATGATGACAGCTTCCATTTCGGGTACGCGCATTTCGAGCCGCTGCTGAACGTCTTCAAGGCGTTGATCATTATCGCCGTCTGCGCTTTTGCTCTGGTGTCCGCCATCGACGATCTGGCCCATGGTGGACGACAGTTTGAAGTTGGACAGGCGATGATTTATGCGCTGTTCGCAACACTCGGCTGTTTTGCTATCGCCTTCTATCTACGTTCAGTTGGTCCCAGGACCGGTTCATCTCTGGTTCAGGTCGATGCGACAAGTTGGATGATCGATGGCATGATCAGTTCTGCGGTTTTTTTCACCTTTGGTCTGGTGTATCTGCTGCAGGGGAGTGTCTATGCTGCTTATCTGCCCTATGCCGATCCTGGGTTGGTGGCGGTGTTGGTCATTATCACCCTGCCATTCCCGCTGAAGATCCTGAAGGAGAACATGAAGGAGGTGCTGCTCTTCGCCCCGGATACCAAGCTGCAGGCTGAAATCGAGCGCTACTTTGCGGAAGCGGTCAAACCCTACGATTGCAAAGAGACCAGCCTGCGCATTTGGAAAACGGGTCGGCAGATCTATCTCAACGTGCATCTCTGTCTCAGGGAGGATTTTCCGATTGTCGATGTGGCTTGCCTGGATCGGATTCGCGAAGATATCGACACGCGGATGAAGACATATAATCCGAATATCATCATAGATATCAGTTATATCGGTGATCCGAAATGGGCCTTGTAGTAGGAACCACATAGCTCTCTCGAGCTGCGTGAGGGATGAGGCTGCGGGTTGCCGGGGGTTGGTCGAAAGACGCTGACAGTCCCTTATTGTTCGAGTTGCTGGGCCAGTTCGAGTAATTGCCCCCTCAGCCAGATGTGCGCGGGGGCTTTTTCATAGAGGGGGTGCCAGATCAGATTCAGTTTGAAGGTGGTGAAATCTTCCGGCGGTGCAATGACTTTCAGATCCAGGGTCTCCGCCAGCATGTGGGCGATTCTGCGTGGCAGGGTCATGATGTAATCGGTCTTGGAGACAACCTGCGCCGCCGGGAAGTAAGAGGCGGCACGATAGGCAATTTTGGGCTCGATATTTTTCTCATGGTACCAGTTGTCGACCAGAGACAAGGGGGAAAACGGCCCCAGTTTGACCTGGTGTGGCAGTTCGGAATAGTAAACATGCTCTAGTTCTGCCAGCTGCTCAGGCGTGATCTGCCCGGCAACTTTGGGGTTATCTTTGCGGGCAATTATGACAAAGGACCCTTCGAGTAAGGTCTGGCTGCGCAAGCGCTTTGGAACCTCATAGAGTCCTTCAAGCCCGACGGCAAAATGCATATGGCCGCTGGCCAGTTCTGCCTCCGGGATATCTTCGCCTAAAATTTCCAGATCGATACTGACCTCCGGTGCTATCTCTTCCAGGCGGTGTAGCAGATCAGGCAGCACGACCCACTCAAAATGCTCCACCGAGAAGATGACAAAGCGTCTTTGGCTGTTCAGCGGGTCGAAGGGCTCGGGAAAGAACAGGCTCTGCTGGATCTGGTTGATCGATTCTCTGACCGGCAACTCCATGGCCAGGGCGCGTGGCGTCGGCATCAGCCCTTTCTCTGTTTTTACCAGAATTTTGTCATCCAGCAGGGTCCGCAGGCGGTTCAGGGCATGGCTCATCGCCGGTTGGCTCAAAAAAACCTTCTCCGCCGCTCGCGATACGTTGCGCTCGGTCATCAGGGCGTCAAAGATCACCAGTAGATTCAGATCAAAATTTCTCAGGTTAATTTTTGCCATCTCAGTCCTACCCCTGCTTGATGTCGTGCCAAATGCGGCTCAAAGTGTCGCCCGCGATGATATTGATAGTTTCTCGGGCTGTTATGCACACTCTGCATAACAGCATATCTGCTCATCGGCTTCAACCATAAACCGTTTTTCACCATTCAATCTCGTCTTATGCTTTTTAAGCGTAGCAAAGCCGCAGCGGGTTTTATTCATCGGGTCGATGGCCGCATGTGAATTTCGAATTTTACATTAGCGGGTTGAACCGATTATTCTTCAATAGAACAGCGGTCTAGGTCAATTGGCCGTGCTCAAGCGGGTTGATGATGAAGACCGTCAACCAGAAACAAGCAGAGCCTCCTCTCTGCGGGTTAGGTCCCTCTTGCCCGATGGGAACCCCTCTCTCGGTTCCCATCGGGACTTTTTAAAAGTGGGGTGAGGAGTTCGATATAGCAAAAGAGACATTGGCCTGGTAGCTGTTTCAGCAGGCAAGGCCCTGTAGCCTTTGGTGGAAAGTTATTCAATGAATGCACTAGAGAAACTTATCGCCCAGCAGGCGGACGGAGATCTGCTTTCCGTCACAGCTCAAACGCAGGTCATGGAGCGCTTTTCACTCAACTGCCATCAGTTGGAAGAGGCCAGTCTGGAGGCTGGTTATCTGCCGGCCCGCTATCAACGCAACCGGCAGGTGATTTCTTCAGCACAGCAGTTGCAACTCTTTCGCAGCCGGGTGGCGGTGGTGGGTTGCGGCGGGCTGGGTGGCTACGTTATCGAAGAGTTGGCCCGTCTTGGAGTCGGTCAGATTGTGGCGATCGATCCTGATGTGTTTGAAGAGCATAATCTCAACCGACAACTGCTCTCCTCATTGCAGGGGCTTGGACAGTCAAAGGTCGAAGCTGCGGCCGAGCGGGTGGCGGCCATTAACCCGGCGGTGAGTCTGCTGCCGATTCGAGCTGCTTTTTCGAAAGCCAATGGCCAAGACCTGTTTGCAGGGGCCGATGTGGTGGTCGATGCTGTGGATAATATTCCCACCCGACTGGAGTTAGAAAGAGTCTGTAGAGAGGCGCAGATCCCCTTGGTTCACGGGGCCATTGCCGGTTGGTATGGACATGTCTGTACTGTTTTTCCGGGTGACGACAGTGTAAGCAAAATATACCGTCATTGGGAAAAGGGCCGAGGGCTAGAGCAAGAGCTGGGTAATCCTTCTTTTACTCCTGGTGTGGTTGCCAGTTTCGAGGTAGCAGAGGTTTGCAAGGTTCTGCTTGGGAAAAGCGGGCTTCTACGCAAGCGGAAACTTTTCATCAATCTTCTCGATATGGAAGTTGACGAAGTCCCCCTCTAACCGAAGCTGTTTAGAATACTTTAGACAGCGAATGTTAAAATCAACATGGAGTATTTGATGACCAGCGAAACCGTCGTTAGGCAACTTGAAGACCAGCAGCTCCGTCTGCACAAAGAGGTTAATGTTACCTGGAACCGGAACGGGCAAAACTACCGAGGTCGGGGGCAGATAGTCGCACTGCGGCCCCGGTTAGTAACCGTTGAATTACTACACCAGGTCGGACACAATGGCGAATATGCAGCAGGTGATCTCGTGCTGGTGCCCAGATATGCGGACCATTTGTGCTGGTCATCAAGCCGCTCTGTTCGCGATCTCCCCGAAGAGCCGTTTATTCATAAAGATTTCCTGTGAATAACAGTTGCCCCTTCCTGAGGATTGATCTGTTGTTCGATTCTGAATTTGGAAAATTTACTGAGTACTTTGCCGGAGCAGGGAATAGCGGTTGATCGCCTTTCACGGCGACGACAGGGGTTTGAACCCCCCTGGGGACGCCATTAACGAACGAAGCCTCTCTGCTCACGCAGGGGGGCTTTTTTCGTTGTGATTTTTGATCGTTACACACTAAACTTGATTGTTGGAATTGAGACAGCAACGCAGTTAAATGGACATATCAACTTCGTCCCCATAGTTTCCCCTTTTTAAATCCAGAAGTGTGATAAGCCTGCGAAAGAGGTAAAAGAGCCATGACAGAGATCACCATTCGAAAACCTGATGACTGGCACCTGCACTTTCGTGATGACGACATGCTGGCGGAAACGGTACCCGCCACAGCTCGTTGTTTCCAGCGCGCAATCGTGATGCCCAACCTGATGCCACCGGTGGCGAACACTGAGATGGCTTTAACCTACCGGGAACGGATCAGGGCGGCTCTTCCCGCGAGCAGCCGTTTTGAACCTTTAATGACGCTGTATTTGACAAATGGCACTGGTCTGGACGATATCCGTCAAGCCAAAGCCGCCGGGATTGTTGCTGCCAAACTTTACCCGGCGGGGGGTACGACCAATTCCGATGCCGCTCCCAGTGATTTGTCAACCATGACTCCGGTGTTTGAGGTGATGCAAGAGCTGAGCATGCCGCTGCTGGTCCACGGCGAGGTGACGGACGCGCATATCGATATATTTGATCGCGAAAAAGCATTTATAGATAGTCACTTACAGAAAATCGTACAGAACCACCCCTGGTTGAAAGTGGTAGTGGAGCATATCACCACTGCGGATGCCGCTCAGTTTGTGGCCGAAGCGTCTGAAAACGTTGCCGCAACCATCACGCCTCAGCACTTGTTATTGAATCGCAACGATCTGCTGGTCGGAGGGATTCGTCCCCATAACTTCTGTCTGCCGGTGTTAAAACGCAACACTCATCAGGAAGCGCTGCGCGCGGCAGTGGCTTCCGGATCCAATAAATATTTCCTCGGCACCGATTCTGCGCCCCATGAAAAATACCGCAAAGAGAGTGCTTGTGGTTGTGCCGGCTGCTACTCAGCCTGGAGCGCCCTCGAACTTTACACCCAGGTATTTGATGACTTGAATGCTCTCGATAAGCTGGATGGCTTCGCCTCAGGTCATGGTGCTGATTTCTATGGCCTGCCGCGTAATCAGGGAACCCTGACCCTGGTCAAAGAGACCTGGACTGTTCCGGAGGAGATCATTTTACCGAACGGGAAACCGATTGTGCCTTTTTTTGCCGGGCAGGACGTTCACTGGAAAGTTAAAACCAACATTCAGGGTGAATAGACTATTGTCGCACTGCTGTTCTCAAGCTGTCCCGTTCATGTGTTATGTCACTCGCCTACGTTGCACAAGGTTGGCTTTAGGTTCGCCGCAGGTTTCCCTGAATGGGCTCCAGATTGAAAGGAATAGAGTCAGATCCCTGGTTTTCTGTGCACTCTGGGACTACAGTTTGCTACTCGTGGTTGGCTTTTTTCGTGTTAGCCGATAAATAAGAACGTTGGTTTCTTCCACGTCAAAATCTCAATATATTGGTTTTCTGTACTTTTTCCCCCGATTATAGTATGTGTGTATAAATATTAGGGCAAAATCATGTTGTCATGGCGATGCAAAGCCAACGGGTCCTGTAATAAGGGCTGGCTGGGTTGTAACGGATTGGAGCATTATGATTAGATATGAAAACCACCTTTGGCAACGAGGGTGGTTTTTTGTGTTAGGCACGTCGAGAAGAAAGAGCAAGAGACTTCAACGCATTTTGGGAACCAGACCCCGCTGCCTGGTCGCCCGCTGTAAGCTCATATGAACAGACCTCGAATTTATCCCTTCCTTTCGGTCTTCTTCGCCCTCGCGATTTTTTCGTATGCAGTTGCCACGCTGATTATCCTGCCTCCCCCCCTGTGCCAGCATAGTTGTCGCCTCTAACTAAACTCAATAAAATTGGGGGCAGTTGGGAGGCACATGTATACCAGATCCTTCAAAGCCCTTATGGTCCGTAAGACTGCGGACCCAAACGGAGCAAGCACATCTTCGATCGCGCAAGAAGCGGGTGTATCGCGGAGCACGCTCTACCGCTGGATGAGCGATACTGATACGGTGGATGTTGCTGATCAGCCGGATCCCCCG
>JAJRQB010000040.1 GCA_024280485.1 Deltaproteobacteria bacterium
CCCAAGAAGTTTGCTCGGGAAGATTTTCAAGGTCTGATATGCCCACAAAAAATACCATTCAGGCTTTATATGATCTGGAGTATTAAAAGGATCTGCTGGCACGAGCGCCTCCGGCGGAATAAATATCCAGGGGGCATAAAAACTGATCGCCACCAATGCGGCCAGAGCAAAAAAGATCATCGACAGATCTTTAATCGTGTAATTAGGATGAAAGGGAACACCATCGGGGTGATGTTCGTGCTCAAAGTCCTCACTAAAAGTACGGGGCTTGTAACTTTCGCCAAAAGGGGCCTGTGAGATCCCGGCTCGCCGCACGCAGAAAAGGTGAAAACCAACCAGACCCATCAATCCCAGCGGCAGAACCATGACATGCAGGGCGAAGAAACGTCCCAGCGTTGCAGAACCGACTGATGGTCCGCCACGCAGGAAGGCGACGATATGTTCACCGATAAACGGTACAGCGCCAGCAGCGTCTGTTGCAACTGTTGTTGCCCAGAAGGAGAGTTGGCTCCAAGGGAGTAGATAACCGGTCAGACAGAAAACCATTCCCAAGTTCAGCAGAGTAAAACCCGAAACCCAGGTCAGCTCACGCGGGCGCTTATAACTCCCCATAAAAAGAACCGACATCATATGCAGAAGCATGAAGATGATAATCAGATTAGAACCTACAACATGAAAATAACGGAACAGCCAGCCGTAAGGAACATCGTTCATGATGGTCAATACGCTGGACAAGGCCTTTTCCGTATCGGGTACATAATAGACCAGCAATAAAATTCCGGTCAAAAACTGCAACCCGAGCAGTGCCAATACCACAGATCCCATGGTGTACCAGATATTGACATTACGTGGCAGTTTATAGCCGCCCATATTCTGGTAGATCAGATCCTTGATCCCCAGTCGATTGTCGAGCCAGTCGACAGCCAATTTTGGCAGATTCATCGTACCCTCCCTACCCGACCATCAGGTCGGTATCTTCAACATTCACAATATAGGTCTCAAGCGCCTTCGGTGGAGGACCGCCCAGAACTGTCCCCTCGGTGGAGAAACGGCCACCATGGCAGGGGCACAAAAACTCGCCCTTGTCGTCAACCCACTTGACGATACAACCGAGATGCGTACAGACAGCACTCAATGCAATGAAGTTGCCGGCACTGGGCTGTAAAAGGACTGCTGGGCGCCCTTGAAAGTCAAAGAAATGTGCACCTCCAACCTTAACCTGCTCTTTGCTGACCCTGACCTGTGATCCTTCGCCACCACCTTCAAGCGGCGATAGAAAGCGGAAGATAGGCCACGCAAAGGCCCCTGCCAGGATCACAGCTACACCTCCGAGGAGAATCCCCAGAAAAGTACGGCGTTGTTGATTATTTTCAGGACTTTCGCTCATGTAACTCCCTCCAGCAGTTTTTTTTGTGACGGGGGTTTAAAGCCCACGCAATATAACGAAAATGTTAACGAGAGAACGCTACTTAACAAGTCGGCCTGAGACCGAAATACGCAATTGAGGCATCGGCTTGAAATCGGTTGAAACAAGAAGGTAACCATTAAGACGTTTTTCCCCAGCGGCAAGGGATCCGCTCACGCTCAAGATCGCCTTCTCCCCGGGGGCAAGTTCTAACTGATCAAGGATTGCTGTCACTTGAGGACTAGTAGATGTGGCCTCCTGCAGAACAATCTTCTGCTGACTTTGATTCCTAATGACAACCGTTGATTGCGAGGTCAGGCCGCTAGCCGCCCAATTCCAGGAAATCCGGTTAGTCGAGATACTGAGTAACTCCTTAACCCTCCCCTTCAACCTGAACTGCACCTGGGAATGGTCTGGAGAATTGGTATGCATTGTTATTGTCTTAGTGACTTTTCCACGGAAGCGACTCGAATCAAATGTTGCTTTGATTTCTCCCATGTCTCCGGGCGCTATCCTTTTGGACGAAAGTAACGCCGCAGTACAACCGCAGGAACTGCTGACCGATGAGATCTCGAGCAATTCATAACCATTATTCTTAAAGCGGAAAGTATAACTAATTTTGTCACCTTGTATCACATCACCGAAATCATACACAAGAACTTCTGTCGTGACTGCAGGAGCAGAAAAAACATACAAGGGAAGAACTAACAGAAACAGTAACAGAAAAAGAGACTTTTGCACGGGCGATCCTTTCATACCAACAGGGCAGAAAACAGCTCACAAAGATTCGGAATTATAACACAATCCCCACAAACCGAACTAGCCCCAGTCCCGTTGATTTCGTTGACAGCACGTTCGGCTTACTGATATAAAATGCGATTAATCATGCAACAAGGAGCTCACTGTGCCGATCCCCCATGAAAAAATGAAGATCCTCTATTCACGTGAACATATTGCCCAGGAGATCAAACGTCTCGGGCAGGAAATAACTCGCGATTACTCACAACGTGACATTTTACTGGTGGGAGTTCTAAAAGGCTCCTTTCTCTTTATTGCAGACTTGATTCGTGAAATCGAAAGTCCGACAATGGTCGACTTTGTCCGTCTGGCGAGCTACGGATCCGATACACAATCTTCGGGAATTATAGAATTTCGCAAAGAGCTTGAAATGCCGATCAGGGGTCGTGATGTCATTATCGTTGAGGATATCGTCGATAGCGGCTACACTCTCGAATGCCTCTACAACAAACTATTGTTGCAGGAACCGCGTTCGCTGAAAATCTGCACCCTGATTGACAAGCGCGCTCGTCGCGAAGTTGAAATTGAGGCTGACTACATTGGTATGACCATGGATGATGGTTTCATCATCGGTTACGGCCTTGACTATGATGAACATTATCGAAACCTCCCTGACATTTATACCGTCGAAGGTTTTTAATTTTATTTCTAATCGCCGCCAAATATTTAAATAAGGATGCGATTTTCCTATTGAACACAACAGGAGAGCTATCCATGGTCATATCCTGCCCGGAATGTTCTACCCGCTTCAGGGTTGATGAAGGCAAGATTCCTGCGCAAGGGGCAAGGATCCGTTGCGCCCGCTGCAAGCATATTTTTGCAGTGACGCCCCCTGCTCCCGAGCCTGAAACCCTTATCGAAGCATTCATTCCGCCTGAAGAGCCTCAGGAAACTGAGCCTGAGGAGTCAGCTCTGGCTGATGAGCCGACACAGATAGACGAACCGGTCTTACCAGAAAAGACCTCACCGACTGACGATGATTTCGGCTTTGACGATATCGACTCGTCTGATATTGGCAGTGGCGCAAATGATGAACTCGACCCTTCTGCATTTGATGACGATGCGACAGTCGGTGATGACGATGACTTCACTTTTGGTGGTGATTACGGCAATGTAAGCTTAGCTGACGAGGCCGATGATACCGAGGGAGACGAACCCTTCTCATTCGGGGACCCTGTTCCTGCCTCAACACAACAAAAAGCAGACATTGAACAGGAACAATTCAGCTTCACTCCAACGCAGCAGCCAACCACTGAAGCACCAGACCCACTAGCTGACAGTTTTGTAGAAGATCCGACCCTCAACGACATCTCAATGCCACCCAGTGAAGATGTCTTCATCCTTGATGACCCTGACACGGCAGCGCCTCAGCAGCCCAGCAAATCTTCCAGCCGTAGCCCGGTCTCGGTGGTCCTTCTTTTCCTACTGATTCTGACTCTGGTTATTTTGGCCGCGGGTGGATTCGTAATGTGGAAAAACGGACCAGCAGGGATTGAACAACTGATTTCAACCCTGACAGGCCAGCCCGCTGGAACCGAACTCAAGGGCGACATCAACCTCAAAAATCTGCAGGGCAGCTTCATAACCAACCGCAAAGATGGCGAACTGTTCGTCATCCATGGGGTTGCCGTCAACAACCTCAACGAAGCTCAAGCAGCCATCCAGGTTAAGGGCGTCATTTTTGACAAAGAGGGCAATCAACTCCTGCAAAAGACTATTTTCTGTGGAAATCCGATCAGCGAAAGCGACCTGCGCAAACTTCCCTACAGTAAGATAGAAGAGATTATGGGCAATCAGTTTGGCGAATCCCTGGCCAACCTCAACGTCACACCGAATCAATCTATCCCATTCACGATAGTCTTCCGTAACCTGCCGAAAACCCTGTCAGAGTTTATTGTCGAAGTGGCAGATAGCAAACCAGCTGCCCAATAATCTTCACATAATTCAGAACAAAAAGGGCGGTCCACGCTATAAGCGGACCGCCCTTTTTGTTAATACGGCAGACTCTTATCCGACAATATCAAACGGCGGAGATAGCGTCTACTGGACAGGAATCAACACAAGCACCACAATCGGTACAGGTAGCTGCATCGATAACACGAACGTCACCCTGCTCGGAAATTGCATCGACAGGACAGGTCGGGTCACAGGCACCGCAGTTGATACACTCATCATTAATTACATGGGCCATTGGTCTACTCCTTATTTACGGGTTTGTTTGACACTGGCGATATATCACCAGCCTCTTTCGTTTGGGCGTACACTCTACTGCAAGTTATTTTCTCTGTAAAGTAGTCAAATGGAATTTATTTCATCGGCAAAACTCCTTGCATCCACGCCTCATTCTGGGCTAGCCTGTCTAACGATTTAGCGCGCAACTGTGCGACATTCAAAGGGTTGTTCCAGTCTCGCTAAAAAAAGCCTAACAGATTCAGCAATACTAAAACGCAATTCTATTTTAAGAAACTGCGTCCTCTTTATTCATACGCAACTCAAGGAGAAGTAAAAATGGATATTCTTGCCCTCAACTGTGGCAGTTCATCAGTTAAGTACCAGCTCTTCGACTGGACCCGCAAAGAAATCATCGCTAAAGGGATGGTCGAACGGGTCACCATCGGAGATTCCTATATTATTCACGAAGTTCCCGGCCGCGAAACCTACCGCGAAGAGTACGAGTGCCCCGACCACCGGATAGCGGTGCAATTGATCGTCAAGACGCTCACCAGTGCTTCGGAGGGTGTCGTCAAAAGTATGGATCAGATCTCTGCAGTTGGCCACCGCGTGGTTCATGGAGGTGAGAAGTTCATCTGTTCTGTCCCTATTGACGAGAACGTTCTCAACACTATCAAAGAGGTGCAGCACCTCGCTCCGCTCCACAATCCGCCAAATATTTCTGGAATCGAAGCGGCCCAGACAGTGCTGCCCAATGTTCCACATATTGCTATTTTCGACACGGCCTTTCATCAATCGATGCCCGAAAAAGCCTATACCTACCCTGTCCCTTACGAATGGTACGAAAAACATGGTGTACGCCGCTACGGCTTCCACGGCACTAGCCACCTCTACGTTTCAAAGCGCGCCTCTGTTCTGCTCGGCAAAGACCCCAAGGATTGCAATATCATCACCATGCACATTGGCAACGGTGTCTCACACTGCGCAATAAAGAATGGGATTTCAGTCGATACCTCCATGGGATTAACTCCACTGGAAGGTGCAGTCATGGGGACCCGTTGTGGCGATATCGATCCGGCGATACCAATGTTTATCCAGCAGGTTGAAGGTCTTTCAGCCCAAGAGGTCGACTCCGTACTCAATAAAAAATCAGGTATTCTCGGCATCACCGGTCAATATACTGATCGTCGTGACGTGATCGAGGCCGCAGAGAAAGGTGACGCACGCTGTCAACTGGCAATCGACATTGAAGGGTATCGTCTCAAGAAATATATCGGTTCTTACATGGCTAGCATCGGTGCTCTTGATGCAGTGGTCTTTACGGCTGGAGTTGGTGAGATGGGCTGGTTGGTTCGCGAAAAAGCCCTTGAAAACCTTTCACACATGGGGATCATTCTCGACAAAGAAAAGAACCGCAACACCATGACGCGCAAGAAAGAGACCATGATCTCCACTCCCGACTCACCGGTTAAGGTCTTCGTCATTCCGACCGATGAGGAGTTGGTTTTCACCGAAGATGTAGTTGCGATCCTCGATGACACCTACACCGACCACATGAACTTCAAGTATTCTTTCGCCGAGAGCACCTTTCAGCGCTCTTAAACAATCGTTCCTGATTTACAAAAAATAAAGGGCCGACGGATAAACCGTTGGCCCTTTATGCTTAAATCAGAAGTAAGTCTCCTCATATTGAGGGACCAGATCATACCAAGCACTATCTCGCTTCGCCTCCTGCAGACAAGACTCAGCCTGGGCAATAATCCTCGCACAATCTTTCGGGTAACTTCCGGCAAGGTTAAGAATATTCGAGACATGATTGGAACGCAGAATAGTCTTATTCGGTGCCAACTGGCGCACAATATCTAATGCCTCCTGCACCACCTCACCGTTACTCAACTGCTCGATCAAATCGAAATGCGCATCGTTGTGACGGCGGAACATGGTCAACAAGGAGAAATACTCGGGAGAAAGCCGAGTGATCCACTCCGCTGTTGCCCGCGCATGCTCAGCACTACGAGCGCGGCCAGCCAGACCGAGAATTGCCGTGACCGAAAGTTTGATCTGTGCCGCTTGCGCCTTCTGACAGAGGGAAAGCATCGTTTCTCCGTCGAACCCCTTCTTGATCAAACCAAGAGTCTGGTCGTCTCCCGATTCCAGACCGAAGTAAAGGACGCGTAACTTCTTATCGCGGAGGAGTTTCAACTCTGCCACTGACTTGGTCGTCAAACTATTCGGAGAAGCATATGCCGAGACCCGCGCCAGCACTGGAAAATATTCAGCCAGATGATCCAGAATTTCCAATAATCCCGCCTGAGGATAAACCAGAGCATCACCATCGGCCAGAAACACCCGCTGTACCCGAGCCCGCTGAGCCGCAGGAATCGCCCGCATCTCTTCGACGACCTCACTGACTGGACGAATTTTGAACTGTTTCATCTTATACATGCCACAGAAAGTACAACTGTTCTGGCTGCAACCGTGGGTGATCTGAAATATCTGGCTACGTGCTTCCGAGGGGGGGCGAAAAAGCGGTTCGTTGTAATTGAAGTAGTAATCCATCTCTATCCCAGAGGTTAAGTCGCGTGTAAAAAGGCCCTTTCAGCGTGCGAACGCTAGCGCCGCAAATCAGAATCAACATCATACAACAAGGAATCCTCCGCTGGCTACCGAACCGGGAAGTGAGCATCAAGACAGAGTACAGCCATAAATTGATCAGGTTTACGACAAGGCGGCTAAAGGGACAGTCCCTTAACGTGAAGGATCACTCCTGAGTGGATAAAGTCAGCTACCTCTTCCGTTGCTAAACCGGTAAAAAGTTGTAGCCACAACCTCCGGACCCAGGGTTTGGTACTAACAGATTCCACTTAAATTCCTGCGATTTATTTCTCTGTTAAACTTGAGGTGTCAACCTGCTCTTCAGGGAGAAACGGATGCTTTTCTTCAGGACCTCTTTGTTATTGACCATTCTCCTGGCAGGAGTCTACCTGTCGATGACCGCAGCAGGGAATCCTTTCTCCGCAGCGGAATCATCCAATAATTTCTATAAACTACCTGAACAAGAGACCCTGCACAACTGGATTGAGAAGATGAAAATGCAGCGACGCGGGCCTTTCAAAAGGATTCGTTGGTTCTGTAAGGATGGTACGATCCTCCCTCCCAAACCCTATGCCTGTCGCGGCCATGATGGCGGCGTACAGCATGGCGAGTGGACTGATCAGATCAAACAGTTGCGGCAGCATAATTATCTGATCGCCAACCTCCTTGCTGATCTGTCTCCTGAGGCCTTCTTTGCCCGACCGGACTGGGATAATCATCTCAAGCAGATCATCCTCGAACAATTTATGCGCGAAGCGGATAACGGCTGGATCTTCCGCCGGGTCCCTTACTATAAGGGTGCACTCCAGACGGAAGACGAAAATTGGCATGGCCACTCCCTGCTGCTGGGCCTGCTGCAACAGCCTGAACTGCGGGGTCGATACTTTCTGCTGCTGCGCGAAGCTGTGCGTTTTCTTCCTCACGGGCATGATTCACCACCTTTAACTGCCATGCGTCAACTCGCCCAGAGAATCGGCGAACAGGATACAGGCTTTGCTCCCTTGCGGATCAAGCTACACAGCCAACCGGAGCCGGCAGATGCCGTCAGGGTCCGGCGCTATGCACAAACGGGCCGAACCGAGCTGCAGCGCGATTACCTGAAGCTCTCCGAATTAATTGATCAGGTCACCAGCCCACAGAGCGATCCGTTTGAAGAAGCGATTCGGCTGCGGCTCAGCCCTAAGTCGCAGAAGGATAAGCCGATCAGCGTAGGAAATTCCGCCCCCGCTGACTTGCCGGTTGAAACCCGTTTTGTGCGCACCTGCCAGCTGCTGATCAAGATCCGCACCGAACTGGAATGGGCCGTCAGCAACAGCCGTCAGCTGGAATGGCTCGATCTGAGTCACAGGCTGGAATTTGAATTTTATAGCACCGCGAATCAGCTTCTGGATCTGCTGCCAACGGCTTCACGCCGCCAGCAGTTGGACTGGATTAAACAGGGGATTGATGCGCTCTACGGCACGGGGATGCTATCCAGACGGGAGCGGGACAGCTTGAGTGGCAGCCTGCAGAAGCTGCTGACGACACCGCTTTCGGTCGAGACCTACCAACGTGAACTCGCCCATCTGGCACGGCTGACCCGCTGGGCAGAGAACCGCTTGCGCTACCATTTCGAAATACCACTCAACCATCTGGCCCGGCTCGACGTCGCCTTCCGGACGTTCATCCCGGAGCGGCTGCGCGCCAGTCCCCTGCTGCCGATTTCACGCATGATCGACAGCCTGCAGACCGACAGCCAGCAGCTGCGCGGGGCCAGCCACTGGCTGTTCGGGGCTCCGAGCAACGGCCTGCAGCCGCTCAATCCGGGGCTGGCCCGTGGACGACTGGAGCTTGTCGAAGATCCTCAGCAGCACAATTATTCAGCGGATGGCATCTACCTGTTGCCCGAAACTGTCGAAGATCTGCCACCGGTGGCCGGCATCCTCACGCGCGGCGCGGGTAACGCCCTCTCCCACATCCAGCTGCTGGCACGTAACCTCGGCATCCCCAACCTCGTGATCGACAATCAGCTGCTGGCGGAGTTCGCCGCACATCAGGGTGAAATGATCGTGGTGGCCGTCAGCCCGGGCGGGGTGATCAGAATTGAGACCGACAGCGAGCACTGGCAGACGATTTTTAAACAAAAAGAGCAAAGGCCGAACTTTCTGATCGAGCCGGATCTGCAGAAGCTCGACCTGCAGCAGAAGAACATCATCAGCCTGAACCAGCTGGGGTCAAAGGATTCGGGGCGAATCGCCGGACCCAAAGGAGCCAACCTCGGCGAATTGAAACAGATTTACCAGGGGCTGGTGCCCGACGCACTGGTCATTCCCTTCGGCCGCTTCCGCCAATTCCTCGAGCGGACCAGTGCACCGGACGGCCAGAAGTTGTTCGACTGGATCCGTAGCAACTACCAGCATTTCGCCGCGGTGCCGGACGCCGCTGGCCAGAGTGTGTTTCTCGCCCGATTGCGTGAACAGATCGTCTCTGCCCCGCTTGATCCGGACTTCCTTG
Source organism: Deltaproteobacteria bacterium (assembly GCA_024280485.1). GTDB lineage: Bacteria > Desulfobacterota > Desulfuromonadia > Desulfuromonadales > Geopsychrobacteraceae > Geopsychrobacter. The sequence continues at coordinate 9,464 of JAJRQB010000040.1, forward strand.
ATGAATTGCGGGCCTCGCTCGACACCAGTTTCGGTGCGGACGGCAGTTACGGCATCTTCGTTCGCAGCGACACCAACGTCGAAGATCTACCCAACTTCAGCGGGGCCGGACTAAACAGAACCGTGCCCCACGTGGTCGGCTTTACCAATATCGTGCAGGCAATCCGCACTGTCTGGGCCTCCCCATTCACCGACCGTGCCTTCAGCTGGCGTCAAGCACATATGAACGCTCCCGAGCAGATCTACGCCTCGGTGCTGTTGATGTTGAGCGTCCCGGTCGACAAGTCGGGGGTGATGGCAACCTCCGATCCGGTGACCGGCAACAGCGGATTTCTGCGGATTGCCGCCAACGAGGGGATCGGCGGCGCGGTCAGCGGCCAGCGGGCCGAGGAAGTTTTGATCGACAGGAAAAGCGGCGAGATCCACCTGCTGGCTCAGGCCAGTGCCACCCAAAAATACATCCTGCTGCCACGGGGAGGGGTGCAAAAAATCCCGGCCACTGCGCCGGATCGGCTGCTGAGCAGAGTGGAGCTTGAAATATTGCGCCAGATGGCCAAAGAGCTGCCGGCGCGCTTCCCCGATCTGCGCAACCCCGACGGCAGCTACAAAGCGGCCGATATCGAGTTCGGTTTTCTAGACGGAAAATTCGTCCTCTTTCAGATCCGCCCGTTAGTGGAGAGTAAACGGGTCCACAAAGAGTTGCTGCTGCAACAATTCGATGCAGAGCTGAACAGAAGATCCGCGGTAGTTAATCTCGATCAGTCCCCAGCGGGGTGGCAACCATGAAGCGGTTGATTCTGTTACTGATGCTGATACTGATGACATCTTCTATTCCTTGCTGGAGCTACCCTCTGGACGATGTAGATCAGACCGGGATTGCGCGGCTGGAAGGCTACCGCCTGATTCAGCAGGAAAAAATTCAGGGACATAAACTGCCGCCGGGGGCACTTCTGAGCAGTGCGCAAATCCGCCTTCAGCTGCAGGCACAGCCCTGTCTCGAATTGCCAAAGGCTGATCCGCAACTCAGCGAGAAAATCATCGAGCTGCTCGGTAAAGACCAGCAGAATTACAGTTTTTCCCTGCTCGACCTGAGCGATCCACAACAACCGATCTACGCTGAACATCAGGCTGAGAAGAATTTCAACCCGGGCAGCCTCGGCAAGATTTTAATTGCGGTCAGTATTTTCCAGGCCCTGGCCGATCGCTACCCCGACGATCTTGAGGCCCGTCGCAATCTGCTGCGCACCAGACAGCTGGAGGCCGATCAATTCATCCACAAGGATGACCATCGGGTGCCCTTCTGGGACGCCGAACGGCAACGCTTGCGTTATCGAAAAATTATCGAAGGGGATAGGGCCAACCTCTGGAGCTGGCTCGACTGGATGCTCTCGCCCAGTTCGAACGCCGCGGCCGCCATGGTCCTGCGTGAGTACCTGTTGATGATACGATTTAAAGCCGCATACCCGGTGGATCAACAAACGGCAGACGCCTTCCTTACAAACACCCCTAAAAGCGAACTGATGCAGCTGTTGATAACGAGCCTGCATGACCCGATGCGACGCAACGGCCTGGACCCCGAGCTATTGCGGCAGGGGGGCTTTTTCACCTGGAGAGGAAAACAGCTGGTGCCGGGCGGCAGCAGCAAAGCGAACACTCGCAGTTTTTTGTCACTGCTGCTGCGCATGGAACAGGGACGGTTAATCGATCCCTTTTCCAGCCTGGAACTGAAGCGGCTTCTTTACATGACCGAAAAGCGAATCCGTTACGCCTCGCACCCAGCACTCAAGCGTGCCGCAGTCTACTTCAAATCGGGATCACTCTACAGTTGTCAACCGGAACCCGATTTTGAGTGTGAAAAATATCAAGGAAACATGAAGAATTTGTTAAACTCGGTGGCAATAATTGAGGAACAACAGGGGGCCCTGCTACACTACCTGATAGTGGTCACATCGAATGTATTGCGGGTCAACTCAGCGGTCGCTCACCAGACTTTGGCGATGCGGATTCATCGATTATTAGAAGCAGAAAACAGACAGCGGCTTAAAAAGAGGGATTCTGCAGAATAAGGCCGTCCAGCTGAACGATCAGACGTTTCAGCCATTCACCGCCGCGAGCATCTTCGGCCAGGGCAACGGCGATATAACGACGGCCATCATGCTCGACGATCGCACTGTCAGCGTGATACTGACGCCAGGAGCCCGACTTGCGGTAGATCTTGGCGCTCGGCTGACAGGTTTGCAGCCCCTTGACAAACTTGTGGCAGATTGCCGGTTGGCCGAGAATCTCCTTCATCTCACGGCTCATCTCGGGTGACACCAGTTGGCCGGTTTCGAGCAGGTAGTAAAAGCGTGCCACCTGAAAAGCCGTGGCGCCGTGAGACAGATTAGAGAGTGGATCGCGCTTCCAGGCCCCGGCCTTGCCGTAATCCTTGCCGACCCAGAGCCCGCCGTTGCGTTCGGGATCGTAGAGCCGGTAACGCGGCGACTGCAGCAGTTCCGCGAGGTAGGGCTTGCCGACCCGATTGAGCATTTCGGTAGCGGCCTGATTGGAGGAGTTGCGGATCATGCGGGTCAGAGTCGCGCGGGTTGCCCGGTCCAGCACCATCTCGCCAGCAGAGATCCGCTCAAAGGCGCCGAGCAGTATAGCGATTTTCGGTAGGCTGGCGGCGTACATCATCTGATCACCGTTCACCGACGCCAGTTGCGGAGCAAAGGGATCGGTAATATCGACCAGGGCAATGCTCAGTTTTTTACGCGCCACTGCCGTATCAAGCTGCAAATCCCGCAAACAGGATTCCAGCCCCTGCTGCAAGCGGGCATTCAGGCTGCTATCAAGTGATGGAGGACTCTGCAGAGCTGTTAAGGGGGAGGCACAGAGCAGGAGGAGCAGCGAAACGATAAAACTCTTTATTTTCTGCATAGCTGCGAAGTATACCTAACAATCGGGAGAAAAAGCAAATGCCCTCAAACGACGAACTGAAAATCTGCTGTGACCTTCGCTATCCGGGCCGCCGGATACTGGGGATGCGTGCCGGCTTTTTGTTTATCAACTTTCTGCTTATCGTCATGGCGCTCTATAATCTTAAGCCCGCCAGCCGTTCACTGTTCATCGAATACCTGGGCGCCGACCAGCTGCCCTATGTCTGGATCGGTACCGCCCTGACCATGGCGGTCTTCATCGGCAGCTATCATCGCCTGGTCGAACGCTGCAGCCGGGTCAAGGTGGTACTTGCCACCTGCCTGGCGCTCAGCCTGCTGCTGGTTATCTTCCGTCTGTTACTGAACGAGCCGGGCCCGGCGGTCGCCACCGCCTTCTACATCTTCGTCGACATCCTCGGCGTCCTGATGGTTGAACAGTTCTGGAGTCTGACCAATTCGATCTACAGCAGCCGCGAAGGGAAGAGCTGGTACGGCTTTATCGGCACCGGCGGACTACTCGGCGGCGTTATCGGTGGCGGTGCCGCTGCGCTGCTGTTGAATATGACGTCACTTAAAACCGCAGACCTGCTGTTGGTAGCAGCCGGGATAATCCTGCTGCTGTTCGCGTTGACCTGGCAGATGGGACGACTCGGGCTCTACTGTGAAGTGGAGTTGCAGGGCCAGGAGTTACACTACAAGGGAGGCTGGAAGGTGCTTAAACGCAGCCGTTATCTGATGCTGATCGCGGTGATCCTGCTGCTGGCACAACTGGCATCACCCCTGATCGAATTCCAGTTTCTTAAAACCGTCGAAATCAGTTATCCGCTGATCGACAAGCGCACCGTATTTCTATCACTCTTTTTCAGTTTAATGGGCGGAGTGTCGATTGCCGTCAATCTGCTACTGACCCCGCTGATCCATCGTTACCTGGGGATCATCGCCGGGCTGCTGGTACAACCGCTGATGATCGCCTTGAGTACATTTGGCTTCATGTTTCAACCGGGATTACTGCTGATCTCTGCGGCCAAAATCAGCGATCGCGGCCTCTCCTACTCAATCAATCGAGCCTCCAAGGAGCTGCTCTACGTGCCGATCGATTCACTGTTGATCTACCAGGCCAAGGCCTGGATCGACATGTTTGGTTACCGCCTGTTCAAAATCTTCGGCTCGCTCCTGATTCTGTTCCTCACCCGCTGGCTTCCGGCTCCCTTCAGCCTGCCACAGCTCAGCTGGGCGGTTCTCACTATCTGCCTGACCTGGCTACTGGCGCTGAAACTGTTACGCACTGAACATCAGGATATCGAACAATAAAGCTAGCCCTCCAGCGAGTCAGTGTTCTTCTACTCAGCGGAGAAATCAAGACCGGACAAGGGACAGCGGTAGGAATGGACCTGAAACAATAAAAACTTTGACATTTTAGTTGCTTGTCGTTATTCAAGTAAACGACAACCTGACGGGAGCAGAACCCTAGCAAGGACGTTCTTCTCCGAAACCTGGCTGCAGAGAAATTGCCGAAGCGATCCAACTCCCCGGCGCCAGAATCAATAAACAACGAGGAAAACCAATGAAACGCCTAGTTCGCATTCTACTTCCAGCACTGGTGCTCCTCGGAGGGATCGGTATTGCTGTCAGCCTGATATCGACAGGACCGAAAACCAAAAGAAAGCGGCCTAGGCTAGCGACTCCTACGGTTGAAATTCTCAACCTGCAACCAGAAGACTATCAGGTTCTCGTACCAAGCCGTGGCACTTTGTCGCCTCGCTCCAGCAGTACTCTTGTTACCGAAGTTTCCGGACGTATCATTCAGGTTGCCGACAATTTCCGTACGGGTGGCTTTTTTGCCGCTGACGATCTTTTGTTACAGATCGACCCACGTGATTATGAAAATGCCGTCATCATTGCGCGAGCGTCTTTAACTCAGAAACAGTTAAGCCTGGATGAACAACTTGCACTATCAAACCAGGCGCAACGCGACTGGCAAGATCTGAATCTCGAAGGCGACCCCACCCCGTTGACGCTACGAGCTCCACAGCGCGCCAATGCGGAGGCAGAATTAGCTGCGGCACAAGCAGAGTTAAGACAGACCGAGATTGAGCTGGAACGTACTCGAATCCTCGCGCCCTACGCCGGTCGCATCCTGTCTCAAAAAGTCGATATCGGTCAGTATGTCTCACCCGGCACCCCGCTGGCGGATATTTTTGCCAGTGATGCCATTGAAATTCGCTTACCGATCAGCAGTGAAGACCAACGCTATCTTCAGTTGCCAGAAAATTTCCTCAATGACAAACAAATAGATATCAGCGGCGCAAAGGTTCTATTTCATAGTCAGGTCGGTGAGAAAAGCTTTAAATGGGAAGGACAACTCGTCCGCACCGAAGGTGCGATAGACATTCAAAGTCGCCAACTTTTCGTCATTGGCCAGATCAATGATCCTTATGTACGAAAAAATGGCCGCCCGACACTGAAGATTGGACAATTTCTCGAAGCCGAGATCTTTGGCAAGCAACTGAAAGGGGTCTTCGTTTTGCCTAGGACTGCGGTACGTGGTGCAGACAGGGTTCAACTTATTGATGCTGATAACCGCTTGCAACGCCGTACCCTGAACATCCTTTGGCGTGACAGACAAAACCTGATTGCCAGCGGCCCACTCAGCCCTGGAGACCGTCTCAACCTGACAGCGCTCCCCTTTGCCGCCAATGGCAGCAAGGTCCAGATTGCCGAGGGAAAAAAGAACAACAATTCGATAAAGATCCGGCAGGAGCCCTGATATGAAAGGGATGATTGCCTGGTTTGCCAACAACCCGGTAGCCGCTAACCTTCTCATGGTCATCATCCTCTGCAGCGGCATCTGGTCGGTGCTAGAGTTGGTCCCGTTGGAGGTCTTTCCAGAGTTCGATCGAGATGCCGTCACCATTGATTTACGCTATCGAGGGGCCACACCGGCAGAGGTAGAAGAAGCTGTTGTCGTCCGGGTTGAGGAGGCCATCGCCTCGCTCCAGGGGGTAAAAGAGATGATCTCCACTGCCCGCGAGGGGAGCGGACAAATCCGGATTGACGTTGAGAAAGGCACCGATCCTCGTGAATTACTCGATGATATCAAAAATGAAGTCGACTCCATAACGACCTTCCCCGATGATGTCGAGCGGCCCAACTATAAGGTTGTACAATTCAGACGCGAAGTTATCTCGGTCGTCGTCGCCGGGGCTCTCCCTGAGGCTGAGATCCGACGCCTCGGCGAACTTATCCGTGATGATCTGACGGCCTTACCGAATATCAGTCAGGCCGACCTTGTCGCAGTGCGCCCTTATGAGATGTCGATCGAAGTCAATCAGGAAACCCTCGAGAGTTACAATTTGAGTTTCGATGATATCGTCCGCGCAATTCGACGCTCTTCTGTCGATCTCCCCGCAGGCGCAATAAAAACCAGTGGGGGTGAAATATTACTCCGTACTCGTGGTCAGGCCTACAGCGCGGAGCAATATGCGCAAATTACGATACGCAGCAATCTGGATGGCACTCGACTACTGCTCGCCGATCTCGCCCTGATTCGTGACGGCTTTGATGAAGATCCGCTCTTTGCCTTGTTTAATGGTCGCCCTGCAGTTCTGATTGAAATTTATCGCACCGGGGACCAAAGTGCTTTGGATATTGGCAAGGCGGTCAGAGATTATGTTGCAGAGAAACAGCAACAACTGCCAGAAGGAATCAGCCTCGACTATTGGCGTGACCGCTCACGCATTGTCAAACTGCGCCTCAACACGCTCCTCAATAACGCCATTCAGGGCGGCATCCTGATCTTTTGCGTTCTGGCACTCTTTCTACGCTTTTCTATTGCTATCTGGGTTTGTGTCGGCATCCCGATCAGTTTTATGGGGGCATTGATATTGATGCCGATATTTGGCGTCACGATCAACCTGGTCAGCCTCTTTGCCTTTATTCTTGTGCTGGGAATGGTTGTCGATGATGCGATTATTACCGGCGAGAACATCTATTCCCACCTGAAGAAGCACGGTGAGTCGGTCGATTCGGTCATCCGTGGCGCACAGGAAGTAGCTGTTCCGGTCACCTTCGGCCTGCTGACAACAGTTGCGGCATTTCTCCCACTCCTCTTCATGGAAGGCCGTCGCGGCCCGATCTTCGCGCAGATTCCGCTGATTATTATCCCGGTGCTCTGTTTCTCATGGATCGAATCAAAACTTATTCTTCCAGCACACCTGCGTCACGTGCAAATGGTGAAAAAGCATAAGGGCCCCCTTATCCGGCTCCAGGAACGGATTGCAAATACTCTGGAAACGTTCATCCAGACGCTCTATCAACCGGTCCTGAAAATGGCCTTGAATCGGCGCTTGCTGACCTTTGCCCTGTTTACCACTGCCGTAGTCATTATCGTCAGCTTTGTCGTCAGCGGACGTTACGGCTATACATTCTTTCCGCGCATCCAGAGTGAAACGGCCCGCGCAACCTTGGTCATGCCATCTGGCACCTCTATCGAACAAACACGTAGCCATATTGAGCGAATCGGCGAAGTTGCAACTCAGCTACAGCAAAAATATCAGGAGCCAGATGGCTCAGGTTCGCTGGTGCGAAATATCCTCATCAGTATCGGCTGGAGTGGCGGCGGGCACCCTGGCATCAGTGGCAATCCCGAGATCGGTCAGGTCACCCTTGAACTGGTGCCACCTGAAGATCGGCTAAGCCCTGTCACCACCAGCGAAATTGTCCGTGAATGGCGCAAACAGATCGGGGTTATCCCAGGAGTGAAGGAGTTGACCTTCCGTGCCGAGATCGGCCGCAGTGGCAACCCCATTGATGTTCAGTTGACAGGAGCTGACTTCAAACAACTCACGCAGGTCGCAACAGAGATCAAAAGCCGCTTGAGCGAATATCCCGGTGTCTACGATGTCCAGGACAGTTTCGATCAGGGGAAACAGGAGATCCAGATACGCCTTAAGCCCGAAGCCGAACTTCTCGGGCTTAAGGCAATTGACTTAGGTCAGCAAGTACGTACAGCATTCTTCGGCGCTGAAGCACAACGGATACAGCGTGGTCGAGATGATGTCAGAGTCATGATCCGCTACCCGAAACAACAACGACAAACAGCCTCAAGTCTTGAGAACATGAAAATCCGCACCCCCGGCGGTGTTGATGTCCCTTTCCGTCAGGTAGCAGACCTTGAGCTCGGTACCGGTTATTCGACCATCCGCAGGGTTGATCGAAACCGTGCTGTCAATGTCACGGCTGATGTCGAAAAAGAGCGGGTAGATGTTAACCGAGTAGCAGCAGATCTCCGGATATTTATTGACGAGCTGCTCCTCGACCATCCTGGCGTGCGCTACAGCTTTGAAGGAGAACTGCGCGAGCAAAGCGAATCGGTCGGCAGCCTGCTCTACGGGGTCGGTTTTGTTCTTTTTCCGATTTACGGACTGCTGGCAATCCCGTTTAAGTCTTACTTGCAACCGCTCATGGTTATGCTGGTCATTCCCTATAGCGTCGGTGGCGCGATCATTGGACATATGCTGATGGGGATGAATCTCAGCTTCATGAGCATGCTCGGCGTTCTGGCGCTCTGCGGAGTGGTCGTTAACGACAGCCTGGTTCTGGTCGACTATATCAATCGGCGGCGGCGTGAAGGGATGCCACTTGAAGACGCGGTCATGGCCGCTGGCGGCGCACGTTTTCGGCCGATCCTGCTGACCTCGCTGACCACTTTTCTCGGTCTGTTGCCGCTGCTGCTTGAGACCAGCACTCAAGCCCAATTTCTGATCCCGATGGCCGTTTCACTCGGTTTCGGCATCCTCTTTGGAACTTTCCTCAGCCTGCTGCTGGTACCAGCCAGTTATCTGATTCTGGAAGACATAATAGGGTTCTTCAAAAAAATTCGTCTGCAGCATTGATCTGCGGCAATGACCTCAATAGATATTCGAGTATGCTAGGCTGACTTTTCACTTATCTCTATTCTTCTTACCCTACGGAGAAATTTCATGGACTATGTCCTGCCGGTCTTTGCTGGTTTTATTGCCCTTGCCTCGATTGCCCTCTCCCCCAAAGTCAGTACCGAGGGCGCTTTTTTTAAGGGACTCAGGGCCGATGGTCGTCAACCCAGCCTGCTGACCCTGACCTTCTCCCAGGTTACCACCTGGATCTTCGCCCGCTCACTGATGAATGCCGCTATCCTCGGGTTTTATTACGGCATCTGGGGCACCCTGGCGTACGCTTTCTATTACTTCTCTTTTCTGACCGGCGGCAAAATTGTCGACAGCCTGCGTTTCGAACATGGCTGTGAGAGCGTTCAGGATTTTCTGCGTCAACGTTTCGGACACTGGGGCACCGGCTGCTTCAATCTGGTGGTTGCAGTCCGCCTGATCAGTGAAGTCTTTGCCAACCTGCTGGTCATCGGCATCCTCTTCGGAGTTGCCGGCACCAAGGGCTATACCCTGACAATTCTTGCCTTTGCAGCCATCACTCTTTTCTATTCGATGATGGGTGGACTTCAGGCCTCTCTACGCACCGACCTGTTTCAGATGATTATCTTTCTCGGTACCTTGATCCTGCTGGTCGGCCTGGTGGTCACCGGCAACAACGTCGAGCTGAACGATCTATGGTTTAAGGATTTTGTTATCAATCAGCCAGGGCCTGTGCTGATGCTGGTCGCATTGCTGCAGATCTGGAGTTACCCGATGCACGATCCGGTCATGATGGATCGCGGTTTTCTCGCCGATCGTGAGACGACCCGCAAGAGTTTCCTGCATGCCTGCTGGATCAGTGTTATCTGCATTCTGGCCTTCGGTTGCCTCGGTGTTCTGGCTGGCGCCAATATGATCACCGGGGAATCGATGAATGCCACCTTGGCGCGTCTGCTCGGCGATGTTCCGATGCTGTTCTTCAGTGCCTGCCTGATTATCTCTGCTATGTCGACCCTCGACAGCACCCTCTCCAGCTCAGCCAAATTGATTGCCGCCGATATGGGTGTCCTCAAGATGAACCTGCTGAACGGCCGACTGGTGATGCTGGTTTTCATGCTCCTCGGCCTGTTACTGGTCTTCATGGGGAATAAAGACCTGTTCAGCGCGGTTGCGGTCAGTGGTACCGCTTCAATGTACCTGACACCGGTGATCTTCTTTTCGCTGTGGGGGAAACGGCTTAACATCCCAATCTGGAGTTACCTTGGATCTTTTGTCCTGGCCCTTGGTGGCGCTATCCTCTACTTCACCGAATCGAGTGGCCACAGCGCCATGCTCGGCGATATCCACAAGTACACCAAACTCCTCTGGATCTGCCTGACGATCCTGATCGGCGGTAACCTGATGTTCTGGTTTGGTGGCCTACTGAATCGGGATAAAGTGAATTGAATCAAACATGAATACACCAGTTCTGGATATCGGCACCTTTACCGAATCACTGCTCATCTTCGGCGGACCCTATAGCAACCTCGCGGCGACCCAGACGATGCGGGATGAAGCAGAGCGATTACAAATTCCGCCCCAGCGCATCATTTGCACCGGCGATCTGGTTGCCTATTGCGCTCGGCCGCAAGAGACCGTCGATCTCATTCGGGATTGGGGAATCCATGTGGTGCTGGGAAATTGCGAGGAATCACTCGCTGCTCGAGCTATCGACTGCGGCTGTGGCTTCGAGACCGGAACCGCTTGTTCACTGCTCTCAGTCGAATGGTACCACTACGCCGCCCAACGTATTGATGAGGCCACCCGCATTTGGTTTACGACACTACCTAAGGCCCTGAAGCTTAATTTCCAAAATCATCGCGTACAGGTTGTTCACGGCACTCCAACCAGAATCAACCAGTTTATTTTCGCTTCAACAGACCAAAATGAAAAACTTCAGGAATTGAAAACTCTCGAATGCGACATTCTGATCGCCGGACACTGCGGCATCCCATTCGGCGAAAGCATCGACAATAAGTACTGGTTGAACGCCGGAGTGATCGGCATGCCAGCCAATGATGGCACCCCCGACGGCTGGTACATGCTACTGGACGGCAGCAACGGTAGTTGTCGCACCAGCTGGCACCGCCTCACCTATCCCGCCGCACAAACCGCCACAGAAATGCAAAGCGCCGGACTGAAAAGCGGCTACGCCGAGACGATCCTCACCGGATTCTGGCCGAGTGAAGACGTACTCCCGAAACAGGAGAAAAAGCAGCGCGGGAAAGCATTTCAACCTGCACCTCTCAATTTGTAGAATGTGCAAAAACTGTGGCAGACATATCAGGTGGCAGCGGGCGCATATTGTTTGCGACTTTGGCCGTTTCTCCCTATAGCAACCTTGACTATCGGAGTTGGGGGTGCAAGACCAACCACCATCTCCTGCCCAACTCAAATCAAACCTGAGCGACCACTCAAATAGAGGATGATATTTTTAAGTTTAGTGATTCTTACCAAGCTATCGCCTCTCCTTTACTTGTCGCCAAAACCTAGTATAATCTTTTTCACATTAGCCAACCTTCATGTACATATAAATGGTGTATTTAAGCCTCAGATTGAGAAGACAATGTATATCTATCACTGGGACTCTAATCAGACTCGATTCCTGACGTGGCTTGGCTATCTAAACCACGCTGGCACTCACAACACCTGCCGACGGTTAACACGGCCTTCTTCAGCTGCACATCCTACAGGGGGGAAAAGCACAAATTGTGCTGCTGGATTCACTCTCATGGAGCTCCTCCTCGCAATAGCGATTATCGGCATCCTCTCCGCAATCGCTGTTCCAGTGTATACTGGCTACATCGCTGGGGTCGATAAAGATAAAGCCATCTTTGAAATCAAAACCCTCGAATTAGAGATCAGTATGTTTTATGCCGAAAACAACCGATACCCGTCTTCACTAGCGGAAATTGGTAAGGAGAATCTCCTTGATCCCTGGGGAAACCCCTATAAATACCTGAATATCGCAGATGACAGCCCGAGCCCTGGGAAATTGCGCAAAGATCACGCCCTGGTACCCATCAATACAGATTATGATCTCTACAGCATAGGCCCCGACGGGAAGACAGCCTCCCCACTGACCTCAAAAAACAGTCATGACGATATCGTGCGGGCGAATAACGGTGGTTACGTCGGGCTCGGCATTAACTACTGATCCCCTTATGAAACAAAAACTAGACATATCAGTTTTCACCAGTCCTCTGGTCCGACGTATTTTTCTTATTTTTGTAATCTGCGCACTCGGGCCGGTTCTTAGCCTGACATTTGTGACCTACTGGCAAGTGACTGAGCAACTGGAGCAGCAGCTCCAACAAAGGTTGCGTCATGCCAGCAAAAACATCGGAATGTCGATCTTTGATTCCCTCTCCGACTTTGAATCTGAGCTGACTGGGTTGAGCGATGCCCTGCTAAAAAAAACCGCAAATTCTGTTCTGGAAACGCAGGACCTTATGAGTGCCGCCGAGAAAGACAAAATACTCGCGCTAGCTGTTGTCAAAGAGAACGCTCCCCCCCTGCTCCTTCTAGGAGCTCTTTCCAAACCACCTATCTTGCCCGAGCTGGCAAGCGAATCAACGCTCTTTTTTTCCCCAGGAGGCAATGAGGGAGCGAACATTTTCATGACGGTGCCACGAGGCCTGTCGGTAACAGCAGGTGAGCACTTGATGGCCAAATTAAAACCATCTCAAATTTGGGAACAACCACTCAGAGCCTTACCTTCAGCGGCTAAGGTGAGTATTCTGGCTCCTGATGGCAATTCAGTGTTTTCGTCGGCTATTTTCCCAGCAGACATTGAAATAAAAACCCTATCGCTCTCAAGGAAACTCTCGACCGGGCAATTTGAATGGCGCGACAGTCAGCAAAATTACCTGGCAAGTTATTGGACTCTCTTCCTTAAGGGTAAGTTTTCTTCGGACAATCTGGTGGTATTGATTATCGAGGAGAAAAAACATGCCGTCGCCTCGGTCAGCCGTTTTTCACAGTTTTTCCTTTTGGTTAGTACACTTACCATGCTGCTGGTCCTGTTTTTCAGCAGTATTTATGTCCGGCGTACCCTCTATCCGCTGGCAGAGCTACAACGCGGAACCCGCTTGATTGGCGAAGGTGATTTCTCACAACGTGTCTCGGTGGAGAGTCAGGACGAATTCAGAGAACTCGCCGATTCTTTCAATGTAATGGCAACACGTATAGAGAATCATGTTCAAAGCCTCGATCAAACCAGTCAGACGGTCCGATTAATTCTTGCCGCCCTTGATCGTGAAAAATTGATTACCACGGTACTTGAACAAATAAATAAAACTATTCCCTGCGCACAAACAGCCGTTTCACTTCTGGAGCCTGACTGCACCGATACAATTCAAACACACACTCTCTCTCCAAAAGGGTCCGGGGAACAGATCAAAGAGTCATTTGAAATTCTGAGTGATGAAGAAATCCAAGGGCTGATAGATGCCGGAGACTATCTCTTACTCGACTCCATGGAGACATTCCCCAACTTGCTCGCTTCTCTCTTACCAGATGAAGACTGCAGCTTTTTATGCCTGCCTCTGCAACACAATGGAACGCTTAACGGAAGCATCAACTTAAAGTTATCGGGGGAACGGTCAGTAACACCTGAGGCCCTTTTGCCAGCCCGGCAGATTGCCGACCAGGTCGTCATCGCGCTTGATAACATCCGATTGGTGGAAGAACTGGACCAATTGAACTGGGGAACCCTCCAGGCCCTGGCGAGAACCGTGGATGCTAATTCACCATGGACCGCAGGTCATTCTGAACGGGTTGCCGTGTTGGCTTTAAAAATTGGTGAAAAATTTGGACTGAATTCATCAGAACTAGATTTTCTGCATCGCGGTGCCCTGCTCCACGACATCGGGAAGATCGGCAGCCCCACCACAATCCTCGACAAACCGGCAGCCCTGACCGATGACGAGTTCAAACTCCTCCAACAACACCCTGTTCTCGGGGCACAGATTCTCGAGCCGATCGGTATCTACAGGGTGATTATTCCTATGGTTCGGCATCACCATGAAAAGTATGACGGCTCAGGATATCCCGATGGCCTGGCCGGAACCGAAATTTGCCGGGATGCCAGAATCCTCATCATAGCGGACATCTTCGATGCTCTCAGTTCCCATCGCCCTTATCGACGCGGGTGGAAGCTCGATAAAGTACGAAACTATCTGACGGAGAATTCCGGGATAATATTTGATCCAGAAATCTTGGCCACCTTCCTTAAAGAAGTGTTACCTGAACTCGACCTCAAGGACTATATGCCAGAGAATAAACTCGACGTTAAAGATCCAATCCTCACCTGATATTCGGATCATCGGGGTACAGATTTGGCAAGCCAGTCCTCACCTTTCCTGAAGAAACCGGTCGCCAAGCCTCCAAACCAGCAACCATCTCTTGCCCATTCCAAACCACACCCGAACAGCCATACAGGCAACGATCAAGATTTTCCAGCTCTTTGCGCATCATCGGATCGACAGCCATACATAATTGTTCGTACGCATCATTTTGATCCGAAGGGCAGAGGGTTCGACTCCAGATCCGCAAGGCCTTTCTTGTCGCTTGAGGTTCATGGTTGCGGGCCGCCTGAACTGCGGCGCGACGAGCTTCTTTCTGATTGAGTTGCGGATCAGTGACAGGTATCTCCTGAGTGACAGATAAAGAACGCCGCCGTCGGAAGAACAGAAAGATCAACGTCAGCAACCAACCAAACGCGAGGCCCAGGCTGACTCGGAACCAAACCTCTGAGTTCGAAGGGTCCCGATCTTCCGCTGGAATCACAATGGAGCCTGAAACTGCTGCCTGAGACTCGACCGCGACAAGATCTGTTCTTTCTTGCTCAGGTGGGGTTGCTGGCATCAGCGTCTGCTTCTGCGCCACAGATCCTGTCGCTGGTGCAACATCAACCTCCAAAGCAGCGATATGAACTTGCCGCCATTGACCCGTTGTGACATCCCACCAGTCCAGACCATACGCAGGAAATTCATACCGACCCGAACGGGTCGGCACCAGAACGATCTTCTGTTCGAGCACTCCCCTGATCCCGCTGCTACTGCTATCCCGTTGATCCTCGCGGTTCGGCTGATCAGGATATGTCTTAAAATCATCGGGTACGGCCGGCTTCAGTTCTGGCAACTGCGCGGCGAGAACCCCGTCAGCGCTCAACCGCAAAGTTCGGGTCGCGGGTTCGCCAACCACCAGATTCGGCCGCTGCTGCTGCCAATCATCCTGTAATACAACACTGGTCGCAGGAATCCAGGGGCGACGACCCAGATCTTTTGGCAGCGGGGTCACCTCAACTTGCAGAGGTAGCGAAGTACGACGTACCCTCTTTCCCTGCCTTGCAAATGGATCTAAACGGGTGCTAGCGCCTGCAATTACCCCATCAAACTGCAATGCAGGAATCTGCATCTGACCGCTTCCTTGCGGAAAGATCGCATAGTCACGTTCTATGATCTGATAGACCCGTCCATTAGCTTGCTTCTCATATTTACGGACATCGGTATTCAGTTTCTTGATCAGAACCTCAACTCCTGTTGGCTGAGGTTCACTGAGTTGTCCTTCAGACAGCCCGGCTTTGAGTAGCAAACGTACTTTGAGTAGCAACTGCCCCTGAGTCACTATCCTGTTTGTGCTGATTTTTGCAGTCAACAGGATTTGTTCTTCGGTAGCACCTCCTTGAGGCGAGTGGGGTAAGACTGCAATGGGTAAGGGGAGCGAACAATCCTTGTCGAAACAGATTGCTGGGATCAACAGCGATCCCTCACCGCGTGGCATCAGGATTAAACTGTAAACGGTCGAACGCTTGAAGCTACCGTTGACGATCTGCATCTGACTGCTCTGAGAGCTACTCAGGATCTCCCAGTTCTCTTGCAGAGGGGTAAAATCTGGCTCTGCATCCGGGCTGCCATCAAGTCGTAACTGCAACTGCAGACTCTCACCCACAGCAATCTGATCCTGACCAGTGACCGCCTGTACGGTAAGCGCCAGCGCTGAACTTGCCCACAATCCACAAACCAGCAGACCAATTAAAATTATTCGCGATTTATTTACCATGGGCGATCCGATTCGCGTTGTTGACCGCGCTGGCGGTATTGATAAAGAAACTTACGGCGCAGTAATCCACCCGGGTCATCAGGGATCTGCTGCAACAGCAATCTCGATTCGCGCTGCTCGGCAGTCTCCGGCACCTCTTCTGGAACTTCGAGTGTAGAACTGGTCTCACCGTCAGACTGTTCTTCAGAATCTTCCCCAGCCTTCGCTTGTGCTGTTTCTCCAGATTTGGGCGGTTGCTCTTTGTCGTCTTTAGAATCAGTTGATTCGTCAGAAGCTTTCGCATCCTGCGGCTCATCATTCTCTCCGCCTGATCCAGTTTGTTGCGCTTTCTCACCCTCTTGTTTTTTTTGCTCATCAGAGGGGGATGACTTTTGATTTTGGGGTTCAGATTCGCCCTTGTCAGACTGTTTTTCCTTGTCCCTCTGTTCCTGCTTGTTTCCTTCTTTTTCCTGCAACTGTTGTTGTTGCTGCAAAGCCTTTTCGACCAGCTCTTTATTGAATTCGGCATCGGCATGTTTCGGGTCGATCTCCAACGCTTGCTGATAATACTTGAGAGCCGCAGGCAGATCTGCCGCCTTCGCCTGAGCGTTCGCCTTATTGTACCAATCGTCAGCAGTCTGCGGGTTCTCTAGCTGTTTAGCTGCCGAGTTGAATTCACCGGCCCGATAGAGCGCACTGGCTTTCCAGCGAGGGTCCTGAAACTGTTGCGCAGCCTTGGGATAATCCTGTTCTTCATAAGTTTGTGCGGCCTGCTGATCGGAGGTCTGCCAAAGATCGTCCCAATTGAGAGCCCCGGCGGAGGGCGGAACCAACAGCAGCAAGGGCAATACCAACAACCAGCCACGACGAAATGTAAACGCTGCCAGAAGGGTTAACGGCCAGAGTAACCAGATTCCTTCTTCACGCCAGCGGTCGCCCAAGCCAGAGGTTTGATCAGTCTGCTCAACCTGATCAGCATTGTCGAGACTATGATCATCCAGACCAACAAGCAAAGCATCTAGATCACTATCATCAATAGTTATTTCATGGTAGCTGCCGCCGCCAGCGGCCGCCAGTCCTTGAAGGCCGGATGAATTGAGCTTAGGCAGGACCAGGTTACCCGATGCGTCCTTAAAAAAACCACCCCCTGGCTGCGGGATTGGTGCCCCTGCAGAACTTCCGACTCCAAGCACTGCCAGTTCAAAACCCTGCCGCACCAGCGCCTTCGCGGCATCGATGGCTCGACCCGGCATATCCTCGTCTGTCACGAGGAGCAGACGTCCGGACTTTAATCCCGCCTGATGCAGTAGATCCTGTCCAAGCTCAATGGCACGGGCCGGATCGCTCCCTTGCGCGGGCATCATCTCCGTGTCGAGGCTCTTCAACAAGGCCTCGATGGTGTGTCGATCTTCCGTCAAGGGAGTTACGGTAAAGGCAGCAGCAGCAAAAACGATCAGAGCGGTCTGCCCTTCCCGACGTTGCCGCAACAGATCCTCAATTTTAAGTCGCGCCCGCAGCAGGCGGCTCGGCTTAAGATCGGCGGCGAGCATCGAACGCGAGAGGTCAAAGAGAACCACTAACGCCGATTGTTGACGGAATAGCGGCTGTGGTTGGCGTTGCCAGACCGGACCGGCCAACGCGAGTACAGCTAGCAACAAACCGCTCAACAGCAACCACAACGGCCAGTTAGCCCGGCGCACAGAGCGACCAAGCAACAGATGGGGCAATAGTTCAGGATCACAGACCGACTGCCAGCTTCGACTGCGCAATTGGCGGCGCGCGAGCCAGAAGAGCAACAACAGCAGAGGTGGCAGAGCCAGAAACCACTCTGGACGCAGAAAATGAAAACTGTTCATCGAGGCCTCCGAGCGGGGAGTTGCGGTAGCGATATCAACAAAACTCCCACGATCAGTGCCGTCCCCAGTGGCCAGGGATAGAGTTCTGAGATCGGTCGAAAAACCTCATGGTCTTTTTCTACCGGTTCCAGACGATCAAGTTCCGCATAGATTTCGGCCAACTGCTCAGTGTCGCGCGCCCGGAAGTAACGACCACCGGTCTTTTCAGCGATAGCACTCAAGGTATCTTCATCCAGATCAGCCGAGGGATTGATCGTTTCGCGGAAGAAGAAGCTGCGCACTTCCATGGCATCGGCACCTATGCCAACAGTATAGATTTTCAAGCCTTCCCTGGCTGCAAGCTCAGCGGCTTTCAGTGGTGTCAGCTGACCTGCGGTATTGGCACCGTCGGTCAACAGAATCAGGATCTGACTTTCCCCTTGCCCTTCTTTAAGCCGCTTAACAGCCAGGCCGATGGCATCGCCGATCGAGGTCCGCTCCCCGGCCAGCCTCAGGGCAGATTCGTCGAGCAGTTGCCGAACTGTGAGCCGATCGAAAGTGAGGGGTGTCTGCACATAAGCCTGATCACCAAACAGAATCAACCCCAAACGGTCACCGACTCGGCGCTGAATAAACTCACCAGCAACCGCCTTGAGCGCGGTCAAACGATCAACAGTCTCATTGCCAAGACGAAAATCCTGGGTCTCCATACTGCCGGAGAGATCAACCGCCAATACCAGGTCGCGACCACTTACCGGCAATTCAATCGGCTCGCCCAACCATTGTGGCCGCGCTGTTGCCCCGATTAACAGCAGCCAGCAAAAGAGGGCCAAAGGAAGTTGCCACTGTCCTCTCCTGCGACTTTGTTGATGCTGAATCTCACCGAAGGGAGAGAGGCTTGGCACCCAAAGAGCAGCCTCCTCTGCTGCCAAAGCGGGGGGGCAAAGTTTATACACCAACCAGGGGAGGACGATTAGGGCAAAGGCCCAGGGCCACGCGAACTGAATCATCGGCCTCTCCTCTGAACTTGGTTTTGGGGTGGGAGTTTTTTCAACCATCGGCGACATAGCGCGACCAGCGCTACAGTATCGACCTGCGCATCGACTCGGTAGGGGGCATCGAGCAGAGAGCACCCAACTCCGGTCGTAAAGGGACGTTCTGCGAAAGGACGATCCAGAAACTCGAGCAACTTCTGACCGCTGAGACCGGCATGATCTGGAGGGAAATGACTGATCACGGCCTGACGTAGTAAACGAGAAAGAGCCGCAGCAAGTTGCTGCTCAGGAAGTTTGACCAATTCGTCGAGACGCGCTATGGCCAGACGGCGCATGCTATGCCTTTTCCAAAAACGCCAACTCAAATAAATAATGGTTATCAGAAGTACCAACAGCCCGAGCAGCAGCCACCACCCTGGTGCCAGTGGCCAGTAACCGACCGCGTCGGGCAAGTGAATATCCTTCAGCAGGAGATCCGGTCCCATCCTAGAATTTTGCGCCATTCACCCCTCCCCTTTTGAAGCGGAGAGGCACTCAAGCGGATCAGCATCCGTCGGTAGCGAAATCAAACGACAACGCTGACGACGGCAGAAATCCTCCAACTGCTGACGGCGGTTGTTAAAATTTTGCTGATATCCGTAGCGTGATACATGATCACCGGTCGCGATGGTCAGGTCACGCTCACCGTCACTCAGACGATAAGACCCCGCGGGTGGGAGCTCAGTCTCAAGGGGATCGTAACAATGAACCAGTCCAAGCTCACAGTGGCGGCCGAGTAATGCCAACTGCTTCTCTACGGCATCATCCCACTGGCTGAAATCGCTCAGCAGCAAGATAAAGCTGCCGGGACGCGCCACGCGCTGCAGACGTTGCAGGGTTGCAGCCAAACGTTGCTGAGGTGCAAATGGGCGATGGGGTGAGCGCTGCCAGACCGGGTCAGCAACCATTTGCCGCAACAGTTGTAATACGGCTTTTTTACCAAGCTGCGGTCGCAGTTCGAGGTTTCGCTCTTCAGAGAAGATGAAGCCACCAACACGATCGCCACGCGACAGAGCCTGCCAGGCGAAGAGGGCAGCCAGTTGCGATGCCTGGACCGCTTTAAATCGACCACGGGTCGCAAAAAACATCGGTCGCCGATAATCGAGAGCAATCAGTACCGGGCGTTCCCGTTCCTCATGGAAAATTTTAGTGTGAACCTTACCGCGCCGTGCAGTGACCCGCCAGTCGATACTCCGCACGTCATCTCCTGGCAGATAGGCGCGGACCTCGGCGAACTCCATGCCGCGCCCACGAAAACGACTGCGATAGCCGCCATTCTGTGCTGCAAACTGTCGTGCTGACCGCAAGGCCGACGGCACTCGTTGGTCACCCAGAGCGATAAGTTCGACCAGACTGATATTGACCGGTGAGCCACTGATGGAACGACTGCTCTCTGACATCAGGGTACCGGCACACGCGCAATCAGTTCGGCAATCACGCGATCAGGTGTCATGCCGTTAGCCTCAGCCTCATAACTAAGCAGTAAGCGGTGACGCAGCACATCAAAGGCAAGGTTCTGGATATCTTCCGGCAGAACATGATCGCGGCCTGCCAACCAGGCGCGGGCGCGAGAACAGCGATCAAGAGCAATACTGGCTCTGGGGCTGGCACCATATTGAATGGCGCCTTGCAAATCTTCCCCATAGGGTTGCGGATGACGCGTTGCCAGGACCAGTTGCAGCAAATATTCTTCGAGATTTTCGGCTAAATGCAGATCAAGGACCTGATGGCGTGCCTGTTGAAGCTCTATGGTGCTCAACGGTGACATCTGCGCCTCAACCGCTTCGACCGAACTCTGTCCGGCGGCTTCACGACGAGCCAGAGCAAGAATCTGACGTTCGGTTTCAACCGCGGGATAACCGACCTTCACGTGCAGCAGGAAACGGTCAAGTTGAGCCTCAGGGAGTGGATATGTCCCCTCCTGCTCAATCGGATTCTGAGTTGCCATCACCAGAAAAGGATCATCGAGGGGGTAGGTCGTCTGCCCGACACTGATCTGCCGTTCCGCCATCGCTTCCAGCAATGCCGATTGAACTTTAGCAGGTGCACGGTTGATCTCATCGGCCAAGATCAGGTTATGAAACAATGGTCCCGGCTGGAAAGCAAAGGAACCCTCCTGGGCGCGGTACACATCACTGCCGGTCAAATCAGCTGGTAACAGGTCCGGGGTGAACTGGACACGATGAAAGCTCCCCTCCAGCAGTTCTCCCAGTTGACGGATCGCACGGGTTTTTGCCAGGCCCGGGGCCCCTTCGACCAGCAGGTGACCATCAGCAAGAAGCGCTATTAACAGACGCTCAACCAGCTGAGGCTGGCCGATGACCTGGAGTGAAAGAGCGTTCTTCAATTGACTAAAACGTTGCTGCAATACATCCATGAACAGAATCCCTCGATAAATAGAAGCGTGATAAAGTCCGCCAAAAATCTTAATCAGACAAAGTCAAAAAATCAAGTTGTCAATTTTGCCAAATTAGCACAAAAAAACAGTTATGTTTGGAATCAGGGCACTAATGGGCGACCGCTCCGGCGCTGCAGATCCTCGATACGGGAAATCGCTGCGCGGGCTTCGGCGGCGATCGTCGGGGTTGATGCCAAATCAATCGCGGAGAGCAGGTAATGGTAAGCACTGGTCGCATAACGAGGCTGGAGCAATAATATTTTCCCCGCCGCGAGATAGGCCCGATCAAGGCCGGGGCTTTGCGGCCGTTCGGCAATAAAGCGCCGGAATACCCTGAGAGCCGCTTTATGCTCCCCCTTTTCCAGCAGGTAATCTCCGAGAGTCAGAGCCGTCTCCGGGGCCACGCTCTTCCGCTGATTGGTTTGTTCGAGCTCGAGATAACAACGACTGGCAGCCCCCAACTCACCAGCGGCAACCGCCTGGGAAATTGACTGTGGTGAGCAGGACGTTTTAGAGGACCAACTGGCTGTACCTTGTACCGGCCGCGACAATTTCACCCGATCAGAGATCAGAACCAATCCAAGTCCGGCGAGAAAGCCACCGATATGCGCGCCATGAGCCACCCCGCCGCCGTTAGAAGCAAAAGCTAAAAACGGCAGGAGGTTATCAACCAGCAGATAAAAACCGAGTACCCAGCGTGCGGGAATCATCAGGGTGGTAATGATAAATGGAAATAAAAAAACAAACACCTTGATTCGGTTACGTGGAAACCAAAGAAAATAACAACCCATGACCCCAGAAATAGCCCCGGAAGCTCCGATAAGGGGGATATTCGAGTCCGACACAAACAGAGCAAAAAACAGGCTTGCAGCCACACCATAAAACAGATAGGCACAAAGATATTTCAACGAGCCGAGACGATGTTCAACGTTGTCACCGAAGATATAGAGAAACAACATATTTCCGGCAAGATGAAAAAATCCGGCGTGGAGAAAGAGTGAGCTGAAAAGATTGACCAGATCAAAGTTTGCGGGACGAAAGCCGTAGCGGAAGATCAATAGATCGTAAGCTGTAAGCTGATCACGAATCACTTCATAAGGAACTGGTCCTTGCGCTCCAAGCGTCCGCAGATACTCGGCGAGCATCGGATCATCCATAGATGGTGGACGTAAGCCGAACGGGAGAGTGACCCCCAAGTACACCATGACATTTACAGCTATCAGCAGCCAGGTGATTCTGGGGAATGAGCCAGCATGAGGAGAATCGGCTATGGGTAAAAGCATTGCATCATCATTCTGAAGTCTGGGTTCAAAAATCAATTTCCAGCTAAGATTAAAGGATAAGCCCTGACGACGTAAAGTCCAGTGTACAACATTGATTGCCTGCGGTTAAATTTTAAGCTATCGTTCGCGCAAAAGGAGTGCGCATGACCTTGCTTTATCTGCTCGATATGATCGGCACCGCTGCTTTCGCCGCTTCCGGCGCATGGGCTGGGGTGCGCCGCGAAATGGACCTGTTCGGCGTTCTTGTCCTGGGAATGGTAACGGCCATTGGCGGAGGAACCCTGCGCGATCTGATTCTGGGTGATACTCCGCCTTTTTGTCTTAAAGACGAAAACTATCTCTGGCTCTCACTGATTGTTTCACTGCTGGTTTTTATCGGCCATCGGCACCTTAAGCGGATCAGCAACCCCTTACTCTATTTCGATGCTATCGGGCTCGGTACTTTCGTCGTTATTGGGACTGGCAAAGCGTTACAATTCAATCTTGGCCCCCTAGGCGCCGTACTGATGGGGATTATGACCGCAACTGCCGGTGGGGTCATACGCGATGTCCTTTCAACACAGGTTCCGCTGATTCTGCAACGTGAAATTTACGCCTCTGCCTGCCTGATAGGAGCGGGGCTGATGGTCACACTGCAATATACGGCGCTCCCACAGAACCTGATTTTTATCCTGGCTGCCGCAACCGTCATCATTCTTCGCCTTTTTGCAATCTCCCGTAACTGGGCGTTGCCAAAAGCTAACTAAAACGAGGAACCTCTC
Organism: Deltaproteobacteria bacterium; assembly: GCA_024280485.1. GTDB lineage: Bacteria > Desulfobacterota > Desulfuromonadia > Desulfuromonadales > Geopsychrobacteraceae > Geopsychrobacter. Next base: position 32,678 of record JAJRQB010000040.1, read on the forward strand.
ATGTATACTGTCAGCATAACCGGCTCGAAAAAAACCTACAATGTCGGCAAGATCGTCTGCCTCGGACGCAACTACCTTGACCATATTCGCGAACTGAACAACGAAGTACCTGATCAGCTAGTGATTTTCTGCAAACCGGGGAGCAGCTTACTGAAGAATGGTGGCGAGGTCATCATTCCTGCCTATTCCAGCGACTGCCATCACGAACTCGAACTCGCCGTTCTTATCGGTAAAAAGGGAAAAAATATCCCGCGCGCTGACGCCATGTCGTATCTCTGTGGCTACGGGGTTGCGCTCGACTTAACGCTGCGTGATCTCCAGACTCAACAAAAGACCAAAGGCCTCCCTTGGGAAATTGCCAAAGGCTTCGACACCTCCTGTCCGCTCTCTGACTTCGTTCCAGCTACCCAGATTACCAATCCGGATAATCTGGACCTGAGTCTAAAGGTTAACGGTCAACTCCGCCAGCAGGGCAATACCAATATGATGATGCGTTCGGTGGCAGAGATTATCAGTGAGTTTTCAGGATTCTATACCCTCGATGAGGGGGATATCATCCTGACTGGCACCCCGGCCGGTGTTGGACCGATAGTCAGTGGCGACATTCTCGAAGGCGTGATCGAACAAGTCGGCAGCCTGCGGGTCTCTGTCGCATGAAGCCCGCACTTGCCCTGATCGGCCCCGGCCGAGTCGGTTGTGCCCTTGGCCAGCGGTTGCACAATGCGGGCTACCCGATTGCTGCTGTCATCGGCCGCAACCAGGGCAAAACCGAAGAGGCGGCGCGGTTTATCGGTTGCAAGATCGAGATTGCGACCACCGACATTCAGGCTGCAGCTAAAGGTGAGATCCTGCTGCTGGCACTGCCCGATGATCGATTGGCGGAATTTTCTACCCGTCTGTGCAACGAGGTCCGCTTAGACACTGGCACCTGCCTGATTCATTTCAGCGGCCTTCACCCGGCAGAGATTCTAGTGCGCAAAAATAAAGATATCGGTCTGCTCTCTATTCACCCCCTGCTTCCTTTTGCCGACCGACAGATGGCCATCGCGACCCTTCAAGGCTGTCCCTGTGCGATTGAGGGTGATCAGAACCGTCATCCCTTAGGCCAAGAACTGGTCGCAGCGTTCGGCGGGGAGGCCTTTCTGCTGCCGAGTGAAAGTAAGCAGATTTATCACGCCGCGGCTTGTATCGCCTCAAACTTCATGGTCAGTCTGACGGCCTGTGCGCGAGACCTGCTTGCCGATTGTGGCCTTAATTCACAACAGGCGCTGCAACTGCTCGCCCCCCTTCACCGCGCCACAAGTAGAAACATTCTGGAACTCGGCCCGGAACAAGCGTTGACCGGTCCCATCGTGCGCGGTGATGCCGGAAGTGTCGCCATTCACCTCAGCGCCCTGCAGAACAAATCGGTTGAAATCGCTGATCTCTACCGTAATCTGGCAAAAGAAACCCTTAAGCTCGCGTTAAGCAGTGGACGCTTACCGGCAGACAAGGCAGAGAATATCAATCTTCTGCTTGAAAAATGATGGGCGAATCCCTGGAGACTTCATAGGGAAGGACATCACCAAGACGTAAGAAGCCCCGAAGAACGACTGTTCTCCGGGGCTTCTTGCGTTACACTATGCCTTTCTTTAGTCCTCCAGCAAGACCGCATGCGCCGCAGCAAGTCTGGCAATCGGCACACGGAAAGGCGAACAGGAGACGTAATCAAGGCCTGCGTTGTGGCAGAAAATGACGCTTGACGGCTCACCACCATGCTCGCCACAAATACCGAGTTTTATGTCGGGCTTCGTTTTACGCCCCTTCTCACAACCCATTTTGACCAACAGACCAACACCGGCGGGATCAATAGCGACAAAGGGATCAGTCGATAGAATTTCCTGCTCAACGTAACCAGGTAAGAACTTTCCCGAATCATCACGAGACAGGCCGAAACAGGTTTGCGTCAGATCGTTGGTGCCAAAGCTGAAGAAGTCAGCCTCGGTCGCAATTTCATCGGCAGTCAGGGCGGCACGCGGCAACTCGATCATAGTACCGATCAGATATTCAACCTTGACCCCGTAGCGCGCAATCACCTCATCGGCAACGCGGATCGCATTCTGACGCAGGATCGCCAACTCTTTTACGTGAGCGACCAGAGGTATCATGATCTCAGGGATGATACTGAAGCCATCATTCTTGACCAGTTCGCAGGCTGCCTCCATGATCGCCTGGACCTGCATGTCGTAGATTTCAGGATAGCTGATACCGAGACGGCAGCCACGGTGACCGAGCATCGGATTCGTCTCATGGAGAGAATCGACCGTCGATTGAAGGGCCTGTGTGGACACCCCCATCACCCCCGCCAATTCTGCAATCTCAGCTGCGGTCTGCGGCAAAAACTCGTGCAAAGGCGGGTCAAGCAAGCGGATGGTTACCGGAAGATCCTTCATCTCACGGAATATTCCGAGAAAGTCGCCCTTCTGCATCGGTAAAATTTTCGTCAGAGCGATCTCGCGACCTTTACGGTCCTCTGCCAGAATCATTTCACGGACCGCCATGATCCGCTCAGCATCGAAAAACATATGCTCGGTACGACAGAGGCCGATCCCTTCAGCACCGAATTCACGGGCTACCTTCGAATCCTGCGGGGTATCGGCATTAGTCCGCACCCGAAGGCGTCGGATACCATCGACCCATGTCATCAATGTTGAAAATTCAGCCGTCAGTTCGGGCTGAACTGTCGGTACTTCGCCGAGCATCACCTCGCCGGTCGAACCATCAAGAGTCAAAACATCGCCCTTTTTGACAATGAGGCCACCGGGAGCGCTAAAACTCTCATCTGTATAGCTGACACGGATATCACCACAACCCGACACGCAGCACTTGCCCATTCCACGTGCGACAACGGCGGCGTGGGAGGTCATTCCACCACGCGCGGTCAAGATGCCTTCTGCGGCATGCATGCCGTGAATGTCTTCAGGACTGGTCTCGATCCGGACCAGGATAACCTTGCGCCCTTCCTTGGCAGCAGTTTCAGCTTCATTCGCGCAGAATACCACCTCACCACTGGCAGCTCCGGGGGAGGCTGGAAGCCCTTTAGCGATCACCTGTCGTGCGGCGTTGGGATCAAGAGAGGGATGCAGCAGCTGATCAAGCTGGTCAGGCGAGACCCGCAGAACGGCTTCTTTTTCAGTGATCAGCCCTTCATTGACCATCTCTACTGCGATCTGGATAGCCGCCTTGGCGGTCCGTTTGCCGGTCCGCGTCTGGAGCATATAGAGGCGGCCTTTTTCGATAGTAAACTCAATATCCTGCATATCCCGATAATGTTTTTCGAGTGACTGCTGAATCCTCATCAGCTGGGCGTAACTCTCGGGCATGACCTCTTCCATCGAAGGTAAACTGCCATCGCCGCCAGCCTTGTTGATTGGTTGTGGGGTTCTTATTCCGGCAACAACATCCTCCCCTTGCGCATTGATCAAAAATTCGCCAAAGAAGAGATTTTCACCAGTAGAGGGATTGCGGGTAAAGGCGACGCCGGTCGCACAGTCTTCACCCATATTACCAAAGACCATCGCTTGAACATTGACAGCCGTACCCCAGGAAGCAGGAATATTGTTCAGGCGTCGATAGGTGATCGCCCGCGGGTTCATCCAAGAGCCAAAAACCGCACTGATTGCGCCCCAGAGCTGTTCTTGCGGATCTTCAGGAAAGGAGGAGCCAAGCACCTCTTTGACTCTGTTCTTGAAAAGCCCTACCAGTTTTTTGAGGTCATCTGCCGATAAATCTGTATCGAGTTCAACGCCACGCTCATCCTTCATCTCTTCCAGCAGATCTTCAAGCAGATCACCGTTCATACCCATAACAACATTAGCGTACATCTGAATAAAACGACGATATGAGTCGTAGGCAAAGCGCGGATCATTACTTTGAGCAATAATTCCCTGAATCGTTTCATCGTTCAAACCAAGATTAAGCACCGTATCCATCATGCCAGGCATAGAGGCTCGGCCACCAGAACGAACTGATACCAACAATGGATTATCGCGATCGCCGAAGGTGTTCCCCATCAGCTTTTCAACGTGCATCAGGTGCTCAGCCACCTCATTGGTGAGGCCTTCTGGATATTGACGGTTATTGTCGTAATAAGCGCTACAGACTTCTGTGGTCATAGTAAACCCAGCCGGAACCGGAAGACCGATCGAGGTCATTTCAGCAAGATTTGCGCCTTTACCTCCTAAAAGGTTGCGCATTTTGCTCTCACCCTCAGCTTGTCCGTCACCAAAAAAATACACATACTTGGCCATGTTCATTGCTCCTCTAGTTGTGTCTCACCATCAAAATAAAAAGGCCAGAAAACCGACATCACCCTATGGCTCGATAAAGATCAGACACACACGTATAGCAGCTGACAGGCAATAACTCCTGTTACTGACAAACGGATGTACCCGAGCTTCACCATGATGAACCTTTCGGGTGACGACCAGAATCTGGCCATCAAAAAATAATATTATCCCAAATCAACACATCATTGCATTGATCCAGATTTCTGCAGCAGTGCCCGCTGCTACAAAAAATTAAGCCGAGATTTTGGAGAAATCTGCAATATCAGTAAACAGGTGCGAAACAGCTGTCAAAAGCGCCAGCCGATTCGTGCGGATCTTCTCATCCTCAGCCATAACCATGACACCTTCAAAGAAGCTATCGACGGCGGGTCTGAGTCCTGCAATTGTTCCGAGTGCGGCGGAGTAGTCACCGGCGTCAATCTGTGGGGTTAATCCACCAAGGACCTGTTACAATTGAAGATGCAGGTTCTTTTCACAGTCTGATTCAAACAAGGAGGGATCGATCTTCTGCTCAATGCCACCTTTAATAATATTGACCACACGTTTAAAAGCAACGGCAAGGGGCTCAAAATCAGCACGACTTTTAAGCTCCGCAAGAGCTTTGACCCGAGCCAACGCATCGACGGGATCGTTGAAGCTGGCACTCAGCACAGCATCAACCACATCATTCGGATAGTTTTGGGCCCCAAGTAAATTGACGAAGCGCAGACGAATAAATTCAATCACCTCAGCACTAATCTCATCGAGAGATCTGTTCGCTTTCTGCTCAAGGAGTGCAACGCTCCGTGCTACCAAGCTGGGGATTGAAATTTTCAAACCACCTTCAAGGATGATCGTCAGAATGCCGATTGCCGCACGGCGCAGGGCATAAGGGTCTGCAGTGCCGGTCGGGATCAAGCCAACCGAAAAGCAGCCACAAAGAGTATCCATCTTGTCCGCAAGTGAGACAAAGGTGCCGACATCATCTGAAGGCAGTTCCCCCCCAGCTTGAGTCGGCAGGTAGTGCTCAAAGATCGCAGTCGCAACACGTGGGTCTTCCCCTTCCAACAGGGCATATTCACGCCCCATGACCCCTTGCAACTCAGGAAACTCATAGACCATCCCGGTCTCAAGGTCACATTTAGCCAACAGTGCCGCGCGCGCGACCAACCCTTTGATTGCGGGGTTGAGCTGTTCGGCCAATTCAGTTGCCAAGATCTGAAAACGCTCGATCTTCTCATAGCTGGTCCCGAGTTTGGCCTGATAAACAACTTTTTTCAGCGGCTCAAGCCGCGCTTCGAGGGGGGTTTCCTGATCCTTCTGCCAGAAAAACATGGCGTCGGATAGACGGGGACGCAACACCCGTTCGTTCCCGGCAATCACCACACTGGGATCACTCACGATCGTATTGGCGATCGTGATGAAATGCGGTAGCAGTTTGCCCTTAGCATCGACCAGGGTGAAATACCGCTGGTGTTCACGCATGCTGGTGATCAACAATTCAGGCGGCAAGGCAAGAAAACGTTCTTCGATATTACCGGCCAGTGCCTGAGGCGTTTCGACAAGATAGCTGACCTCTTCAAGCAGTTCGGGATCCGGGTTGATCCGGCCGCCCAATTTTGTTGCAAGCTCGGCCAGTTGGGCTTCAATCAGCTGACGTCGCTTCTCAACCTGTGGGATAACATGCTGGGCTTCAGCCTTGCTCAGATAGTCATCCAGACCGCTGACCGGAAACTCGGCCGGTGCCATAAAGCGATGCCCACGCGAAAGGTTTCCCGCCTGGATATCACCAAAAGTGAAGGGGACAATTTTCCCCCCATAAAGAGCCACAATCCAATGGACAGGACGAGCGAAACGGACATCAAGATCTTTCCAACGCATCGATTTACGAAAGGGGATGTTCGAGATAACAGATTCTAGAATACTCGGTAGTTGAGAAGCCGAATCTCCGCCCTCAATCACCTTGGAGATGAACAGGTACTCTCCTTTTGGAGTCTCGATGGTTTGCACCTCTGACACATCAATTCCGTTTGTACGCGCGAAACCCTCTGCAGCTTTGGTTGGTTTGCCCTCTGCATCGAAAGCAATACGCGCAGGCGGACCAGTAACCTCAAGTTCCTGTCGCTGTTGTAGACGAGCGACATCGGCAATGGCAATACAGAGGCGTCGCGGTGTCGCAAATGTCTGTACCTCTCCATAAGCGATGCGAGCCTGATCGAGCTCTTTGCATAGCAAGCGCTGCATATCCTTTAGAGCCTTGGGGATAAAACCGGCTGGAATCTCTTCGGTACCAATTTCAAGAAAAAGTTCTGCAGACATTCTATTCTCCAGTCGAAAAAGGGGATCCCTTCTTCGTTATCTAAAGTTCAATCAGCTCTGCTTGAGCAGAGGGAATCCCAGTTTTTCACGTTGCCTGACATAACCTTCGGCACAGAGGCGTGAAAGGTTGCGTACGCGACCGATGTAACCTGCACGTTCTGTTACTGAGATTGCGCTGCGCGCGTCCAACAGGTTAAAAGCATGAGAGCCCTTCAGAACAAAATCATAGGCTGGCAAGACAAGGTCTTTTTCTGCTAAACGGATACATTCTTTCTCATACATGTCAAACAACTGAAAAAGCATCGCAGTATCAGCTTCTTCAAAATTGTAATGAGAAAATTCAACCTCGGATTGGTGATGTATATCCCCGTATTTTACGCCGTCAACCCATTCGAGATCGTAAACATTATCGACCCCCTGAATGTACATGGCGATCCGCTCAATACCGTAGGTTATCTCCCCGGAGACAGGCTTTAGATCGATCCCGCCCGCCTGTTGGAAGTAGGTAAACTGAGTAATCTCCATACCGTCGAGCCAGACCTCCCAGCCAAGACCCCAGGCGCCAAGAGTCGGAGACTCCCAATCATCCTCAACAAACCGAATGTCATGAGCCAAAGGATCGATACCGAAGCTCTTGAGTGAATCGAGATAGAGATCCTGAATATTCTGCGGCGAGGGTTTTAGTAACACCTGAAACTGATAATAGTGTTGAAGGCGGTTGGGGTTTTCGCCATAGCGACCGTCGGTCGGCCGACGTGATGGCTCAACATAAGCGACCTTCCAAGGCTCAGGGCCAAGGGCGCGCAAAAAAGTGGCGGGATTGAACGTTCCTGCGCCCTTTTCCATATCGTAAGGCTGTTGAATAATACAGCCTTGTGCAGCCCAATAGTTTTGAAGAGAGAGAATCAAGTCCTGAAAATTCACGGGTCCTCCGATGTGAGTTATACAACCACCAATGTAGGCGGAGTCATGATTTAGTGATTTAGAGCGGCAGTTTATCCCCCAGCATAAGGGATGTCAAGGCTCGTTAAAGCCAGTTGTCTGCTGCAGAAAACGTAAAGATTTTGGTATTTTTGGCAGCACTGATTCCAGAATGAGAGCCATCATAATGGCTCCTTCTTTTAAGGTACGCGAACCAAAGCGAAATCCATCAAAAAGCCCGATCGGCGTCTGTAGAGAACGCGACAAACTGCCAAGAGTCCCCAACCCGACAGACAGAGGAGACTTACCATCTGAGCAGGTATCACATAAGCTTCCGCCGCGCGCAGGATCAAAAGCAATATTTCCTTCACCAAAAAGGGTAAAACACTCACTACAGTGCAGCAGATGGGGAATATATCCAAGGTGCTGAACAAGTCTAAGCTCAAAAAGCAAACGCGCTAGAGCAGGGTCCCCTTGAACAGAAAGATAATCCAGATACCCCTGAAGAAGAGAATACAGTTCTGATTGTTCCTCTCCTGCTTGTAGCAACATCTCTAACACCTCAACAGCGTAGGCCGCTAAAGCAAGGTTCGTTAAAGACAGCCTCAGCCCTTGTCGTGTGGAGACAATATCAGCATCGAGCAAGGTCAATAATTCACCACGTCCAGGTTGCCAACGAATTTCAATTTGCGAAAAAGGTTCGAGTGCCGGGCCGAAACGTTTAATACTCTTACGCGCACCACGCGCATAGCCACGCAAAACACCCAACTCGGAAGTCAACAGGGAGACAATCAGATCGGATTCACCATAATCGATCTGTCGCAGAACTATGGCAGGGCTATTGCGAGGCTCACGCCGCACGGCTTCAGCCTTGGGCTAGATGTGCAAGAAAAAAAGTGGCAGTTGAAAAATAGATCAGGATCCCGGTAATATCATTAACGGTTTGAACGAAGGGACTAGCAGCGATGGCGGGATCGATTCCTATCTTCTTGAAAAAAGCAGTCGCCAAAACCCCCATGCAGGCTGCAACCGAAATGGCCACCGCCATAGCGACACCAACGACCAAACCAAGATAAAGGTTATGGTGCCAGAAGTAGGCAACACCAGCAATAGCAAGACCGCAAACTAATCCCATGATCAGTCCGACTCGCCACTCTTTATAAAATATTTTTCGTATAATCGAAAAATCAATTCTTCCCGTAGCAAAGCCACGTACGACGATCGCGGAGGTCTGGCCGCCAACATTCCCCCCCATTCCGGTAATAACAGGAATAAATGTAATCAAAGCTATGGCCTGCTCAAGGGTTCCACGAAACAACCACATGAAGTAACCGGTCGTAACACCACCAAATAGAGTCGTCAACAGCCAGGGGAGGCGCAATCTGGCGACATGGAAGGACTTATTCCCATACATAAGTTCTTCTTGAGTGGTACCAGCCATCATAAAAATATCTTCAGTGGCCTCTTCGCGCATGACATCGATGACATCATCAACAGTAACGATTCCCATCAACTTGCCAATTTCATCGACAACGGGAATCCCGAGAATGTTGTACTTGGCGACCAGGCTAGCAACTTCCTCCTGGTCCATATCAGTCCGGACTCGCAACACATCCGTTGTCATGACATCCCGGAGGCAGGTGTCTGCCGGAACTGTCAGCAACTGGCGCAATGAGAGCACACCGACAAGATGATTATGTTCATCAGTGACATAGACATAGAAGACCATTTCAAATTCTTCTGCATCCTGCAAAGCCACTATTGCCTGCTGTACAGTGAGATTCTGATCGAGAAAAAAAACGTCCGTCGACATGATCCCGCCAGCCGTATCCTCTTCATATCCAAGGAGCTGCTCAATCTCCTCGGAGTGTTCAGCTTTCATAGCTGAGAGTATTTGATCGGCCAACTCATCGGGCATATTTCGCAACAGCTCGACGCTATCGTCATCAGCCATCTCGTGCAGGATGGCGATGATTGTCTCACGATCAATCTTTTCAAGTAGTTGAGCACCTTCAGACCAATCGAGTTCTGAAAGGACATCTGCGGCTCGCGATTTATCGGTTATGAGACCAAGCAGTAATGTTTGTTCCTTAAGCTTCAGATAGCGGAACAGATGAGCGATGTCGGCAGGATGGATCTTAACGAGAACGTTTTTGAGATTAGCATTTGCACCACGACGGAGAAGCTTTTGTACCGTCACGAGAAGAACCTGTATTCTCTTATCCTGCATGGCGACCTCCCCTGTGGTGTCAGTTACTTATCGGGCATAGCAAAAACAAATAACATCGCCTCTGAGAAGAGTCAACGCGAATAATAGCTATAAAAAAAGCGGGGCAAGGAAGTTATTACTCCTCGCCCCGCTTTAAAATAATTTTACTCAGTGAGTCTCAGTCTGCTGATTTTTCCTCTGCAGGTTCTTCAACCACCTCATCAACTGCAGCTTCAGCAACAACTTCTTCGACCACAGGTTCTTCGATGACAGGCTTAGCTTCTTCAGCCTTAGGTGCCGACTTCTTCTGTTTCGGAGAGAATTCCTCCTCAATCAGTTCAATGATCGCCATTGGTGCATTGTCGCCAACACGCGGGTTCAGACGGATAATCCGGGTGTATCCACCAGGACGATCTTGGTAACGCGGCGCAATCGTCTCGAACAATTTAGCGACAATCTTGCGATCGTGAACGTTCTTCAGAACCTGACGACGTGAGTGCAGATCATCAGTCTTTGCCATAGTGATGACACGTTCAACATCACGGCGTAGTTCTTTAGCGCGCGTAATGGTGGTAGTCACCTTTTCATGGTCCAAAAGAGAGATGACCATGTTGCGCATCATGTGCACGCGATGTGACGGTTTCCGCCCGAGACGCCTGCCGATCTTATTGTGACGCATTACTTGTAATCCTTTCGTAACAACACAGGGAGACGATTATTCTTCGCTCTGGCCCTGTTGGATCAATTTCAAATATTCTGAATCAGGAAACCCTTCAGTCTTCATACCGAGGGTCAATCCCATTTCAGACAGAATATCCTTGATCTCATTGAGCGATTTACGACCAAAGTTCTGAGTCTTGAGCATTTCTGCTTCTGACTTTTGAACTAGCTCACCGATCATGTTGATCTGGGCATTCTTCAGACAGTTAGCACTACGTACTGACAGCTCAAGCTCTTCAACGGAACGATAAAGGTTCTCGTTAATTCGCGTCCCAACTTCATCAACTTCAACTACAGTTGGCTCATCAGACTCGTCAAAGTTGATAAATACCTGTAGCTGCTCCTTGAGAATTTTGGAGGCGTAGGCTATAGCATCATCAGGCCGTACACTGGCATCAGTAAAGATCTCAAGAGTCAATTTATCATAGTCAGTCATTTGACCAACACGAGCATTAGAGACCGTATAGTTGACCTTCTGAATCGGCGAGAAGATCGCATCGAGTGCGATAGTGCCGACAGGGAAATCCTCATCACGAATTCTCTCAGATGGGACATAGCCCTTGCCCATAGAAACAGTCATGTCAATTTCGAGATCAGCTTCCTTACCACAGGTAGCGATATGATGGTCAGGATTCAAAATCTCAACATTACCGTCGGTAATAATGTCGCCAGCCTTGACAGCACCAGCACCTTTTTTGACGATACGAATGTTGCGTGTGTCATGACCAAGCAGACGGACCTTGACACCTTTAAGATTCAAAATAATGTCAGTTACATCTTCAGTCACACCCGAAACACTAGTGAACTCGTGCTGCACATCCTTGATTCGCATCGAAGTGATTGCTGCACCCTGCAATGATGAGAGCAAAATCCGGCGTAGTGAATTCCCTAGTGTAGTACCAAATCCGCGCTCAAGAGGCTCAGCTACGAATTTTCCGTACGAATCAGACAGCGATTCTGCATCGATCTGCAGCCGTGTAGGCTTAATCAGATCTCTCCAGTTTTTATACATAATCGTACACTCCCTCTCAAGAAAACCCTGACATCATAGACTGTTATTTGGAATACAGTTCAACAATCAGCTGTTCCTGGAATTCCGGCGTGGTCAGTTCATCACGAACCGGCAATGCCTTGATGGTCCCCTTGAAATTCTCACGATCAATTTCTACCCAAGAAGGAACACCACGACGCATAACACTATCAAGAGACTCATTGAAAGTTACGATTTCACGGCTTTTCTCGCGAAGCTCAACCACATCACCTGGGCGAACCAGATAAGAAGGAATATTGACCTTACGACCATTTATATTGAAATGACCATGACGCACCATTGTCCGTGCCTGAGCACGAGAAACGGCGAATCCAAGACGATAAGCTATGCTATCGAAACGGCGCTCAAGCAGAATCAGCAGGTTCTCACCTGTAACTCCCTTCATGCGGTCTGCTTTAGCGAAATAGAGACGGAACTGCTTTTCCTGCAGACCGTATGTCCGTTTCACCTTCTGCTTCTCACGCATCTGAACACCATAATCAGAGACCTTAGTACGACGCTGACCGTGCTGCCCTGGGGCATAGTTGCGGCGCTCTATGGCACATTTATCGGTATAGCATCTGTCCCCTTTAAGAAACAGCTTTGCACTTTCTCTTCTGCACTGACGGCAGACAGCTCCGGAATACCTAGCCAACTTCTTCCTCCTTACCGCTTAAACGCGACGACGCTTCGGCGGACGACAACCGTTATGGGGGATGGGGGTAACATCTTTAATCATGGTCACAGTCAGACCCGCCAGTGAAAGAGCACGCAGAGCAGACTCACGTCCACTACCTGGTCCCTTCACATAAGCCTCGACCGACCTCATCCCATGCTCCTTTGCCTTGAGAGCTGCATCTTCAGCAGCCATCTGAGCAGCGAAAGGAGTACTTTTCCGTGAACCCTTGAAACCCTTTGAACCTGATGTCGACCAGGCAATTACATTGCCGGCAGGGTCACAGATGGTAACAATGGTATTATTGAAGGTGGCTTGAATATGCACAACACCGCGTGCAATATTCTTTTTTTCAACCTTCTTCCTGACAACTTTTTTACCCGACTTAGCCATGATAACTCCCGCTTACTTTTTCTTGCCGGCTACGGTTTTCTTTGGACCTTTACGGGTCCGGGCGTTCGTCTTAGTCTTCTGACCTCGACAAGGCAGCCCTTTACGATGGCGCAGACCGCGATAGCAGCCCAAATCCATCAACCGTTTGATATTCATGGTAACCTCACGACGTAGGTCACCTTCAATTCGGTAATCCGCACCCACAATCTCACGGATTTTAGCCAGTTCGGCTTCCGTCAGATCATCAGTACGGGTATTAAGATCCACGCCAGCAGTTGAAAGAATCTTCTGTGAAGAGGTGCGACCGATTCCGTAAACATAGGTCATCGCTACTTCAATGCGTTTGTTGCGTGGTAAATCGACTCCAGCAATACGTGCCAATGTCCTGTCCTCCTAGGGTCTATCCCTGTCTTTGCTTATGCTTGGGATTCTCGCAGATGATCCGCACGACCCCTTTTCG
>JAJRQB010000041.1 GCA_024280485.1 Deltaproteobacteria bacterium
AGTTGCTGCCGATAAAGTTGCTGCCGATAAAGTTGCTGCCGATAAAGTTGCTGCCGATAAAGTTGCTGCCGATAAAGTTGCTGCCGATAAAGTTGCTGCCGATAAAGTTGCTGCCGATAAAGTTGCTGCCGATAAAGTTGCAATCACAAGTATCGCAACTATCAATTTACATGGCAATCAAGTCGATATTTCTGCCTCTGCGGGAATTGAACGTTTGCGCTATTTCACTCTAAATAACCCTAAACGACTTGTTATTGATCTTTATGGCGTAGTCGTTAACGATTATAGTAAAGAACATATTCTCACAAATGGTTTCTCTAGACTAAGAGTTGGCCCTTATGCCGATAAGTTCAGATTTGTTTTTGATTCGACTGGTAATGAGCTGCCACAATTTGCCGTAAACAGAGATAATGATACGGTTGAAATTTCTTGGTCTGTGTTGAGTGTTCCTGCCGCAAAGCAAGAGCCTCTTGAAACTTCTTCTGCTGTTGTCTCTTCGATTGATTTTACTGCTGAAAACGGTATTTCTACCTATAATATCGGAATTAAGGGTTTAGTAGAGATTGATTCACCAGTGAAGGAAGGTAACATTGTCAAGTTTGGAGTTCGTAATGCAACTATTTCCAGAGCTCTTAGACGAGTTTATACTTCGTTAGCTTTTCCAACTGCTGTGCAGTCAGTTACGCCTTATCTCATTGATAATGGTAAAACCTCTGATATCCGTTTTGTTGTGCAGTTGAAGGGTGACGTCCCTTATGAACTCGTGACGGAGGATGGTGGAGTCCTCTTTCGAGTTACGGATGGTCGCTTTGCCGAATCGGAACCAGTAGACGGAGAAATAATGCCTGTCCTGGTTAGCGGCACTCTTTCAGTGGCAGCATCTGGTGCTCCTTCGACTGAAGCCTTTAGTATGGTTAAGACTGGAACCACACCGGATGTCGCAGTTGAGATGTCCGAAGCTCTTGAGTCGACATCCAGCTCCTCTGAGCAAGAAATAGCCGTAACCTCTGATATTGCTGCCTCAAAGCCTTCAGTTTCACTACGCAATACGGATTCTGTTGGGTACAGTGGAGAGAAGATTTCACTGATATTTGACAATATCAACGTCAGAAACGTTCTTCAGTTGATTGCTGAAGTCAGTGATTTGAATATTATTGCTTCAGACCAAATAAAAGGAGAGGTTACTCTTCGATTGATTGATGTCCCATGGGATCAAGCTCTTGGTCTGGTTCTGGACATTACTAACCTTGGGATGATTCAAGAGGGTAATGTTGTTCGGGTATTGCCGAAAAATGTAATAAGAAATATGAAAGAGGCCGAATTAACAGCAATACGTTCGCAGGATAAGCTTGAAAGAACTGTAACTGAAGTTATTTCAGTCAGCTATGCTGATTTAAGCGCGGTATCTACTCCTGCAAAGGACCTATTAAGTGATCGAGGGACTATTACAGAGGATGCTCGGAATAAACTACTGATAGTCAATGATGTCGCCGCACGGATTGATAAGGTCCGTGAGTTAATTAAAATCCTCGATACTCCTGAACGACAGGTCATGATTGAGGCTCGTATTGTAGAGGTTAATTCAAATTACAGTCGTGACCTTGGTGTGAGTTGGGGACTGGACTTCAATAATCCTGGCAACTACGTTGGTGATGGTCAACTGGGCGTTGGTGGTGATTTTACCGTAGCGTTGCCTACGGGTGCCGGAAGCGCAGCCACTGTGCCTGGCCTCGGCGCCGGTATTACTTTTGGACGGATAGGTATCGACCAGACAATTATCGATTTGAGAATTTCAGCACTTGAATCAAGTGGCAACGCTAAGGTTATTTCAACTCCAAGAATTACAACTCTCAATGGAGAGGAGGCAACGATTTCACAAGGAACCACAATTCCATATCAAACTTCTGGTGCTGATGGACCGAAAACAGAGTTCATCGCAGCAGAATTGAAACTGACTGTGACGCCGGTTATCAATCCTGATGACAGTATTATTTTGGATATTTTAGCAACAAATGATTCACCTTCAATTACAGCAGGTGCTTCAGCTCCAAGCATCGATACTAAGATGGCTAAAACAAAAGTTTTGGTAAGAGATGGTGAAACAACTGTTATTGGCGGTATCTTCATAAACAATAAATCTGAAAGTGAAACAGGGTTGCCAATACTTAAGGATATTCCTTGGCTCGGCCATCTTTTTAAATCAACAAAAATTACTGATACCAAAGCAGAACTTATGATATTTATAACGCCAAGAATTTTAAGCAACGATTGATTTTTTAAAAAATATCGCAAATGAAAGGGCAGGGTGACCTGCCCTTTCTTGCGTTTATCATGCAATTTCAGGATGTGTTATGTCTGAAAAAATAGGCACAATTAAGGTTGGGCTTCAAGAGCGAAGCTATCCGATTATCTTTGGACAGAACCTGTTAAAAGGTCTTGGACAGCAGTTGGAAGGGATAAGTTTCCCTCGAAAAATAGCTGTGATTACAAACCCAACTGTATTTGGCTTTTATGGTCAGACGGTAATCGATTCGCTTGCTGAGAGTGGATTTCAATGTTCAGTGATTGAAATACCAGATGGTGAGGAATTTAAAAGTCTTGCCACTCTGGAATCAATTTATGATTTCTTAATAGAAAAAAACTTTGACCGAGGTTCTGGACTGCTCGCGCTTGGTGGTGGAGTTGTCGGTGACATTGCAGGTTATGCGGCAGCAACATTTTTACGTGGTGTGCCTTATGTTCAAATTCCGACGACGATTCTTTCGCAGGTTGATAGTTCTGTTGGTGGTAAGACCGCAGTAAACCATCGGTTAGGCAAAAACCTGATAGGTGCTTTTTACCAACCGAAGCTCGTACTGATTGATATTGATACATTGCGAACACTTGAGCAACGCGAAGTGTATGCTGGCATAGCAGAAGTTGTTAAATATGGAGTAATCCGGGATAAAATTTTCTTTAGATGGCTGGAAGATAGCTCGTCAGACCTTCTATCTTTGAATCCTGATGCGCTACTCCATGCAGTAAAGAGGTCTTGCCAAATAAAGGCAGATATTGTAGAAATTGACGAGCGTGAGGGTTCTGTGAGGGCTCTTTTGAATTATGGCCATACTTTCGGTCACGCCATAGAAAGTTTATGCGGCTATGGAGAATGGCGACATGGTGAAGCTGTCGCATGTGGAATGGTAGTTGCATGTCGCATATCGCAGAATCTTGGTTTTTCTGCTGAAATTTCTACCAACCGTATTACAGCTTTGCTGCGTAAGTTCCATTTGCCTGTTGACCCACCAGATTTTACTTTAGGTCAATACGTAACAGCTATGCGCCGTGATAAAAAGTTCGCGAAGGTAGCTTAACTCTTGTTTTGAATCACGACATAGGAAACGCTGACCTTTATCCTGTTGAAAATATTGAGAGTATCTTTCACGCGGCACTTCCTGACCTGGAGGCATGAGGCATGATCGAAAATCAACAAAACCCTTTGTTAGGAAAAATTGCTGCCTATACCGAAATTTTAGCTGCTGATCCTCTATCGACCATTTTTGTCTCTTTAAGCGAATCCTACCGTAAAATGGGGATGCTAGGTGAGGCTCTAAATGTTGCGTTGAAAGGGTTGGACCATTTGCCAGATTATGGTCCGGGTCATATTGTTGTGGCGCGGATAAAATGCCAGCAGGGCGATATGGCTGCTTCTGAGTTTTCCTTTCAAAAAGCCCTTGATATCGATTCTGATAGCCTGGCTGCTCTTGTCGGATTTTCTCGTCTTTACTTACTTCTTGGTGAAAATGTAAAGGCTCGTAAATTATTATTAACTGCGCGTGAGCTTTCACCTGCAGATTCGGTAATAAATAAACTTTTACTCACGTTGCCTGAAGTTGAAGATGTGCCTGTGGTTGTTGCAGAGATTTCAGCTCCTGTAGATGTAGCATTTGAAGCGACAACTGTATCTCATGTCGAGCCTCTTGAAACTGCTACTTTAGCGGATCTCTACCTGAAGCAGGGAATGACTGATCAGGCACTGAATATTTACCGTAATTTACACTCGCGCGATCCTGACAACCTCGATTTCCGTCGGTGTATCCGTGACATAGAATTGTTATTATCAGGGTCGACTGTGGATTCAGTCGAAATTGTTGATTCTGTAGACAACGAGGTCGATAGTGACTTTGACAATAGCGATACTGTGGACAACTTGACTACTGTTTCTAAGGTAGAAGAGGTGACTCCTTCAGTGTTACCGGTTGATGAGATGTCTGTCATTGCTCGGTTGAATTGCCTGTTGACATCGGTTCAGAAAAGGAGAGGGGATGTTTAAATCCACACTTAAAAGAATTGTTACTGAGACACCGGGTGGTGTTGGTGCTGTCTTGATGGGTTATGATGGTATTGCCATCGATCAATATTTCATTGACTCAGCTGACATCGATATGCAACTTGTTGCTCTGGAGTACTCCAATATAGTTAAAGAGATTCGGCATACCGCAGAGGTACTTGGAACGGGCGCATTGCAAGAAGTCACGATAAAGACGGGCCGATTCTACGTCATCATACATGCGTTGACTGATGAGTATTTTGTAGCATTGACCTTAAAGCGTGATGGTAACCTCGGGAAAGGACGCTACTTGATCTTAAGAGATGCTCCTACACTTCATCAGGCACTTGTTTGAAAATGAAAATACTACTGTTGAATGGTCCAAATCTTAACTTGCTTGGCACCCGAGAGCCTGAAATATACGGCTCTAAGTCTCTAAATGATATTGTCATTGAACTTTGTCACTTTGCAGACAGCCGCGGAGTTGAACTTATCCACTTGCAATCAAACCACGAAGGGGTGTTGATTGACCACATTCACCAGTCTAAATCCAATGGGTTCCAGGGGATTATCATCAATCCAGGCGGCCTGACTCACAGCAGTGTCTCTTTACGTGATGCGATTAGCGGTGTAGCTCTCCCTTCTGTCGAAGTCCATTTGTCGAACATTCACGCGCGCGAGCCCTTTCGTCAGACATCTTATGTTGCAGGTGTAGTCCTTGGCCAGATCTGCGGATTTGGTGCAAAGGGATATGAACTGGCAATTGAAGCTTTATGTAGTCATTTGAGCGTCTAGTGACAGTATCTGGTTCTTTGTTTTGCACAAAGGTGCTCACGACTCTTTCGTTAGATGCCCTGGTTTTTATTGACCTGAAAAATATTCGTTATTGTTGTGGATTTACCGGCACAGATGGGGCTTATATCTTTACCCCACAAGTAGATTATTTTCTCAGTGACTCACGTTATCTGGAACAGTCTCGTCAGGAAGTCAGCGCATCTAGCCATATTTGTTATCAGAATAAGTTTGACGAAATTGTTAAGACTCTGAGCGATTTAGGATTCAAACGTGTAGGGTTTGAGGCTGACACACTCAGTGTTTCGCAATTACAAGAGTTGACAAAACGTTCTAAAAAACAGTTCGAGTGGGTTGCAGTCACTGACGATATTCGTCCCCTTCGCAGCCTTAAGACTTCAACTGAGCTTGATTTATTGCAGCAGGCCGCTGATCTTAACGCTGCTGCTTATTACGAAATTGAGCATTTAATAAAGCCTGGAGTCAGCGAAAAGAAAATTGCATTTGAACTTGAGTATGCACTACGCCGCCTGGGTGGCGAGGATCGTGCCTTCGATTTTATCGTGGCTTCTGGCCCGCGTGGTGCGATGCCTCATGGTGTGGCATCGCAACGTCTCATCGAATCTGGAGATTTTGTCACTATTGATTTTGGGACCCGGGTCGAAGGTTATCATTCAGATGAAACAATTACGCTAGGTGTCGGCGAAGTTGACCACGATTTACGTCAAGTTTTCGATATTGTACTAAAGGCCCATGATCTTGCGATGGCCGCAGC
This sequence comes from Deltaproteobacteria bacterium, assembly GCA_024280485.1. Classification (GTDB taxonomy): domain Bacteria; phylum Desulfobacterota; class Desulfuromonadia; order Desulfuromonadales; family Geopsychrobacteraceae; genus Geopsychrobacter. The sequence goes on from JAJRQB010000041.1 coordinate 5,877, forward strand.
AGCTCCTGGAGTCATTTTAGCTGATCTGGATGCTGTCGCTCGTGATCACATAAAGTCTGCTGGATATGGAGATTATTTTGGTCACGGACTGGGCCATGGTGTCGGGCTAGACATACATGAATATCCGGCTGTTTCAGGCCGTTGTTTTGATCAATTGCAAGAAGGTATGGTGATTACGATTGAACCCGGAATCTACCTGCCTGATCGTGGCGGAGTTAGAATTGAGGATACGATCGTTATTACAGACTGTGGTAATCGTGCCCTCACCAAGATTCCAAAAAAATATCGTGCCCTGGCATAAGCGGGGCCAGACTGGCATTATGCCGGCAAGCAATGCTTAAGGAGAGTAAAATGGAAATCAAAGATCTGAAATCTCTTATAAAAATGGTAACTGATACTGATATTTCTGAATTCCGGATGGAGAGTAAGGAAGAAAAGATCGTGATCAAGCGTGGTCCTGAAAAGGAATATGTGCAGATGTCAGCACCAATTGCCGCCGCACCAGTTGCTATGGCAGCGCCTTCTGCCCCAGCAGCATCAATTGCGCAGGTTGTTACCGCAGAGGCAGAGCCAGTTAATGATAAATACGAAAAAATCACCTCACCAATTGTTGGAACTATGTATCAGAAACCTTCTCCTGATGCGGATGTTTTTATAAAGATTGGTGATGTCATTGAGCAAGGTCAGACTCTATGCCTCATCGAAGCGATGAAACTCTTTAATGAGATTGAAGCGGAATTTAAATGCCGAATTATTGAAATTCTCAAGGATGATGCGTCTCCAGTAGAGTATGGTGAAAATTTATTTTTGGTTGAACGTCTTTAGAGTTTTTTCGCTAGTCAGCCGACCGTTGCGCCGCTCTGTCACGAGCTGGTAGACAGCAGATATCGGGAGTTAATATATGTTCCATAAAATTTTGATTGCAAATCGTGGTGAGATTGCAGTGCGTATTATTCGCGCCTGTAAAGAACTGGGGATTAAAACTGTTGCCGTACATTCGGATGTTGATGCTGATGCTCTACATGTCAGTTTGGCTGATGAGAGTGTTTGTATTGGACCGGCTGCCAGTGCTCTGAGCTATCTCAATATGAAAGCAATTATCAGTGCTGCTGAGATGGCCGATGCAGACGCAATCCATCCGGGCTACGGGTTCCTCTCTGAAAATGCAGAATTCGCAGAAATATGTGAACAGTGCGGTGTTACTTTCATCGGACCAACCGCAGAAAATATGCGCCAGATGGGTGATAAGATTTCAGCTCGCCAAACCGTAACTGATGCTGGAGTACCGATCCTTCCAGGGACCAACAAGAGTGTTGAAACCGCTGAAGAAGCAGTGAAAATTGCTGCTGAAATTGGTTATCCCGTAATCATCAAGGCCTCAGCAGGTGGTGGTGGCCGTGGCATGAAGATAGTTCACTCTCCAGCCTCTTTGCCAAACGCTCTGGCTATGGCTCGTACCGAAGCGCAAGCCGGTTTTGGCAAGGCTGATGTCTATATTGAGAAATTCTGTGAACATCCTCGTCATGTAGAAATTCAGATTCTGGGTGATAAGCACGGCAACGTAATTCATCTCGGTGAGCGGGATTGTTCGATTCAACGACGTCATCAGAAATTGGTTGAAGAGGCTCCTTGTCCTGTACTGACACCTGCATTAAGAAAGAAGATGGGAGACTGTGCTGTTGCCGCAGCCAAGGCGGTAGGTTATTCAAGTGTCGGTACTATCGAATATCTACTCGATACTGATGGCAGTTTTTATTTCATGGAGATGAACACTCGTGTTCAAGTCGAACACCCGGTCACTGAGATGGTGACAGGTGTTGATATCATCAAGGAACAAATCCGGTCAGCCGCAGGTCTTAAGTTACGTTACAAGCAATCCGATATCAAAATAACTGGTCACGCCATCGAATGTCGTATCAATGCGGAAGATCCTGAAAAGTTTACTCCTTTTCCAGGAAAAATTACCGGATATCATCAACCAGGCGGGATGGGTGTCCGCGTGGAAAGTGCCATGTATGATCAATACACAGTTCTGCCGCATTACGATTCGATGATCGGTAAGTTGATTGTACACGCTGAAACCCGCGAAGATGCAATCAACCGCATGAAAGTTGCTCTGGATGAGTACATTATCGAAGGCATCAAGACGACGATCCCGTTTCATCAGAAGCTGATGAATAACAAGCAGTTTTGTGACCTCGATTTTGACACCAACTTTCTCGAGCGAACTAAAATCTGAGGCGTTCTTAAATGGAGCGTTCTCTCTGGCGTATGATTAAAACCGATCCTCTTCCCGGTGCTCTGAATATGGCGCTTGACGAGGTTTTATTGGATTCTGTACAGGCGGGGACTTCCCCGCCTGTTGTACGTTTATACCGCTGGCAGCCGCAAACAGTGACCTTGGGTTACAGCCAACGTGGGGTAGGGCAGGTTAACCCCGCATTCTGCAAGGCCGAAGGCATCGATATTGTCCGACGCCTGACCGGCGGCAGAGCCGTGTTGCATGACCAAGAGGTCACTTATTCTGTAATCTCCCGGCAAGAGGGGATTTTCTCTTTCGGAATTCTCGAAAATTACCGCACGATCGCAGCAGTTTTATTGCACTGTCTCAAGCGTTTTGGATTAAATGCCGAGATTGCCGGGCGGCACGCCGGAACGACGAGTGATAGTAAGGTTGAACAGAGTGCCTGCTTTACCGCTCCTGCTCAGTTTGAGATTACCTGTTCAGGTAAGAAAATCTGTGGCAGTTCGCAAAAAAGAGAGCAGGATTGCTTTCTCCAGCACGGGTCAATCCCGATCAATATCGATCTGCACAAGCTTTTTTGTGCACTGAATAATGATATGTCAGCTTGCGTTGAAACGGGTGCCGCACGTTTAGGAGAAAAGGTTGGCTGGGTCAACCTTTTCCGCCAAAATCCTTGTACGATTGACGAGGTTGAACTGCAGTTGATGAGTTCCTTTGCTCTGCTCTGGCCAGTAAGCTTCATCGTAGAAGGGCCCACAGAAGATGAGCTGGAACAGGCCCGTCAGTTGGCGAAAAATAAATATGAGCACTCTGATTGGCATCTGATGGAGCACAAATAAATGCAGTCGGATAAAACCCTGCGTGTTGGATATATCCCTTACCTGAATTGCGTCCCATTCTTTCACTATCTTGAGAGCTGTGGTTTTTCAGGATCTATTGTCTCCGGCGTTCCTTCCGCATTAAATACAATGTTACAGACTGGTGAAATTGACGTCAGTCCTTCATCCTCATTTGAATATGCCTTACATAGCACCGATTATCTCTTGCTTCCCGACCTCTCGATCTCATCCTGTGGCGCCGTTAAAAGTGTCGTGCTTTTCAGCCCATGTACGCTCGAGAAATTGCAAGGGCAGAAGATAGCTATTACTGGAGAGTCAGCGACCTCCATTAATCTACTGCGTGTCCTGTTGCTCGAATACGTAGGCTTAACAAGCGTTGAAGACTACGTACCCGAAGAGACAGTTGAAGACATGATTGTCCAAGGGCAACCCGCTCTATTAATTGGAGACCGGGCCATGAAGCAGGCCACTGATCTTCCCGTAGGTATGAAATGTTATGATCTCGGTGCTCTTTGGTACGAACACACCGGCTTACCCTTTGTTTTTGCACTGTGGATTTTGCGTCGAGATAGCGCACACAAGATGCCAGCAGCAGTATCAGCCCTGCAGAAACAACTTGAACAGTCGATACTTCATGCCTTTACCGACCTGACACTTCTGGCCGAAAAGAATGGAGCGACAGGTGAAGATGTTGCAAACCTGGTTACTTATTGGCAGACCATCGATTATTCGTTGCAATCGGGACATCTGAAGGGTCTTGAACTTTTCTTTGACCTTTGTCAGAAACATCGATTGTTAGAAAAGAGACCAGAAATAGACTTTTTTCTGCCGATAAAAGTTGACAGAATCGACTGAATAACTAAGATAGAGACCCAATGCCCGGGTGGCGGAACTGGTAGACGCAAGGGACTTAAAATCCCTCGGACGCAAGTCTGTACGAGTTCGATTCTCGTCCCGGGTACCATAACAAAAACAGCGACTTAGCCTATTCGGGCAGGTCGCTTTTTTTGTTTGATATATGGAGAACGTGACCAAAACGTGACTAGTGTCAGTGATATTTGTATTGTCGATTGTTCATGGGTTCCTCCTGAAGTCATTTTTTTAACTCAGGAGTGTCCGAGAAACTAGTGGCGATTCACCCATCACTCAACAAATATCAGCATTCCTTCCACCTATGGCACTTTCGGCCATTTTTTCCTTTTATGGGATCATTCCTTTCAGAAGATAAAAGTTTGGAATCACGAGGGTTTTAATTGACTTAATGAGTGCCTTGATATTGGATGTCATGTTGCGATTTATTGAACACCATAATGGACGAATCGTAAAAAAAACTTACCTGATATTTGTCAGGTTGCCATTCGTAATGAAAAGCCCCCTCAAGAGAGCCAAGGAGATTGTCCCGATCATGAACAAGACCAGTACGCATTTAAGGTTATTTTTGACCTGTGCGATCATCTTATTGTTTGCCAGCATCGGAAATGCTACGGATCTGGAGCATGTGGTTGAGGTACAAAAATACAATCGTGCGATCCATATCATGGCGATGCTATTAGCAGGTTTCGGCTTTCTAATGGTGTTTGTTAAAAAATATGGACGTTCTGCCATAACCGCAACATATCTCCTGGTCAGTGTGGCGCTGCCTCTTTATCTGTTGCAAGACAGCTTGGGCATTCTAGGCGGTTCAGGCTCAGAAATTGACAGCCTGATTCTTGCTGAATTTGCCGCCGCAAGTTTGCTTATTTGCGCGGGAGCCCCCTTGGGCCGATTGAAAATGGGGCAGTACATGCTCCTTGGCTTGCTCTTCATCCCCTGCTATGCATTTAACGAATGGATTATTCTTGATCACGGCTTTGGGCTGATCTCTCCTGGTAGCTTTGTTGACACGGGTGGATCGATTGTTATTCATGCCTTCGGGGCTATTTTCGGGCTCGGGGTGATCATGACCATGACCACCAAAGAAGAGATTGAAATATCCATTGAATCAGATGCCACCAGCGACCGGTTTTCCTTGCTCGGCAGTATGATCCTCTGGTTATTCTGGCCAAGCTTTTGTGCGGCGTTGGTCGCTCCGGAGCTGGTACCGCATACTGCAATCAATGTGATATTGGCCCTTTGCGGTGCAACCATTGCCACCTACTTTGCATGCATATATTTACGCGGCAAAATTGACGCCGCAGATATTGCCAATGCTGCACTGGCTGGTGGTGTCGCTATCGGTTCCACCTGTGATATCGCCAGCTTTCCACAAGCTTTTTTCATCGGCATCATCGCTGGAGCCCTTTCAACCTTTGGTTTTGCCGTTTTGCAGGGCAAAGTCGAAAAGATCCTCAAGGGGATCGATACTTGTGGTGTTATGAACCTGCACGGTATGCCTGGACTGCTCGGTGGTCTCGCCGCAATTTTTATTGTTGACGGAATCAACAAAGGCAGCCAGCTGGCAGGTATCGGAATTACAATCCTGATAGCAATTGTCACGGGCTTCATTGCCGGGAAAATTATCGCCATGCTCGGTAGAAGAACAGCTCCCTATGATGATGCGGAGGAATTTGACCTCAAACCAGAATTTGCTACCCGCAAATAAAACAGGAACAGGGCCATCTGGAAAAAGACGGGGTTTTTTCTGAGATAGGTCTGCAATGGCGGACAGTTTAAGGCCATCTCAGCTGACCGGCAGCAAGCGTATCGAATTATAATAAAAACAGTGGCCCGGCTGAAAATGCTAGGTCGCTGTTTTTGTTTCCAGCATTGGCTTGAATCAGGATAGTGGATCTGTCCTTTGTCGGGGGCTGACCCCTATCTGCTCCACAGTTTTTTTATCGACTTAACGGCTGTGACAACGGCAACGAAGGTAGAGATGAATGAAACTTGTTTCACCAAGATTGTTGAGGATCTTTTAAATGAAAATCCTTAGGCCAGAGAAGGACTCGAAAGAGCTGTCTATCCCTCCTCGAACATCCAAGATAAAAGAAGTCTATAACGGGTACTGGTTCTCTGCGGGGACGGCCCGTCAGGTTATCGAGGCAATGGACCGGGGTGAGCTTTACGTCGATATCTCGATCGATCTGAACCTCTCTCAGGGCAGGTTTGCCATCAGTGACGATGAGTTGATTCTCGACGGGGACGAGCGGTTGGGGCGGGTGGATCTGCGCAAGATCGAGGGCAAAGAGAACCGCATATTTTTTCTGGAAGACGGTCGGCTCGAAGTGCTTGAGGACCGGACTTCTGGATATTACAAGCTGGTCCCTACCGATCAGGCGCCGCTGCTGGAAATCAGTGGGGTGAAAATGCACATCGCCAAGGGAGTGAACCCCTTCGAGAGTGCGGGGCAGATGGCCGCGCAGGTAGTGAGAAAAGGCGCCCGGGTGCTGGATACCTGCGGCGGGCTGGGATATGCGGCGTCGGCCGCGTTGAAGCTTGGCGCGCGCGAAGTCGTTTCGGTGGAGTTGAGTGAAACCGTAATGGCGTTGCGCCAGAAGAACCCCTGG
>JAJRQB010000042.1 GCA_024280485.1 Deltaproteobacteria bacterium
AAGGAATTTTTCAAGCAGGAAGGGATCGACACTCCGACCATCAACCTGCCCGGTTGCGCGATTCACCCCGACTGGTTCGTCGGCACTCTGGCGGCATTGCTGCTCGGTGGTCCAGAATCGATCAAAGTCGATAAAAATGGACGCCCGGAGATGCACTACAAGAAACTGATTCATGACAACTGCCCGTTGCGTGGCCAGTTTGACAAAGGGGCCTTCGCCCAGAAATTCGGAGATGAAGGCTGCCTCTACAAACTCGGCTGCAAGGGTCCGGTGGCGCACGCCAACTGCCCGGAGAAGAAATTCAACTCCGGCACCAACTGGTGCATCGAAAATGGGCATCCCTGTAACGGCTGCACCGAGCCGGAGTATCCCTATGAGGGGAGCATGTGGAACACCGTGCCGTTGAACACTCTGACACCCCCGGCAACCTATCCTCCCATTCTCACCGACAACAAGAAATCTATTGATGTCACTCCCGGCTATGTCGCACTGGCGGGTGCAGCAGCAGGGGTCGTCGGCACCAAGGTGATGGGAAACAAGTCCGATTCTAATAAAGAATAATGTTCGAAGGCTAAGCAAAAAACGCCAAATGCAAGGCGCGCAATTGTCATGCAATGAGGCGTACTGATGTACGTCGAAACCGCGTGACAATTGTAGCAACGCCGCAGTTGGTGAGTTTTTGCAACGCCAGGAATAGAGAGGAATAATCGATGAATATCGATCGCAGAAAACTTTGCAAACTCGGTGCAGTCGCTGGGGGCACTGCGGTTTGCAGCGTCGCTACCCCGGTGCTTGCGCGTGACGAACGGGAGCCGGATCCAAACTGGTACGGCATGCTTAACGACAGCACCCGCTGCATCGGCTGCAAAGCTTGTCAGGTGGCTTGTAAAGCCGAAAACAAGCTTCCAGCTGAAGCGACCCTTGGCGATGCCAAGGTCTTCGGCACCCCGATCTATGATTCACCACGAGAACTCTCGGAGAGCACCTACACCTTGATCAAAATGCATCTGGATGTAGAGAGTAAGGAGACAACCTTCGTCAAACAACAGTGCATGCACTGTGTCGATCCGGCCTGCCAGTCAGCCTGTATCGTGGGTGCCTTGAAAAAACAATCGAATGGTGCCGTTGAGTACGATGCTGATCTGTGCATGGGCTGTCGTTACTGCATGGTCGCCTGTCCATTCAGCGTTCCCCAGTTCGAGTGGCACAAAGCGATCCCCTCGATCAAAAAATGTACTTTGTGCAGTGAAAGTCGCTTGAAAAAGGGTGAGCCGACGGCCTGTGCAACCGCCTGCCCGGCAGGCGCAATCACCTTCGGCAAACGCGAGGCCCTATTGAAAGTCGCCCGCAAAAGAATTGAGGATAATCCAGAAATCTACCTGAACCATATCTACGGCGAAAAGGAAGTCGGCGGCACCAACGTTCTCTACCTGACCAAACCGAAGGTTCAGTTTGCCGGATTAGGCCTGCCAGACGTCAAGTTCAAAGCAGTATCAGGCCTGACCGAGAGCATTCAGCACCGGATTTTCCAATACTTCATTCCACCGATCGCTGTCTACAGTCTCTTGGGAGGAATCATGTCCTACAACCAGCGCCGCAAAAAAAACGCCGGCCAAACAGGAGGCGATGATGAGTATTAAAGCGGCGCCACTCCATCAGAAATTTATTACGACCAACTTCTGGATCCTGATCTTTTTCATGCTCTCCGGGGCGGGATTTGCCTACTTCCGCTTTTTTGAGGGTTTCGGATCAGTGACCAACCTCAACAAGGCCTACCCTTTCGGGATTTGGATCGCCTTCGACGTCGCCTGCGGGGTCGCGCTGGCTGCTGGCGGATTCACCACCGCTGCGATCGTCGAGATTTTCGGTCGTGAAAAATATCACGCCCTGGTGAGACCGTCGATTCTCACCGCCTTCATCGGCTACTTTCTGGTCGGTTTTGCGGTCTTCTTCGACCTTGGCAAATATTACAACATCTGGCATGCGCTGGTGTACTGGAACGGTACATCGGTCCTGTTCGAGGTCGCCTGGTGCGTCATGCTCTATCTGACTGTACTCGGCATCGAGAACCTGCCAAACGTGGTCGAGCAGTTCAAGGGGAATGTCAAACTTCCGGGACGGCTGGCCTCTTTCAATACGCAAGTCGACTGGATGCTCGGCAAAGCCGATTGGTTCTGCCGCAAAACCATGTCATTTTTTGTTATCGCCGGGGTTGTGCTCTCGTTCGGTCATCAGTCATCCCTCGGAACCATGATGCTGATCGCACCCTACAAATTACACGACCTCTGGTATACGCCGCTGTCGCCACTCCTCTTTCTAACTTCAGCGGTCAGTGTCGGCATCCCGATGGTCATCTTCGAGGGAACCCTGGCGACCAAGTTTTTTGGCCGCAAACCAGAGACGGAACTGCTCGGCAGTTTCGCTAAATATGTACCACTCTTCCTCGGGACCTACCTGCTTCTACGTCTCGGGGATCTGGCCTATCGGGGCGTACTGGCTCAGGCCTTTGACGGCAGCGTACAGGGCAACTCTTTTCTGCTTGAGCTCGCGCTGTTTACCATTCCCTACTTCATGTTTAAACAAAAATCGGTGCGTAAATCCGGGAGCAAACTTTTCCTCTGCGCCCTGTCGGTTATCTGCGCCGTTGTTTTGAATCGTTTCAATGTATTTCTGATCGGCATGGATATGGGGCCAAACTGGAACTACTTTCCATCAGTAGGCGAGTTTGCTATCACCTTCGCCTTTTTGGCGCTGGGCGTGATGATGTACAAAGTTGGCGTGAACTATCTGCCGATCATGGAAAAAGAGCACTAATCTCTTTTTACGGCAACGCAAAAAAGGCGTCTCTTCTCAGAGGCGCCTTTTTTTTATTCCTCCGGCAGGCCCATCACTCAAGGCACCGACCGGTCACTCTGGGCATGGAGGAGAATGATTTCTCGATGTTCACCCTGACTGCCCAGCTAACCGTAAATCGCCCTGCAAAAATCAATACTTTCCAAACTCGCTATCGTCCAGCGCTATCGACTGTCCGGCAGGAGCGGTTCCATTGTCTGCTTCGGGTACAACGTTTTGCCAGCCGACCTGTTCAATGGGAGCCTCTTGTGGTGGCAGATGAGTCGACTGGGTCGATGGATGCAGTTTAAAACGTCGTAGCATATGATGCAGACTTTCTGCCTGGCTGGCCAACTCTTCAGCAGCGGCGGCGGTCTCTTCTGAGGTCGCGGTATTCGTCTGCGTCACCTGATCGATCTGTTCCAGCCCCTGGCTGATTTCGGTGATTCCCAGCGCTTGCTCGTTGCTGGCGGCAGAGATTTCACCCATCAGGTCGGTTGCTTTGGAAATTCCGACAACAATTTCGCCGAGCGCCTTTTCAGTTTTATCAGCAATTTCGGCGCCACGTGCCGCTTTCTCCCTCGACCCCTCGATAAGCTCGGCGGTTTCATTGGCCGCCTTAGCACTCCGCGCGGCCAGGTTACGCACCTCTTCTGCAACAACCGCGAACCCCTTGCCATGCTGCCCGGCTCTGGCAGCCTCAACCGCAGCATTCAGCGCCAGCAGATTGGTCTGGAAGGCGATCTCATCGATCACCTTGATGATTTTGTTGACACTCTGGCCGGCCTCATTAATTTCGGCCATCGCCTTGACCATCCCTTGCATCTGGCTGTTGCCGCTTTCAGCTGCGAGCTTGGCTTCTTCTGCCAAACGGTTAGCCTGACCGGCATTTTCCGCATTGAGTTTGGTTTGCGAAGTCAACTGGGTCAGGGAGCTTGTCAGTTCTTCAAGAGATGCGGCTGTCGTTGTTGCTCCATGGGAGAGGCTCTGGCTTGAATTGGAAACCTGATCGCTGCCGGATGCAATCTGGTTCCCCGCCTCCTGGATTTCGAAAATAAGCGTATTTAGATCTATACCAAGCTTACGCAAGGCATTGCGCAAGACATCTTTTTCATCACGTGGGTAAGTATCAAAACTCAGATCACCTGCGGCAAGCCGCTGCAACGAATCGGCCACCTCTTGCTGTAAACTCTCGGCGAAGGCATCCAGGGTCCGGCCCATCTGCCCGATTTCATCCGTCCGTTTCGACCCAATGCGATTTTCCAGATGCCCCTTTTCCATCTCCTGGATGATCCCACTGACCTGCTGGATTGGTCTGGCGACCTTACGTGAAATGAACAACCAACAACCAATTGTCACCAGCAGGGCAAAGACCAGCCCGCCATAGAGAAATTGTTTGAGAAAGGTCACCTTCGCCCGGCTCCACTGCTCATAGAGTCCAACCCCCCGGTTCATCTCCTTGAGAAGCTGGATATTGCTTCCGAGCAAAGCGCCAATGGCTGCCTTGGATGTGGCACTGTCGACCGACTCCTTGAGAACCGTCTGGACATGGAGTTCAAATTTCTTCCAGAGAGCATCGACCTTCATCATCTGTGTAAGAATCGTCGGGTCTTTTGTTGCAGGCAGGTGCATTTCGGCATCGCCGTTGAGCAACCCGACATGGGATTTACTGAAAAGCTGGAGGGTTTTCTGCAACGCTTCCCGATTGGCCGCAACTTTCTGACCGGCAGTAATGGCCAGGGCCTCTTTGGTCATCTTCTGGGTCAACATACGCTGACGACCGGCGATATTAATAATGGTCGAATCATTCTCCTGTTTAGTCAGAAAGAGGGTGGCAACCAGAACAAGCGCCACAGTTGTCAGAGTGATAATTCCGATAACAGCCATCAATCTGACACTGATACTGAGCCATCCGACTGAACTTTGTTGCTTCGTACCCATCACTGCCTCCCGTTTTCTTTTCAAGGTATTGACCGGTCATTGCTCTTTAACAATCAAGCCCTTTACCAGCTTGATATTTTCCAGACATCCCGCCGCATCTAAGAGGCAGCAGTCTCAGAGTAGTAGATTCTACGCCACTGCAGCCTCAAAGGTGATGAGAGTCTTTGTACAAATGAGGGGGGGGGGAAATGAAGAAATTAAACAAGAGGAGGAGTCACGATGAGAGAGCTTTCATTTCCCTATCGATAAACGTATCAGAGGTTTTTAATAATTCAAGTATAAGAGAGGAAGAAATCCAAAATTGTTCTCTTCTGGTTATCAGGTACCAGACCCCAAGAAACAAAAAAGGATTGAGACAATAACCATCCTAGGTGACACCGCGACGGACCATAAAAAAATCGTCCTCTAAGGGACGACTTCTACAAGGAGCATAACTGACTCTCCAGCGGTAATTTCCTCAATCGACGGTTCAGAAATCGATTGGAAAACGCGGTTTGAACATCCGGTGGGTCATTTCAGCCGAACGGATCAGGGACAAATCAATGTTCTTGTATTCAAAGCTCTTAACATCGAGACAGAAGATCATCTGGGCTCCCCCTTTTGCTTACGGCCGTAAGCCTCAACTTCAAAAGCTTCGAGTTGTCCCTTTTGCGTCTCAACCTTTAAACGCACGGTCAGGTTACGCCGCCCCGCATTAGCAATAATAGTTTCTACGTTCATCGACCCCTCTCCTGGCACTTTCATTTGTCTAACTGAAACCGAACCTACTGTATATCATTTAACGAATACAAAACAAGTACCTGTAAAATAAGAATTTATTAGTTTTATCGGACCAACAAAACACCTCTGGATTACTCCAAAACATATCCAAGCAGCTTCTTTATCCGCACTGCCTTTGCAGGAAAATTCCGATATATGATAGGAACTAACTAACACCTGCAGTTGCAGGCGCATATCAATTGGATACTGCTTCCACTGTAAGGCCCCCTCTTCAAGTTGACCCGAAAAGCGTCCACGGCGTATACTCATTCCCGAATCCGGCAGTAGGATAAAGTACCGGAGCGTATACGGAATCTTCCTCTTTTTGGTTTTAATATTCGTGTCTGCAGATCTATCCCGAACAACTCAACATGGCTCACAGGATGAGACTCTCTGGCTGGCAATGAATCAGGCAGAAATCTTACGTTTTGCGCGGGCATTGATGCAGTCCTATGACCTCGTCGCTCCGCGCCGTAAAAAAGGTCGGATCACCCTGGGGACACTAAGCGACGCCGCCGACCTTGAGCTTGAATTCCCCCCATCGGTCCATTCCCCTAAGAAGTTCCTCTTCCCGCATTGGGATGAACTCTTCCGTTTCAAACTCGACGGAAATGTCTTACTTGAGGCTGAGAGTGCCGCGCCGCCACGCATTATCTTCGGCATGCACCCCTGCGATCTGCATGCGGTCAAGATTCTCGATGATTGCCTGTTCGAAGGGGAGACCGATAGCACCTACCGCGCCAAACGCGAGGCAACCCTGCTGATCGGTGTTGATTGCGTCCCGGATGATCACTGCTTCTGTACCAGCCTCGGCACAGATCGAATTGCCAGCGGTTTCGATCTTTTTTTCCATCGCCGAGATGACAAATATCTGGTTCAAACCGGCAGTGCCCAAGGACGTCAACTGCTCGCTGATCATGCTCCGGAAACCATGGCGGGGCCGCATGAGGCCCCATTGGCGCTCCAAGTCAAACAATGCGACAGCCATCTGCAATTCCCGACCGAATCATTACCACTGCTGATGAAGGATGCCTACGAAGATCCGATCTGGAAAAAACTCGGCAATGATTGCCTCGGTTGCGGGAGCTGTACCCTGCTCTGCCCCAGTTGTTACTGCTTCAACGTACAGGACAAACTGGAACTGGATCTCAAAGAAGGACAACGCGTCCGCACCTGGGATAGCTGTCAGTTCGATCAATTTGCCAAGGTCAACAATGGCGACAACTTCCGTTCAAGCCAATCCGACCGTCAGCGGCACCGCTTCTACCGCAAATACAAATACCTGTGGGACCAGCATCAGCGCACAGCCTGCGTCGGCTGTGGCCGTTGCAGCCGCGAATGCCTGGCCAAGATCAAACCAACCGAGGTACTGAACGAGCTTTTCAGCCAGACCCCGCAACAACAACTCGCTACCAGCCCCGGCAGTGAATATCAACCGCAGATGGCCAAGGTCGAACGAATCGAATCAATCTCAGCCGAGGACCGCCTCTTCCGTCTGAAAGTCCCAAAAAGTTTCAGTTTTCAGCCGGGCAGTTTTTTGCAGATTTCAGTTTTCGGCTTAGGGGAAGCTCCCTTCTCCATCGCCTCGTCATCAGATGACAGCAATGAAATAGAGCTGGTCGTCCGGCGCGCGGGAGCATTGACTCAAGCACTGCACCGGGTGCGAACTGGTGACAGCATCGGTATCCGCGGTCCCTTTGGCAACGGCTACCCGGTGGATAAAATGCTGGGAAAAGACCTGCTCCTGATCGCAGGTGGTCGTGGATTGATTGCCCTGCGTTCACTGATGCTTTCGCTATTGACCCAGCGCGACAATTATGGCCGGATCACCCTGCTGTGCGGTGCCAGATCTATCGAGTCACTGCTCTTCCATGGGGACTTGCTCGAGTGGCATCACTCAGGACTTATCGACTGCCGCTTTGCAGTCAATGAACAAAATAACAGCTGGGGAATTCCGGCTGTCGATGTCAGCTATCTGTTTCGTGATCTTGATATCAATGCCAGTCGAACAATTGCTGCCGTTTCAGGACCAGCCGAAATGTACCGCCAGATCAACCCGCTGCTCTTCCGATTGGGGTTAGCCGACGAAGATATCTATCTCAACCTTGAACGTCATATGAAATGCGGTCTGGGAAAATGTGGGAAATGCCGTATCAACAACATCTGTGTTTGCGAATGTGGCCCGATCTTCCCCTACAGCAGCGTCAAACATCTGGCTGAGGCTATTGAGAGATGATCACTCACTCTTTTGCTTTCTTGCGAAAGTATCAACGATGAAGACCAGAATCGGCTTTTTCGACTTTACCGGCTGCGAGGGCTGCCAGCTGACCGTCATGAATCTCGAAGATGACCTGCTACAGGTTCTGCAACTGGTCGAAGTGGTTGAATTCCGAGAACTGATGTCAGAAGAAGTCAAAGAGCTCGATATCGCCTTTATCGAAGGGAGCATAACCCGCCAGCAAGATCGTGTCCGGTTGCAGAAGATCCGCAAACGGACAAAAAGCCTGGTCGCCCTTGGCGCCTGCGCCGACAATGGCGGGGTCAACCTGCTGGCCAGCAATCAGGATGTTGCCGCATTGCGCCAACAAGTCTATGGCAGTGATGCAGAACACCTTCTCACCGAAACGCCATTGCCTCTGCATCAAGTCGTCAAGGTCGATTATCGCATCCCCGGTTGCCCTATCGACGGCCGTGAGTTTCTGGCGGTCTTACAGGCGCTCTTGCTTGAGCGCGAGCCTGATCTACCGAATTTTGCAGTCTGCGTAGAATGTAAACTGGCCGAATACCCCTGCAGCTTTGATTTCGGCGAAATTTGTCTGGGTCCGATAACGCGAGCCGGCTGTCAGGCCATCTGTATTGAAGGGGGAGATCGTTGCCGCGGTTGCCGTGGATTGGTCGACAATCCGCGTACCAGCCCCTACCATAAGGTCCTTGAAGAGCACGGTCTGACAGTACAGGACATTCTCGAGCAATACCGCACTTTTAATATCGGTGAGGAATAATGAGCCGTAAGATCACACTCAACCACCTGACCCGCATCGAAGGTCACGCGCATCTGGTCATCGACAAACAAGCGGGCAAGATTGAATCCTGTCGCCTCGAAGTCGTCGAGTCTCCACGTTTTTTTGAAGCACTCCTCAAGGGCCGCCATTTCAGCGACATCGCACCGATTGTTGCGCGGGTCTGCGGGGTCTGTTCAATTTCACATACCATGGCTTCGTTGATGGCGACCGAAAATGCCCTGGGGATCGAAACTGACCCGCGCGCAAAAATACTCCGCCGCCTACTCAGTCAGGGTGAAATTCTGCAGAGTCATCTACTACAGCTCTACTTTATGGCTGCTCCCGATTATCTGGGCATCCCCAGCATTTTCCAACTGCTCAACCAGCGTAGTGACCTGTTCAGCCGCGCCCTGCGTCTGAAACGTACCGCCAACAAAATCTGTGAACTGATCGGCGGACGCGCAGTTCACCCGGTGACGACGGCGATCGGCGGTTTCTCTGCACTCCCCGAAGCGAGCGAGCTCAAACAGTTACGCCAGGACCTGGTCGATGCCCTGCCCGACCTGGAGGCCACCGTTGAACTCTTTGCGGGGTTCGATTTTCCAGAATTTTCTCGCCCGGCGGAACAGGTCTGCCTTAAGCAGACCGGTCAGTACCCGCTGCACGCAGAACGTGTGATCAGTAGTTGCGGGATAGATCAAAGCGTTTCAGAGTTCAAAGCGTCTATCGATGAATATATTGTGCCCCATTCAACCGCCAAGATGGCGCGTACCGAACGGGGTCACTACTGTGTCGGCGCTCTGGCACGGGTCAAGAACAGCTACCGCCATCTGTCGCCGATGGCGAAAAAGGTTGCTAGCGCCCTGCAGATGGACCCTGAGACCGATAACCCCTTCCATGGGCTCAAGGCTCGTCTGATCGAAGTCATCCATTTTGTGGAAGAGGCGATTCATGCCATTGATGATCTGTTGTTGCATAGTTTTAGCAGCGCACGCACAACTGCCATGCCGAAGGGCGGGGGACAAGGGCTTGCTGCGGTAGAAGCCCCACGTGGGTTGTTGTTTCATGCCTACACATACGATCAAGACGGCTTACTCGAAACGGCGGATTGCATTATTCCAACGGCGCAAAACCTCGCCAGCATTGAAGCTGATATCGAAAGCCTGTTACCTGACCTGCTCGATCTGCCGGACGAGCAACTCAAACAACGCGTTGAAACCCTGATCCGTTCCTACGATCCCTGCCTCAGCTGCTCGACCCATCAGCTTCGGGTCGCTATCAAATAATTTTCAAAGTAAAAAAAAACAACTAAAAACTTTCCACTCGCCAGTTGCCACCCTCAGAAAACAGACCTTAGTCACAAAAACCCAGTTGTTGCAGACCCTTCACAACGATGGCCGCCATCTGCTCGGGATTTAACCGACTGTTGTTAAGCACCAGATGATAATTCAAAGGGTCATCAAGTCGACTCCCAGCCAATCGGGTAACAAAATCATCTCGCTGTTTCTGATGCAGGTTAACAAAGTCGGTCGCCTGCACCTTGTCCATACCACGACTCGTCATGACCTTATTGACTCGAAACTCCAGCGGCGCAACCAGTCGCAGATGAAAAATATTTTCCATCTCAGGAGACGTAACTGCGCCGCCACTACCGACAATAATACAGTTTCCAGAGGTTGCAAATTTACATATTGCCCGACGCAGATGCGCCGACAGCTGAGTCTCCTCGGCGTGACTGTCATCGAGAAACATGGCGAAAATGGATTTGAGTACCGCTGGGGTATCACGAGATTTTTCGATCTTCTCGATCGTGAACCCACTAACCCTTGCCACTTCCTCTAGAATCTCCCGGTCGATCACAGACCAGGACTCGCCCAACCGCCGCGCCAGTTCCGTAGCCAACGGATAGGCCTGACAACCAAATTCACGTGAAATGGTGATGCAAGGGCCTTCACTCTCTCCTTGAGCCTTGCGCGCCTGAGCCTGACGATGCCAGGCCGCCAAGCGTGCCTCGTCTCTGATTGACAAACTTGAATCTCTGGACATACTGCCCCCTTTCCTGTAGTTAGTCAGTGGAAAGATCTGCGCTCTCAGCTGACCAACCACATACGGCAATCAGCTCAAGATACATGTGTAAATTATAGCAGGCGATACTGCAGAATTTATCGTTATTTGCTTAATATTTAATTCTAGCGACATGAGCCAGCCATGCCGGTTTCTGCCCTCCAAGGAGCCACACAGAATCTGGAGCCAAAATTACACCTTGCAGACACCAGAATACGGATTTAAATGGGATTAATGCTCTTAACCTGAAACAGGCACGTCCGTTCCGGGTGCACCTGTTTCAGGTTGAAATCAAAATATTGGGTATTCAAGCCTTCTCAGTTTTTCAGACTTTGATCGGTTTGGCCGCTTATCCCAAATCACTCCAACCGATAGATGCCTGCTGTTCTGGTTCCTCAGAAGCCTTATTCTGCACTGGGAAATCGGGAGCGGCAAACTGGCTGTACCCTTTCAGGGTAAAGCGGCTGAGCAACTGTTGCATGTGGCTCGCCTGACTGGCCAATTCTTCGCTGGTGGCGGCGCTTTCTTCGGCACTTGCAGTATTCTGATGGATGACCCGATCAATCTGCTCCAACCCCTGATTCACCTGGGCAACGCCCTGCGCCTGTTCGCTGCTCGATGCCGCGATCGCTTCAATAAGATTAGATACCTTGGTGATGGAATTCACAATCTCATCGAGGGCTCCTGCCGTTTTCTCGGCGATCTGGGTCCCATTGGTGGCTTTTGCCACCGAACCTTCGATCAGTTCGGCAGTCTCTTCTGCGGCCTTGGCACTTCGCGCTGCGAGGTTGCGAACCTCCCCGGCAACCACCGCAAAACCTTTACCATGTTGACCGGCACGTGCGGCCTCAACCGCAGCATTAAGTGCCAACAGGTTGGTCTGGAAGGCAATCTCGTCGATGACCTTGATGATTCGGCTGATGTCCTTGCTGGCTCCGTTGATCTCACCCATAGCAGCAATCATCGCGCCCATGCTAGTGGAACCGGTGTCGGCGGCCTTACGTGCCTCAGCAGTCAGCTGATTGACCTGCTTGGCATTCTCAGCACTCTGCGTGCTCTGCTTGCCAATTTCGGTCATAGAAGCCGAAATCTGCTCCAAAGAGGCCGCCGACTCAGTGGCCCCTTTTGACAGGTTCTGACTGGCATCGGACATCTGGGAACTGCCGGAGTTGATTTGCTCGCCGGAATGTTTCATCTGCTGAATGACATTATTCAGATCCACGCCGAGCTGTTCAATGGCACCACGTAACAGGTCTTTTTCGTCATGGGCTTGAATTTCAAAGGTCAAATCCCCGCTGGCCAATTGCTGCAGGGGCTCAATGACTTCCTTCTGCAAACTATCCGCAAAAGAGTCCATCGCATTGCCGAGGCGCCCGATTTCATCCCCACGGTTCAGATTCAGACGGTTATCGACATGCCCCAGCTCCATCGATTCGATCATACCGACAGTCTTGCTTAATGGGCCAATGATACTGCGAGTAAAGACAAAACCCAAACCCATCGAGGCGATAATGCCAAACAATATGCTACCCCAAAGCATCAGGTTAACGTTTCCAGCTATCTGCTCTGCGCTTTGGGTCTCTTTCTGCATCGACAGGCGTGCTTTGGCTACCAACTCATACAATATGTCCTGGCTTCTGCTGATCAACGGGGCGCTGACCGTCAAAGCCTGAACCTGCATGGCCCGCTGGTTGGCTAGAGCGGTATCGATTGGCACCACCAGGCGACCGATGGCTTCAGAAACTGCAAGAATCGAAGGCATGACCTCAACGACAAATTCTTCGCGAGCCAGGTCAACTTCTTCGATTTCAAAGAAATCCGCAATCGAAACCATTGAGTTTTTAACAGATTCCAGTTGGGCAAGAACCTCCTGCCGGGTACTCTCGACAACCTTATTTTCCGATTTAAGGGTTTGAACCCAGAGACCTATTTCGGTATTAAGTGGATCTTTTTCAACCGTCAGCTCCACGCCATCATTGATATTTTCGCTCAAAAGGATCGTCCAGCTCTGATAGGAAACAAGTTTTTTCTGTGCCTCTAGTTCCAGCAGTACCGGATTGCTGATCTTCTGTGCATCGAATTCGCGACTCAAGTTCAGATAAGACTCAAGTTCGCTCTGCCAGGCGTCCCATTGGCCGCTGAACTCCTGCCACAACTCAACCTCAGCCGGTTCATGAGAAAGGTCACTGTAGTCGGCCATCGCCTTTAGCGCCGCCTCTTTCGACTTTTCCATGAACTCATATTCGGCGTTACGTTGTTCAAGTGAAAGAGTTGCGTCAAGCAGAGTGCGCTCTGCACTCTTCATCGCTTCGAGAGATTGGTTGAGAGTGAGGATCGCGTCAAGTGCCGGAGCTTCTTCAGAGCTGATAGTAAACAGAATCTCTGTCAGTCGCGACGTGCCCCACCAACCAGCCAGGCCGACCAGCAGGCAGACCAAAGCTACCAACGAAAAAGCGCCAAACAATTTTTTCTGCAGACTTATCGAGGCAAATAATCCACTCATCCCTCACCCTTCCTTGCGTTTTGCCAGCCTCCCCTCACTAGGTGAGGCTGATAGATTTAGAGCTTGCTTCTGCTTAATTGAAAAACTTCTGTCCCGCTGGAGAGCGAAAAAAATCAATCAGTTTCTGAACTTCAGGAGTCGGCTCGCCAACGGTGATCAGCGCCAAAGGACGGCTGATATCATCAGTATTAACCAGCTTGGCATTTTCCGGATTCAACTTATAGAAGCCTTCGCTGACCGCGCCAATACCGCCCTTGTTTTTCGAAACCTGCTGAATCTCCAGCCGGGTGCTCTTAACGATTATTGCGTCGGCGACGTAATCGGCTTTTTTCATGACCTTCTTCTGAAACACGGCACGCGTTGCGCTGCCGGCATGACTAGTGACGACTTTAACCGGCATATCCGTGCCACCGACGTCTTTCCAATTTGTGACGGCACCGGTGTTCAACTTTGAAAGCTGATCAAAAGTCAGAGCGCTGACCGGATTATCCTTATTTACGATAGGGATGATGACGTCCTTGGCAATCTCGTGAAAAATCAGATTGTCTGGAATAGTGATTTCCTTACCAGCCTTCTTTGCGGCCTTTTTTGCTGACTTAATTGCGCTTTCCAAAGGGCTGGAGGCTGCGGCCACTTTGGTTTTGCCGTCAAGAAGGGCCATCATACCCTTACCAGTTCCAACACCATCAACCTTGATGTCATCACCGCTTGCAGCTTTGTACGCAGCAGCACCAGGCTCTAAAAAGCGTTTCTGACAGGTGGTTGAGCCCCAGACTGCCATCTTGGCAGCAACTGCCACGGATGACATCAAGAACAGTGCACTTACAATCAATGTAATCATTTTCAATAGCTGTTTCGACATGTTGAGTTCTCCTTTATCGGGGGAAGATGGATAAACATTTGCCATACAACAGAACTTTATTGGCCAATATTATTTGAGTCTACAAATTATTAACAGGGGCTAAAGCGGTTGTCAATGTAGTCTAATAATTTTCTTTAGGATTTCTATCCCACATAATTTTACGGAAATTTATTGTGGCAATTGACTGCAAACAGACCGAGCTGATGCGATTCAGGGAGAGAACAATAATTTATTTGCGAAGGTAGGTACGGCGGTGAATTTAACGAAAGTCCGGTTGAAGAAGTCAGGTCGAAGCAGATATTATTTCCATCGCCATGAGGCCCAATTTGCCAGGCTTTATCCGAATGGCATCAGAGCTACAGAAGGCGGTACAGAGATCGCACTCCGTACAGTTTTGAACATGTGCTTTAGGAGGCTGCCCTTGCATTGCTGGCGGGAGCATAGCTCCTGTCGGACAAAGCCCGACGCAACCGGTACAGCCTGTACACTCGTCCCCTGAGAAATCTATTGTAGGAAACAGGCGTCCAGTCAGGTCCACACGTTGATCATCCGAAAGCCGCTTCAAAAGCTGCAGAAGAAGCATACGTCGGGCAGGAAGTGCCTTGTCGCCAAAGGAGCGGTCAGGCATTTCCTGAAGTGCATCAGCCAGGGAATGGGCCGCTACCTTCGACTGACGCCGCAGGAGACTAAAGAATTCGCGACGGCTGACGCTTTTTTCATGATAATCAAGGTCAGTTGTCTGCTCAATCAGTTGAGCATGCGCTACGCTTTCACTCACCTGTTCTGCGGATATTTTGAGATAAGGGAGCATCACCGCATTGGGACATTCACGGCATTCGGTTAAATTCAACTGAAAGGGCCGGCCAAGGGCCAGAGAACTAGCCAACAGGAGCTCAGGATTGCAGAGTAACCCCAGACAGTGAAGACGAGCATGACCAACAGTTGAGGGCCTGCCACTACAAGCCAGGACAGGT
This sequence comes from Deltaproteobacteria bacterium, assembly GCA_024280485.1. Classification (GTDB taxonomy): domain Bacteria; phylum Desulfobacterota; class Desulfuromonadia; order Desulfuromonadales; family Geopsychrobacteraceae; genus Geopsychrobacter. The sequence goes on from JAJRQB010000042.1 coordinate 14,938, forward strand.
CGATCTTCAGCGGCGAGCTTTTTCAGCGTATGGACAAAAGGAAGTTCTCTAGCAACCAGAGCACCTGTCGGGCAAACAGCAACACAGAGCAGGCACCGCTGACAATCAGATTCTTCCCAATGTAATCCATCATCTGTCCAGCGGATCGCTCCACTCGGACAGATTTTGAAACAACGATCACAATCGGTCGGCTTATAACGGTGCTGTACGCAGCGTGAGCGTTCAACCTTCAAGCCTTGATGGGCCAGCAACATTTTCAGCGCCGGGTTAGGCAACATCGCAAACCTCAGGCTTTTTGGCTCTTGACGAATGTCTGAAGCAATTCGCCGAGCTCTCGGTAAAAATTACTGGTTGCACCTTCAGTGACCTTGCTGGAGAAGTCGACCGCCCAACGTCCCAGATGGTTCTGCAAAAAAGTCCTGCGGACAGATTCAAACTCTGAAGCAGCCTTCTGGTTGCCTGTAGCCAGTGCTTCAGCCTTACGAAAGCTCACCAGATATAGAAACTCCAACTCAACGGCCACGTGATCCGGCATCTCCAGAAAATCTTCTGCAGGCTCAAAACCTACCTGCTGGTAACAAGCCTTGGCATTCATTGTCGAATCACCCATAACGACCTTTTCGCCTTCGAGATAGCAGGAACCATAAGGTTTGGCCAGGATTCCATAAGGCCCCAGGAAGAGGCGTGTGTAATCAAGGAGCAAATTCTCAAGAGTATCTTCCCGAAAGCTGGTACCGAGAAGGGTCCCCACACCTTTGCTTTGCGGCGCACAGAGGCCAAGGGCCGTCTCGAGTTGGCCAAAAAGATCTTCTTCAAGAAACATTTTTTCAGGCTGATAGAAACAGGCACTCAATAAACGATAAACATCTGCAGTCGCAGCGACTTTGGCACCATCAGTATTTTCCATGATCTCCCTCAAAAAAAGTGGTGGGGCCTTAAGACCCCACCATGCAGACTAATCAATGATTTGCAGTAAGGCAATCAAATGCATTAAACCGTCGGATCGCCGTAGCTACGGACATAAAAGACATTTGGCTCTGTGCCCTCGTCTTCTTTATAGCGCATCAGGGTCTTCTTGTTGGCAGCCTTGACCTTGCTGACATTACTGGCCGCATCGTTCTGGTCACCAAAGATACGTGCCTCGGCCGGGCAGGCTTCGACACAGGCAGGCTGCTCGCCGTTGGCGACCTTGTGCTGACAGAAGATACATTTTTCTACCACACCTGCCTTACGCACCGGTTGATAATCACCTGATTTGAACTGGTTGACATCGGGTGGCAACCCACCAGCCTTTTGCACGACCTCAGCAGCAGAGGCAGTACAACCAGGGATCAGTTCAGTTTTGTCGTACCAGGCCGACTGGGTCTTCTTGCCGTGCAGGTTAAAACTGATAACGCTGGAATTTTCACCCCGGTTGCTGGCATCGTCCAGAACCAGTTCACTGTAGGGGCAGGCATCCTGGCATTGACGGCAACCGATACAGCGACCCTGATTATGCAGTGTGCTGCCATCTGCGGCCTTGAACATCGCCTTGGGGGTCACCGGACAGACCATGACACAAGGGGCCTCGCTACAGTGGTTACATAGCACTGGCATCTGGGTATAGCGGGTCTTGGGGAAAACCCCTTCGGTTTTCATGACAAAGTCGGCCCAATTGTGGCTCTGCCCGTCCGAGCGGGCTTCGGTATTGTTTTCGTTCTTGCAGGCAAGTGCGCAGGCTCCACAGCCGACACACTTGTGCAGGTCAATTGCCATTCCATATTTTTTCGACATAGTCGTCTCCTTAATCGTCAGTCAGAAATTAAAGCTTGGTGATCTTGACTCGGGTTACACCACCATGGCGGGCAGTAGAACCACTGAGACGATCATAGTCAGCCGGCATCAAGTGGTTATTGCTGCCACCACGTGCCTTCTTGCCGAACTCCAGTGAAGCAATACGACCGTAAGCCCAGTGGCCCTGGCCAAAACACTTACTGACTGTCCCGGGGCGAATCCCCTCATACAGACTGACGCGGCCTTCAATATTATTGACCGGAGAAGTCACCCTGACCTTGTCACCATCCTTAATACCAAGTTTGGCGGCATCTTTCGGATTGACCTTGATCACGTCATCCCAGCTGGCATCACCCGGATCGACTTTTTTGAATTCGTAATAACTTGCCAGATTCTGTGAACGGCCCTCACGGTTGAGGCGTGAACGATACTCCTGGAAGATAAATGGAAATTCCTTCTCGTCGCCATGTCGGAAAGCTGGCTCATAGTGAGGGATAAAGGCCTGCTCTCCTCTGGCTGTATAGTTCGTGGTTTGAAGAATATCGTCGATATCGGTCTTATGCTTATCGGCATGCTTATGCAACGCAGCCTTGAGTGTTTCACTATAGAATTCGAACTTGTGGGTTTTGGTCTTCCACTTACCCAACTTCTTCCCAAAGGGATAGGGGTCCGACTGCCAGATGCCCTTCTTGCGGAAATCTTCCCAATCGGTCAACTTGTCACCACCCTTGTACTTCTTTGGATCCCAGAAGTTCTGGGTCATGATCTTGGTAACATAGAGCGCAAACTCCATACTATTGGTCGGTGACTTGCCGGTCTCAGGGTCTTTACACTCTTTCTGGAAGTAATCAAACAGGTTCGCGAAGCCCTTCGCCTTGAGCTTCTCTGCGAGCAGGTAGGGAACCTCGGTCTCATCGATCCGTACGTCCCAGAGCGGTTTGACCATCGGCTGCTCGATCGACACATAGCTGTGACGCGCCGCCTTGCTCGGCAAGAAGCCCCAACGTTCGAATTTGTGGAAAGCAGCCGGCAGGACGATATCGGCAAACCAGGACATCTCTGCAACATTAGTGGTGATATGGGCAAAGAAGGGCAGTTTGCTCAGAGCTTTTTCCCACCGATCAGCACCAGTACAGGAGAAAGCCAGATTGTTCCAGTACCCGATCGCGACCTTGATATCATAAGGATCTTCATTGAGAATACCGGCCGCGGCGTTATTAGTGACAACACCACCACCTGATTTCCCTTTTTTCAAAGCCGGGAACCCTTTGTAGCCACGCTGATCAATTTTCTTGTTTTTCTGACCCTTGGCTGAGATTTCGTCGATGTAGGGCTTGAATTTTTCTTTATGCAGCGGAATATGGCTGTAAGGTGCTTTCATCTTCTCGATCACGCCACCTTTGCTATCGATCGCACCGACCAGACCGTTGAGAGCGTGGGCAGCCATAGAGGAATAAGCACCACGGACCTGCATTGCAGCCCCTGGAGACATCCATACCATACAGTTTGGCGCAGCTTGCGCCAGCCCCAAGGCTACACGTTTAATCTGGTCAGCGGGGATACCGCAGATCGGTGCTGCCCACTCGGGAGTGCGGTCCTTGAGCTCAAGGTTCCACCACTTGACCACGCCGTTAGTGTATTTTTCTTCAAAGGCAGCCTCGTCAGCTTTTTTACCAACGACAAAACCATTCTTGCCATCCCTGAAATCACCGACAAACTCTTTATACCAGGCACCTTCGGTCAAAATGACATGCGCCATGGCCACAGCCAAGGCGCCATCCTCGCCCGGGACAACGGGTAGCCATTCATGGGCTTTTGAAGCCGTCGCAGACAGGCGTGGATCAACAACCGCTACCGTAGCCTGATCAAGTACCTTGCCCCACTTGCGAATCGCAACCGGCACCTGACGGTTGGACGCAATCGGGTCGCCACCGAACATCAGGACGTACTTGGTGTTGTCCAAGTCGTAATCACGGTAATCCCAAAAACCCTGGGTAAAGTAGGGACCGAATTTTTCGGCTTCGGCACAAATGGCACTGTGGGAAATGTTATTCGGAGAACCGAAGATTTTCGGCATGGCATCATAGATAACGTCGCGCGTATAGGTGTAACGACCACGCATCAACATAAACTTGTTGGTCTCTTTATTCTTGCGCAGTTCCATCATCTTGTCGGCGATGGTATCGAGCGCTTCATCCCAGGAAATTGGTACAAATTTCGGATCTTCGTCACGACCCTTTTTCGGATTGGTCCGCTTCATCGGTACCTTGATCCGATCGGGATCATACATTTGACCGATCGACATATGACCACGTGGGCAAAGATAACCTTCGGCAGATTTGGAATTCTGGTTACCACGAACCTTGATAACGCGACCATCTTGAACAAAAGCTTCGGCCGAACACCAGGAAGTGCAACCCTGACAGGTGGTTGCAACCCAATTACCCTTGCCGGGGCTGGACGGTTGAGCCTTGGCGGTTGCCATAGCGTTGGTGGCAGGCTTACCAGCTGCACAACCAGCGAGCACAACACCACCGGTTGCTGCAGATGCCTTGATGAAATTACGACGTGACAGTTTCATGCGTTTGCCTCCTCGGTTATAGGGCACCCAGTTAAGGGCTTGCAGACATTAGAGTTTTCCTAACCGAGAAAGCCTATCAAGTTTGTAGTGATTGTCAACTAACTGATTTTCTTAACCTTATTACCTTTCTAGTCAGATTTGCTACGACCAAGAAATATCTGCCATTCCACAAATGATAAGGCACTATGTAAAGCGCACAGAGCCTTTTTATACAGATGTCGAGGTAAGCCTTAGACAGACGCAGGATAGTATTTCTTCTGCAACCAGAATGATACATTCACCCACCCGATCAGCGCCGGCACCTCAACCAGAGGACCAATAACCGCTGTAAAAGCCACCGCAGAATCGAGACCGAAGACCGCGACGGCAACCGCAATTGCCAGCTCGAAATTATTCCCCGAGGCGGTAAAGGCGACCGTCGCAGTTTGCGAGTAATCGGCTCCGACTTTTATTCCCATCCAGAAACTGACCAGAAACATGATCACAAAATAGATCAACAACGGAATCGCGATGCGTACGACATCGAGCGGGATCGAGACGATCAACTCCCCCTTGAGGCTAAACATAACGAGGATGGTGAAAAGCAGCGCGATCAGAGTCATCGGGCTGATTCTGGGGATAAACTTCTTTTCGTACCAGTCGCGCCCCTTCGCCTTAAGCAGGGTGAAACGGGTCAGCATCCCGGCGACAAAGGGGATACCGAGGTAGATCGCGACGCTCTCGGCGATCTGGCCGATGGAGACCTGCACCACCGCACCTTCCAGACCGAAGAGTGGCGGCAGTACGCTGACGAAGAACCAAGCATAGACCGAGTAGAAGAGCACCTGAAATACCGAATTGAAGGCAACCAACCCGGCGCAGTATTCAGCATTGCCTTTAGCAAGTTCATTCCAGACGATAACCATGGCGATGCAGCGCGCCAGACCAATCATGATCAATCCGACCATATATTCCGGATAGCCATGCAGAAAAACGATGGCGAGGATGAACATCAAGACCGGGCCGATGACCCAGTTCTGCACAAGGGAGATACCGAGGATCTTCTTGTTGGCAAAGACCTCATGCAGTTCCTCGTAGCGCACTTTGGCCAATGGCGGATACATCATCAGGATCAGCCCGATGGCGATCGGGATATTGGTGGTGCCGACTGAGAAGGCGTTGACCAGATCCTTGATGCCAGGGAAGAGCCAACCAGTTCCAACCCCGACAAACATAGCAAGAAATATCCACAGAGTCAGATAACGATCGAAAAACGAGAGTTTTCTTGTCAGACTCCGGGTCATGGCTAAACCTCTCAAACCTGCAATAAATACTTCTCCCTGAGGGAGAGGGAAGCAATCAAAGACCTTCTTTGTGTCTCAGCGGTTAATTCTTATCCAGTTCCTTACGGAAAAATTCTCCCAACTCCTCACGGATTTCATCCCGCACACGACGATAGACGTTGAGAACTTCATCGTCTGTACCGGTGGCTCTGGGGGGATCATCGAAGCCGATATGTTGACGTTTAACTCCACCAACAAAGAGCGGACATTTCTCACTGGCATCGCCACAGAGGGTGATCACGTAATCGAAACTTTGTCCATCATACTGACTGAGATGATCCGAGCTGTTGGCGCTGATATCGATGTCGATCTCAGTCATCACCTGAACGGCTTTCGAATTGAGTCCATGTGGCTCGGTGCCAGCGGAGAAGGCTTGAATCTGTCCGCCAAAATCCCGATTGATGATACCGTCAGCCATCTGGCTGCGGCAGGAGTTGCCGGTACATAAAAAGAGGACGCGTTTAACTGTCATGATCTATCCCTGTGTTATCCGCAGACTGCGGCATTCTGCTATCTCAGCAAGTTCAATAAACATTTTTGCATAGACGGATAGCTTGTCAAGTGAAATGCCGGCCAAAGCCGCAGCTCCCGCAGCGTGACTTCATTGCATATCTGCCAGCGATAATCTAGTCTTCAAACCTATGAGCACCGACACCCCCCTAACTTCTGCATCCAGACTTTCGACCCGACTGGTGCTGTTCAGCGTGCTCACCACCGGCATCGGCCAGTCGATGACCTTCGCCCTGCTGGCACCCCTCGGCCGTGAGGTCGCTCTCGGCGAGGTGCAGATCGGCCTGATCATCAGCTGCTCTGCATTGGCCTTCACCCTGACCAGCCCGATCTGGGGGCGTAGCAGCGATCGCTGGGGGCGCAAACCGGTGTTGCTCCTGGGCCTCTGCGGTTACACCTTCGGCTGCATCCTCTTCGCCTCGGTCTTCTTCTTCGGCCTCAAAGGGCTGCTGAGCGGGCTGAACCTCTACCTGCTGGCGATCGGCTCACGGGTATTGATGGCCTCGCTGATGTCGGCCGCCCCCAGCGCCGCCTCGGCCTATATCGCCGACACCACCAGCGCCGAGCAGCGGGTGGTCGGGATGGGCCAACTGGGGGCGGCCAGAACTCTCGGCGCAATCCTCGGACCGGCCCTCTGCGGGCTGCTCGCCTTCATCGGCCTGCTGGCACCCCTCTATATCGCCGCTGGCGTCACCCTCTTCAGCAGCATCCTGATCGCCATTGTTTTGCGCGAACCCCAACGCACGACTCCGCGCTCCACAACAAAATCCAAACTGAAACTCTTTGACCGGCGTTATTTCCCCTACATCCTGATCGGGTTTCTGACCTTCTTCGCCTTCTCAATGATGAGCCAGGCCATCGGCTTCTACTTTCAGGATCGTTTTCTCCTCGACGGCAAGGCGACCGCTCAGGCCCTCGGCATGGGGATGATGGTCTCGGCGCTGATGTCGTTCTTCTCCCAGGCCTATCTGGTCGGCCGCTTAAAGATGGCCCCGATCAGGCTGATAAAACTCGGGCTACCGCTGTTGATGCTCGGCTATGCCGCGCTGATCTTTGCCAGCAGTATTGTGACGCTGGTCGCCTTCCTGGGGATTCTGGGGTTGGGCCTGGGGATGGGCTCGCCCGGGTTCACCGCCGGGGCCTCGCTGGCGGTCGGCCCCGAAGAACAAGGCGCGGTCGGCGGTCTGATCTCGGCCTGTCCGGCGGCGGGTTTTGTCCTCGGCCCACTGATCGGGACCAGCCTCTACCAGCTCGATCACCGCCTGCCCTACCTCTGCGCCTGCGTGCTGATGATGCCGTTGATCGGCTACGCCTGGCGCTTCGGCAGGACTAACCAACAGCTTCAGCGCTAAAATTGCCCATCGACAGAATAAACAGGGGTGGTTACAAGAAAGGTTCGTCAATCAGCAGGCATTGCTAGCGCATTTCGCAGATAGGAGAATCAGGATGGATACAGACTTCTGGCACCGACGTTGGCAGCGCCGTGAGATCGGTTTTCACAATGATGAAGTCCATCATTTTTTGCAGCGCTTTTTTCCGCAGCTGAATTTGCCGCAGGGGGCCAAGGTGCTGGTGCCGCTCTGCGGTAAAAGCCACGATCTGCTCTGGCTTTGTGAGCAGGGCTATCAGGTGGTCGGTGTTGAACTGAGCCAGCAGGCGGTCGAAGAGTTCTGCCAGGAGAATCGTCTGCAGCCGGAAATCCGCGCGGTGGACGGCTTCCGCTGTTATCAATTTGAGCGCTTATCGATCTACTGCGGCGACTTCTTCGCCCTGAGCGAAAAACAGACCGGCAGAGTTGATGCCGTTTACGACCGTGGTTCGCTGGTCGCCCTGCCGCCCAAGATGCGTGAGGATTATGTCCGCCAGCTTCGCCAGCTGTTAAAAACAGGCAACCAGATGCTGTGCATCAGCTACGATTTTGACCAACAACAGCGCCCCGGTCCACCCTTTTCAGTGCCGCAGGCAGACCTGACCGAGCTGTTCGCTGACTGGTGTACCCTGGAAAAGATCCATTCCGAATCGACCCTCGACAGGCATCAGATGCTCCAAGCGGCGGAGGTTCAGGCGCTGCAGGAAGAGGTCTATCGACTGCGCATCGCTTGATCAGTCATCGAACAGCCGATCCAGCTCGTCGAAATCGAAACGGCTCTCGGCCAAAGAACGGATCATATCGATCTTCCCCCTGTCCTCGGCAGTCAGCTTGTAGACATCCTCTGAGATCGCCCGATAAAGCTTGCCGGTGGTGCGCTTGGTCGTGCGCATATAGGGGATCTTGCTGCGGTCGAGGATCTGTTGGGCGATGGTGCCGATCTTGGCCACCCCGGGGATCAACAGGCCGACGATCTTATGCCGGTGCTCGGGCATCTGGTACATGTTGGCCAGGGTGATCAGCAGCTCGTCGCGACTGCTGGTGACAATCAACAGGGTGTCGTCACGCAGCAGCTCGGTGACCCGCTGGGTCGAGGGCGCACCGATCTGCAGAAAATGGATGATCCGTTTCGATTCGCGCTTGTTGCCCATAATCTCCAGATCGAGGATATTCGCCACCCTCCGCAGGGTCGGATCGGCGAGGATCGGTTGATAGTTGAAGCCGCCGACCAGGGTGAAGGACTCTCTGGCGAAGGCACGCCCCAGATAGTCGAGGGTGGTATCGCGCTTCTCTGCGATCAGCTTATTAACCAGCACCGCGCGGATCTCGACCCCCTCGCGCTCGAACAGGGCCCGATCCAGATGGACCGAATCGATCACGTTGCCGACCCCGCCCCCGGTGACCATCATCACCCGCGCGTCCAACATCTTGGCGACATGCGCATTGGAGAGCCCGACCACCGAGCCGACACCGGGATGCCCGGCCCCTTCGATGATGATCAGATCACAGTGCTTCTCCAGCGCCGTATAGGCATCCAGAATTCTCTGCTCCAAGACCTGCGGATCGAGCAGGCCATCGATAAACTGGCGGGTCGATCCGCTCTTGATCACCACCGGCGACATATGGCGCAGATCACGCCCCAGGCCGAAGACCTGACACATCAGCGCCGCATCCTTATCGACCGTCAGGCCGCGCAGCTCTGCCGGTTTCGGACTGATCGGTTTCATGAAACCGACCCGTTTATATTTTTTTTGTGCCAGATGTAAAAGCGAAAGGCTGACCGTTGTCTTGCCGCAATTTTGACCGGATGCGGCGATGAAGATTTTACGCGCCATGAAGAGCTCCTACCAGGGAGAGGGGAAGTGACCTTCAACAGTTTAACAGGCTTGGTTCGGAAGAAACAGACTCTCGATTCTTTAAATTCTAGCCCCCAGGTCCAGGCCTTTCGGACTAAAGATCTACGCAACATCAACCGATACTAATAATGATGATTGAATATTTCAGCGCACAAATGAACTCCTATTTTATTGACTCCGATCTAGATGACGAAGGAGTGGGCTCTCTTCCCTCAACCTACAGGAGAGACCGATGAGAATACTCCGCTGGCTGTTGTTGATTGGTCTCTTACTCCTCCCCGTTTCCACTCAGGCCGAAGAGCAACATATTTTCGGCCAAATACGCGATGCGCAGAGCGGCCAGCCGCTGGCCGGGGCCGAAATCAAAGGTGCCGGTGTGCAGGATGAAACCGATATCGAGGGGCGCTTTGATCTGCGCGCCGATAGCGGCTATTTGATCGTACGCGCAGCCGGTTATCGGGCGGCGCGGGTGCTGAGTGATGCCCCCCTGAACCTGAAGTTGGAACCGATTATCCCCAAGGCGCTCTATCTCTCCTTCTGGGGGGCAGATAGCCGCGACCTGCGTTCCAGAATCAAGCAGCAACTACGTGATAATCACCTCAACGCTCTGGTAATCGACATCAAATCGCCGCGCGGCTATATCGCCTATCGCAGCAAGATCCCCCTGGCGCGTGAAATTGGTGCCCAGCAGGTGAGGCCGCTCAAGGATTTGCCTGAATTACTGGCCGAACTCAAGAGCGAAGGGATTTACACTATCGCCCGACTGGTGGTGTTCAAGGATGATCTGCTGGCGAAAAAACATCCAGAGCTCGCGGTGCATACTCCGAAGGCTCAGGTCTGGGAGGATCGGGAGAAACTCGGCTGGACCGACCCCTTCAATCAACGGGTCTGGGATTACAACATCGCCGTCGCCGAAGAAGCGGCCCAGCTCGGCTTCGATGAGGTACAGTTCGATTACATCCGTTTCCCCTCACGCTCCGACCTGGTCTTCTCCCAGCCCACCGATGACGAGAGCCGGGTCAGCGCGATCAACGGCTACCTTGAGCGGGCCAGAGAGCGCCTGGCCGACTACCCGGTCTATCTGTCGGCGAATATCTTCGGCTACATCTGCTGGCACCCTGAAGACGGCAAGATCGGACAGCGTCTGGTCGATTTGGCCTCAAGGGTCGACTACCTTGCACCGATGCTCTACCCCTCCGGATTTACAATCGGCATCCCCGGCTACCGCAACCCGGTTGAGAACCCCTATGAAATCATCGCCCAGTCCTTGCGACAAGCCGAGAAATTTAGCGGCCTGCCGGCAATACGTTTCCGCCCCTGGCTGCAGGCCTTCCGTGACTATGCTTATGATCGAAGATCATTTAATAGTGAGGAGATTCATGCCCAGATCAATGCCAGCGACGCCAGCGGCAGCCACGGCTGGATGCTCTGGAACGCCGCCAGCCGCTTCAGTCATGCCGGTTTGCAAAACCGCCTGCCGCCTGAAAAACTGAAGCTGGTTGATGTCAGCCCCAAGCCACCGCAACCGACCATCCTGACCAGCACCGAAAAGCCAGCGAACGAGACTTCGGCGCTCTAGAGCCTCCTCCTAAGAACTTGCTTCGAGACAGCTTCAGCGCTACTCATCTAGCATCTCACCGGAACCACCGGCTTCGGCGGGAAGATCCTTGAATTTAGGCAAGCCGTCGCGCATCGGATGCACGGTCTCCTGATAGTGAACGTGGAAGCCGGGGGTAAAGGCGAAGTCCTGGATAATCACCGCGGGCAGATCAACCAGCCCCATCGTGGGATGATCGATAAGAACGTGGCTGCCACAACTCTTGCACCACTTGCGCTGACTGGGGCCGGGGCCGTTATTTGCGGCGGCGAGCTTGTCAAAGGTGCCGAGGTTGTCCGCGCCCTTATTGATCTTCAGGCTCTCCTGTTTCCACAGGGTAAAGGGGTTGACCTGGCCTGCCGACCAATGCCGACATGAATCGCAATGGCAATATCCCATGGCTTCGGGCTGACCCTCTATGCTGAACTCAACCGCACCACAAAAACAGCTGCCCTGGTAACTTGTCGTCTGGTTCATGATCTCTCCTCTTCGCGCAAAATTGTTTAAGCTCTGCCTGCTAATCCTCAAACACCACCGATGATTGAGGCCGGGTATTCACATGGAGTTGGAAAATATCCGGCCGCGAATAATGTCCGGCAACGTCGAACACTCTGCGTGCAATATCAATTTTTCCGTGATCAAGTTCACAATACAATATGCCGGATTCTCTTCGTAACGGACCCGCAACAATCTCCCCTCCGGGGGCGATGACGACGGAATCTCCGGGATTCACCCACTCTTCAGGGTCAGGATACAGCTGTGATTTTCCTGGGAGATCATCCGGGAAATCACTGCCCTACATCAGGTTTCCGCAGCCCAGAACCCAGCAACGTCCTTCACGCGCTATGTGTTGCAGGCTACCGAGCCAACCATCACCGCTATCATAGGTCGGGGCGATATAGATCTCGACACCCTGAGAATACAAGGCATAGCGCGCCAGAGGCATGTAGTTTTCCCAGCACGGCAATGCCCCGATGCGACCCGCCGGGGTTTCAACAACCTTCAACCCGGAGGCATCGCCGAAGCCCCAGACCATCCGTTCAGGATTGGTCGGCATCAGCTTACGATGTTTATTCAGCAGAGTCCCGTCGGGACCGATAATAATAAGCGTATTGTAAAGAGTCGAGCGGCTGAGCTGGCTGTCACGCTCTTCGATGCCACACAGGATGGTGACCGCATGTTCGCGAGCCGCTTCATACAACGGGAGCAGATCATCCGATTCCATGCTTACCGCATTATCAAACAGGCGCTTATACAACTCTTCCGACAGATTCCAATCGCCGCCGGGCCTGAGACGCCACACCCAGGTGGGATAGCCGGGAATAAACGCTTCGGTGAATACCACGAGATCGGGTTTCTGCGCCGCGGCCTCCTTCACCGCAGCAACCGCCAACGCAATCGATTTCTGCTTATCGAGAAATGCCGGTGCTCTTTGGACTATTGCTACCTTGGTCATCCTCACGGTCGGTCCTCCCTGGTGAGAGTTGACTGCGCGGCGACCGTGATGTATCGCTGGTCATAGTCGGTTTGCTATGAAGTTCAGTAAAAAAAACCGACCTCCCGCGCAGAATGAATATCCTTCGGTAGCTCGGCTATCTTGGTAGGTTTAGTGGAAAGACCCGTAGCTTTCTGCTCCGGTTTCTCAACCGGGTTAGCTTTTTCGGGGAACAGTGGTTTTGACTATACCACCAATTGTTAACCATTGCGGTGATCTATATGGAATTAATCATCTGCAGCCCTTTTTACCCGCAACGCTCCGCACCCTGACCGGGCCCTGCTTCTCCGGGCGCTTTCCGGTTATATCCCGGTAATAGTCCGCAAGAATCTCGAAATCGGCCTCAATATCGCCACTCGGTTCGAACATCCGCTCGATACCGATCCGCTTGCTTGGATAGTCGATATAGCCGAGCGCGATCGGCACCTTAGCCGCCAGGGCGATATGATGAAAGCCGCCCTTCCAGTGTTTGGTCAGGCTGCGCGTCCCCTCAGGAGAGATCGCCAGCACAAACTGCTCGCGGCTGGCAAAGGACTCGATCACCTTTCTGGTAAAGCCGATCCCCTCCCGCCGATTAACCGGAATACCACCCATCGCGCGCATGATCGGATCGAGCGGTCCCTTGAACAGGGTATGCTTACCGACCCAATTGACCCGCAAGCCACTGGCCCACATCGCCAGAAGCCCCAGCGGAAAATCCCAGTTACTGGTATGTGGAGCCCCGACCAGAACATACTTGTCCCGAGGGGGGAGAGAGAAGGAGACCTGCCAGCCGATCAGCTTGAGTATGGTTGTCGCAATAGATTTGATCATTTGGTGAATATACTATCAATAAGGGGAGAGGGTCTAAGACTAAGAGGTATTCTACTACCGTTACTTTCTCTTGAATTAAGGAAACTGTCTCAGCCCCTCTGCAAAAGCGTAGAGAGGAAGTTCAGAAGAAGCCAAGAATGGCAGAAAGTCAAACCTGACACAGGCATGAATCCGCTCCATGACATCTTATGTCACAGGTGGAGTAAAGGGGATAACCAGATTACGGAATATGTAAACTCCCCCCTCTTTCCAGTCCTCGGCGTATTGTCAATCAACTTAGCAATAAATTTATTGCTAAGTTGATTGACAATTTATTTATTGTCTTCTATTCTGGCAATAAATAAATTGTCAACAGGGAGGATCTCATATCAAACAAATACTATCAACGCCCAGAACTCACCGCGAAAGTTTGGAGAAAGCTCAAAAACGGCGAGCACTTACTGATTCCAGGACCAAGACGAATCGGCAAAACTTCCTTGCTCTACCACCTCCGGGATAATCCCCAGGAGGGATTTTTCCCAACCTATGTGATCACAGAGGCAGCAGACTCACTAAATGAATTCTACCGTAAACTGTATTCACATCTTACCCAGGAAGATATATTCAGCGGGCTAAAAAAACTAACAACAAAAGCCCAACAATCAATCAAAAAAATAAAAATAGAGGAAATCGGCACGAAAGGCGTCAAGTTCGCTGCCGCTGAAATAAATTACCTTGAAGAATTCACCCGCCTTATTCGTAATTTAGAGCTAGATAGAAAAATTGTTCTAATGATTGATGAATTTCCTCAAACGCTGGAAAACATCCTCGAATACAAGAGTAAGCAGGAAGCGATACAGTTGCTTCAAACCCAGCGTGAACTTCGTATTGACCCGGAGATTAAAAAGAAACTGCTGTTCATTTATGTCGGTTCAATTGGCTTGGAAAATGTGGTTTCTCGCATCGACTCTACAAAGCACATCAACGATCTTGCGAAGGTAACCCTCCCGGCCCTCACCAGGGAACAAGCGTTGGAGTTTATAGATGAAACTTTTACCGACCATCAACTAGCAAAATGCCCAGATGTTATTAGCTATCTATTTGACTCTATCGAATGGCTGATTCCCTTCTACCTCAGAGCCGTCGTCGAAGAGCTTCCCACAACGGACCTAACAACTGCACACGTCGATACAGCCATTGATGAACTACTGGAATGCCGCAACCACTTTGAACATTGGCACTCGAGATTAAGGACCGCGCTCAATAAGGACGAATACCTTTTTGCCAAAGCCCTACTCAACCTGGCATCAACTCCCAAAAAGCAACATATCTCCAGTGCAGAAATTACCGACCTCGCAGTACAACACAAAGTTCTGGATCATCAAACCGAAGTCATGGGCATGCTTAAGCACGATGGCTACCTGAACAACCATGAAAATCCGCAAGAGTACAGTTTCAACTCTCCCATCGTGCGCCTTTGGTGGTGGCGCAACATTGCCAACTAAGAACTAAAGAGGTAAACAATGAATCCAGTCAGCGCAATATATACGCCACAGGAAATGAGCGAAGCAGATTTCCGCTCCCGCTTTTCCGTTCGTACAGAAATTCTAGAAGAACTTGTGCAAACGGCTGTCACGGTCGGCCGCAACGAAATCCCGCGCCATGTCATCATCCAGGGGCAACGCGGGCAAGGAAAATCAAGCCTTCTACGGATGACCTATCTGCGCGTCAGTGAAAATAAAGAGACGACCGATTGGCTGGTCCCGGTTCTTTTCAGAGAAGAGCTTTATGGTGTCGGTAAACTTTATAAACTTTGGGAACATATTGCAGATTTACTCAGTGTGCAACCTGGCCTTGAAAATTTACCGGACGAGTTTGAAGCTGCAGAAGATGATCCACACTACGAGAAGGATTGCTATCAGATACTTGAGGCAGCACTTCGCAAACACGATATCTGCCTACTGCTACTGATTGATAATATTGGTGAACTGCTAACCAAGTTTAAAAAGCAGGAGCAGCAGCGACTGCGTAAGATCTTAAGCTCAACAAACAGGCTACGGATCATTGGTGCGTCGACCGTGATGCTGGAGCAACATTTCGACCAGAGCACACCCTTTTATCAGTTTTTCAAGATGATATCACTCAAGGGTCTTAATGCTGAAGAAGCCCTCACCCTACTGCGCAACCTTGGTGACGATCATCAGAAAAAAATTCTGGAAGAGATCCTTAAAAGCAACCCCGGACGGATAGAAACCCTGCGTCGCCTAACCTCCGGTGTCCCTAGAACTATTTTGTTACTTTTTGAAATTTTACTCAACGACAATGGCGACGCCATACATGACCTCGAAAGCCTCCTTGACCGAGTAACTCCTCTATACAAACACCGAATGGACGATCTCCCCACCCAACAACAAGAGATCGTCGACGCTGTAGCCCTGGCATGGGACGCCATTGGAGTAAAAGAAATTGCCAAAATTTGCCGTCTACCCAGCAAACAGGTGTCGGCGCAGCTCAAGCAATTGATCAAGAGCCACATTATCCATCAAGAACCAACCTCGACCAAGAATCACTTATACCGGCTGGAAGAACGATTTTTCAACATCTGGTATTTGATGCGCAACGGCCGCGCCCGGGATCGTCAACGTACGCTCTGGTTGGTCCGTTTCCTTCAAAGCTGGTGCAATAGCGAGGAGCTATTTAAGCGAGCCGAACGCCACCTTCACGCTATCGAAACAGGTTGCATAAAACCTAATCATGCTCGATTTCTTACTGAAGCACTAACCTATGCAGGACTGACTGCAGCCCAGGAAGATCAACTCATCAAAGCTACTCGACTAATTCTCCCGAAAGAGGAACAATCCCTCCTCCCCACTTCACGCAATGAATACATGGAAAAGGCTATGACCGCCTTTGAGGCAAAGGAATACCAAAAAGCGGAAGAAGGCTTCATTCTGGCAGCAAAAGCCGATGTCCCGAAAGCTATGGAGATACTCGGATTGCTCTACACTCATCATTTTGAACGCTACGAGGATGCGGAACGATATTTCCTAATGGCAATTGAGAACGGTCAGTCAAGCTCCATGCACCATCTCGCTTCACTCTATACCCATCATTTCAAGCGGTATAATGAAGCTGAACGTTATTTTCTTATGGCGGTTGAAAATGGTCTACCTGATGCCATGTACAACCTTGCTTTACTCTATGAAGAACATTTCAAAAACTATGAAGATGCAGAGCGCTATTACCTCATGGCGATCAAAAATGATTACACCGATGCCATAAACAATCTCGCGTTACTCTATGAAATACACTTAGATCGCCGTGAGGCCGCCGAAAAATACTTTCTGATGGCAGTTGAAAATGGCGCGACGGAAGTTAATTTCAACCTTGCATTATTTTATTTTGAACAAGCAATAAACCTTGCCAAAGTCATAGAGCTAAGTGAACTTGCAGCGCAACATGAAGACATGAAGAAAGATCCACGACAGCAACTTCAGTTGACGCGCGCATTGCTCTGGGGGGGCAAATACTCTGAAGCCTTCACTTCCTTGCAAAAAGTCTTGTCCGTCATTGACCTAAACAACTTTGGATCCGTATTTTCGGATACATTGCTCTTTCTCGCAGCCTCAGGTCAAACAGCCTACAGCCTACAGTTGTTCGAAGATAAGCAACATACAAAGCTCAATCTACAAGACCACTTCAAACCGGTTTACTATGCTCTGTTGAGCAAAACAGGCCCCACTCGTGCAGATGATTTCAAACGGATGGGACCAGAATTAAAGGAAACCGTTAACGAAATTTTAGCCGCCATCAAAGAACTGGAAATCAGATATTTTCCAACATCAAATTAAGATGACGGAAAACGAAGAGGTCACTGTAGGAACTCAATAAATAAGCAAACCAACTTCATCTACCTGAATTAAAAAAGACCCCATCTCACGACGGGGTCTTTTTTAATTCAATCTATGTTGCAGTGAATCAGCAATGGCAGAGGGGTGAACTATTCTGCCATTTTTCATGATCAAAGATCATCGAAAGCAGTGACTTGCCGCAGGGTTCTTTCGAAGCAATCTCCTCCAGATGATCCTCGTAATCCTCTATCTTCTGCCCCTTGGCAACCAGAGTGCGCAGCAGAAGTTCATTCTGAACCTGCATCTGCGTTGGCGATGTTTCGCTCTCCCAGCGGGAAACCTGCTCAGGCCGAACGTGGAGTTTGCGGGCGCAATCGGCCTTGGACCAGCCTAGAGACTTGCGGAGAAAACCGATCTCTTCTGCAACCAAGCGCTCTACCTTGTTGACCAGCAACATGGCAAGGCTGTGGTGCAGACCGGCCAGATTCGGAATGGAGACCAGCTTGTGCCCGCAAGCGGGGCATTGTCGCACCAGGATGTTTTGCAGGGCGACAGAGCTGAGCCCCGACTCTGCGTAACGGATCGTCTCTCTTTTTTCTATGAGTTCTGCATTTCTGCAGTCAGGACAGTTCATTCTGTTCTCCAGGCTGTGACGACCAATACTTCTTCTTCAGAGAGAAACTCAACGACAACAACGATCTTCCGGGTTCTAACCTGATGCCACCAGCCTCCATCGCTCCATTCCGCTTCTTCAACAACACCGGCCCGCATCACGTTCTCACAATCAAGCATAGTGAGTGACCGCTGCCTGAGCCGTTCAATGGCGTGCGGCTGAGAATAGGTGACGAGACCAGCATTCAGAATGTGACGTAGCAACTTTCGCGCTTCGACAGCTTTGATTGGTAGCTTCATTCAGTATACCTGCCACAAGTATTGTTTTCAACTATTGACTTGCGTTCAACGCAATATCTATCAATGGTTGGCAAAGGGTAAGTCAGTGACACAGAAAGCTTAAAACAACAAAAGCCACTTCTCAGCATCAGACTGAAAAGTGGCTTTCAAAATAATCAAATCATTGTCCAGAGCCCCCCACATCTCATCCCCCTCAAATAAGCATTTCATTTCAATATGTTACGGATTTATAGCCGGTTCGCACCAAAGCTATCAACCAACCGACAATGATTTCATCAGGAACGACCTGACGACTGGCTTTGGGGCGAAAGTGGATCAATTGATCAATGTTCGACCTCTGCAACGTAGCCGTTCTCTTTAAGCTTTTCAAGAATCCACGCAATGTGTTCGGGTCCACGGGTTTCGAGTTCGAGCCGAACTTCGGAATGGCCGAGAGTCACATCAACGGTGCGGCGATCATGGCTGACATGCAGGATATTCGCTTCGATAAGTGCCAGTAGTGCAGCCAGTTCGGCCAATGCGCCGGGGATATCCGGCAAGTCGATCCGCACCTTCAAAAAACGCCCCTCACTCAACATCCCCCTTTCGACCACCCGCGACATGGTCTGCACATCGAGATTACCCCCGGAAAGCACACAGACGGTGTTCCCCTTTGCCAGCTTGCGGTGGCTGTAAAGCAATGCGGCCAGAGTCACCGCGCCAGCCCCCTCGACAACCAGCTTGCCCATCTCGAGCAGACCGACAATCGCCTGGGCGATCTCTTCTTCTTCAACAGTGACCAGATCGTCAACCAGCTCTTCGATCAACGGAAAGGTCTGGTCCCCCAGCCGCTTGACCACAATCCCGTCGGCGAGAGATTGAGCCGTTGGCACAGCCACCGGTTTCCCGTCACGGCGCGCCACCAGGGCAGAAGGACAACCCGCAGCCTGAACCCCGATGATACGGATTTTCCGCCCCGACGACCGCGCCGCCAACGCCACACCAGCGATCAAACCACCCCCGCCAATAGGGACCAGCAGGGTATCGATTTCGGGTAGTTGCTGAATAATTTCGAGGCCGACCGTCCCCTGCCCGGCGATGATCAGAGGTTCATCAAAGGCGGACACGTAACGCAGGCCCCGCTCCTGTTCAAGTTGTCGGGCAAGCACAACCGCATCGTCAAAACTTGAACCATGCATTATCACTTCTGCACCATAGCTTTTGGTGGCCATCACCTTGGCGAGCGGCGTCGCCTTCGGCATCACCACCGTCACCGCAATTCCGATTTGCCCAGCAGCACAAGCCAAGCCCTGCGCGTGATTGCCCGCAGAAGCGGTAATGACGCCGGCAGATATTGCCTCCGGTGGTTGACGTAGCAGGTAATTGCTTGCGCCGCGGATCTTGAACGAGCCGGTTCGCTGCAGATTTTCGCATTTAAGCCAGACCGGCGAACCGATCCGTTCAGAAAAATAGTGGGATGAAATCAATTCGGTTTTACGCACCCGGCCCTGCAAAAGAGTTGCAGCACTGTGAATTGCTTTAATATCAAGCATAGCGGCCTCCCGGATAGACTTTCATCCAGAATAGCAGAGAGTGCGGTTCAAGGTGTTAAATGAGCTGGATCAATCTCGACAAAGTAAGACTGAACAGGGTCAGCCCTTGACGGGATGTTGCTCAAACCGATCTGAATTTTGCGACGGAGCTACAACCGATTCATTACGAAGGCTAAATTAAACAGCAGCGTAGAAACAATATTGCCCCGAGCAATGCTTCAAATCAGCAGAGCTTGGCCTTATGTTCTTTGAAATTGTCGTTTTTACTTGTTCC